>NZ_JAKEIO010000031.1 GCF_021474405.1 [Streptosporangium] indianense
CCCCGCCGCAGTACGCACCGGCGCCGCCCCCGTACGCGCCCGCCCATCCTCCGTACGCCCAGCCTCCGTACGCCCAGGCGCCGCAGCAGGCGGCGGCCGGGCCGGACTTCCTGGCCGTCGACAAGCGCAACGCGGTCGTCGTCGACGCGTCCGGCGTGGCCTTCGAGACCTCCGGCCTCACGGTCGAGTTCCGCTGGCCGGAGATCCGCAGCGTCCACTACCGGGCGAGCCCGGACGGCAAGGCGCTGATGGTGGCCGTGGTCCACATGGACGGCAGGTTCTACGAGTGCGTGGTGGAGGCCAGACCCAGGACGCGGCTCCAGGAGTGGTTCCCGCAGCTGGCCTGGGTCCTCGGCCACTACCGCCCGATGGGATAGGGGCCGCTACGGCAGCCCGTGCACATGCGGCCCCACCGCGTTGGACCAGGCGTTGCCCGCGGTGGCGTCCCAGTTGGTCGACCAGGTCATCGCACCGCGCAGGCCGGGGTACGTCCGCGGCGGCTTGAAGGATCCGCACCCCGTGCCCTTGGTCAGGCAGTCCAGGGCGTTGTTCACCACGGTCGGTGAGACGTAGCCGCTTCCCGCCCCCCGGGTCGAGGCGGGCAGGCCGAGCCCGACCTGGGACGGGGCGAGGCCGTTCTCCAGCTGGATGCAGGCCAGGGCCGTGAGGAAGTCGACCGAGCCCTGGCCGTAGACCTTGCCGTCGCAGCCCAGCATGGAACCGCTGTTGTAGTACTGCATGTTGACGACCGTGAGGATGTCCTTGATGTTCAGGGCCGTCTGGAAGTAGGAGTTCGACGTCGACTGCATGTCGATGGTCTGCGGCGCCATCGTGATGATCAGCGACGAGCCGGCCTTCGCCGAGAGCGCCCGCAGCGCCTGCGTCATGTAGGTCGCGTTGAGGCCGTTCTCCAGATCGATGTCGACGCCGTCGAAACCGTACGTCTGCATCACGGAGTACACGCTGTTCGCGAAGTTCGTCGCCGACGCGGCGTCGTTCACCGCCACCGTGCCGCGCTCGCCGCCGACCGAGACGATGACCTTCTTCCCGGCCGCCTGCTTGGCCCGGATGTCGGCCTTGAACTGGTCGACGGTGTAGCCGCCGAGACCGGCCGAGTCGAGGTTGAAGGTCACCGCGCCCGGCGTCGAGGTCGCGTCCGCGAAGGCGACGGCGATGATGTCGTACTGCGCTTGGACGTCGGAGAGCTTCTGGACCGTCGCGCCGTTGTCGAAGTTCTGCCAGTAGCCGGTCACGGCGTGCTTGGGCAGCGCCGGGCCGGGGCCGTTCGGCTTGGTCGTGGTGCCCGTGACGGCGGCCGACTTCGGCGACTCACCGGCCCCGTTCGTCGCCGTGACCTGGAAGGAGTACGACGTCGAGGCCGCGAGCCCGGTCACGGTCGCCGAGGTGCCGGAGACCGCGGTCGCCTTGGTGCCGTCGCGGTACACGGTGTAACCCGTCGCGCCGGAGACGGCGTTCCAGGCCAGAGACACCGACGAGGACGACGTCCCGGAGACGTTCAGGCCGGCCGGCACGGACGGGATCGTCGGACCCGGGTCGGTGCCTCCGCCGCCGTCGGGGCCGAACACCGACACGTCGTCGGCGTAGTACGCCGCCTGCCCGTACCAGCCGTGCGTGTACACCGTCACCGAGGTGGTCGAGGAGCCGGTGGTGAAGGTGGTCGACAGCTGCTTCCAGGACGAGGAGTCGGGCGTCCAGGTGGACACGTCCGTCGTGCCCGTGCCCGTCACGCCCAGGTAGGCGTACCCGCCCCGCACCCAGGCGCCCAGTGTGTACGTCGAATTGGGCTTCACCCGGACCGTCTGGGCGCACCGGGCGTTGTCCTGCCCCGACGGGGTCGCCTGCAGCGCGGCCGACCCGGAGTGCACCGGGGAGGAGACCGCGGTGCCGCTGCCCGCCGAACAGGTCCAGTCGCTCAGGCCCGACTCGAAGCCGGCGTTCCTGGCGTTGTTGACGTCGGCGGCGCTGGCCTGGCCGACGGTCGTGACAGTGAGGGCCAGGGCAGCCGTGACGGCACCCGACCAGAACCGCAGGGATCGTCTGTGTGGGGACATGACAAGAAAATGGTCCAGACCAAAGGGGCTGTCAAGAGGTCCAGACCAACCTGTCGAGGAGCAGTCCCACCGCGCATCCCGCCAGCAGCACACCCGTGGACATCCAGAACGCCGCACCCGCCAGGTCCAGCACCCCCGGCCGCAGGGACAGCAGCAGCACCTGCGCCGCCGCCGGCACCGCGCACGCCGCCGCCAGATGCCGCACCGGCACCTCGCGCCACGGCTCCGGATGCACCCGCGCCGCCGCCCAGGTGGCCAGCACGACGCACACCAGGTTCGGCAGATGCACCAGCGCCAGCGCGGCCCCGAACGACCCGACGCCCTCCGGGCCGACCAGCGGCCCGTACACCAGCGTCATCTGGACGTACTCGGTGAGGACGAGCACCACGATCCCGACGGACCAGCAGCGGACGAACGTCATCGGTGACTCCCGGTGATCTCGACGTACAGCAGGATCGCGAAACCCGCCGCGGCCAGGCCGCAGCCCGCGACCAGGGCCAGCGACTGGAGCACCGGGGACCAGCTGCCCCGGCCCGCCACCGTCGCGGTGCCCGCGGGATCGCGGGGGTCGTAGGTGACGCTGACCGGGCTGCCCTCGGTCGTCGACCAGCCCGCCAGGTCCTCGAACTCGACCCGTACGCCGTCGGCGGTGCGGAAGGCGAAGAAGTGCCGCCGCGCGTCGGAACGCTGGTACGGCTCCGTCTCCACCCGCACGCACTCGCCCTCCGCCCGGACACCGCTCCGCAGCACCCGCGTCACCGTCACCAGCCGCCGCGCGTACCGCCACGCCAGCGCCCCGAACAGCGCCACCAGCGCGGCCAGTACGACGTATCCGGCGCCCGGCACCGCCACGGCTAGTGCACCTCGACCGAGTCGATGATCCGGTCCAGGTCCCCGTCCGGCAGGGACCCCTGCCGCGCGTCGATCCGGATCGCGAAGGTCGTGTCGCGCGAGTCCAGCCCGGCCAGGATCACTCCCTCGACCGGGGTGCCCGCGGCCGGTCCGCCGTCCTCGCCGGTCGCCTTGAAGGAGAAGTCGATCCGCTTGGCCTCGTCCGTGCCGGCCAGCTCCACGTCCTGCCGGCCCTTGACGTCGGCGCCCATCTGGATGCCCGCCTCGGCGGCGATCGCGGCCTGCTCGGCGGAGTTCGCCTCGGTGAACCCGAGCTGCACGGTGAGGATTGAGACCTTCTTCCCGTTCTCCGTCCGCACCGCCGCCGCGGCATTGTGCTCGCCCCGCTCGGCCGCGCTCTGCTCCTCGTATCCCTGCGGATACGACACGTCGACCCCCTTCGTCTTCAGCGTCCCCCAGCCCTCGGGCACGCTGCCCGCGCCGGAGTCGGAACTCCCGCAGCCGGTCAGGGCGACGGCGGTCGTCAGCAGGGCGGCGGCCAGGCCGGCACGGCGGGTCTTCATCGGCAGGAGCTCCCGTCTCGTCAGTTCGCACAGTAGCTGTAGGGAAGATAGGAGCGGGCCTGTCCGCGCGGCGCCCCGAGGAACCGGGCGTCGGCCAGGGTCTCCGCCTTCTTCTCCGTGCTGATCGTCATGCCCAGGCTCAGCCCCAGATTCAACTCGAAGCCGTACTCGGCCGCGTTCACCTCCCCGGTGTACGTCATCCGGCTCGACTTGCCCTGGTCGAACATCAGCTGCCCGAAGGGGTCGTCGGCGCCCGGGCGGGACGTCGGGGCGTGGTCGGCGAACATGTACTGGAAGGGCGTCGCGACCTGCTCGTTGTTGCTGTCCAGCCAGCGCTCGGCGACCGCCCGGTCCCGGTCGCCCGCCGGACCGGGATCGAAGGTGAGCGTGTTCGTCACGATCTCGATGCCGGTCTGCGAGTCGGTGCCCTTCACCCCGGCGTTCCCGCCCCGCTTGTCGCCGTCCTTCTTGCCGTTGTCGCCGCCCGCCTTCGCGCCGTCCTTCTGGCCGCCCTCCTCGACCGTGCGGGTCATGTCGACACGGACCAGCTTTCCGGTCTTCTTGTCGTAGGTGACGGTGATGGTGCCGGTCTGCGTCGTGTTCGCCGTGTACTCACCGCTGAGCGGGCCCGCCTCGTACCCCACCTTGGAGCCGTACTCGATGGACGAGGAGTAGGTGTACGACTTGGTGTTCTTGTAGGAGTTGTCGGTCCAGGTGACCTCGGGCGCGTACTTGAAGGTGCCGCCGAGCGCGGCGCTCAGCTTCTTCTCGTCGCCCGCGGAGATCTTCAGGCCCGCGGACGCCGACGCCTCCAGGCCCACCTTGCCGTAGGTGATCTTCCGGTTGTCGCCGAGGTGCTCCTTGATGCGGTTCTGCGTGTCCTCCTCGTCCTTCAGGGGGCCCTTGCCGAAGAGGTAGAGGATGCTGTCGCCGACACTCGCCTCCGCGCCGCCGGGCATGGTCCGCCGCATCTCGTACATCTGCAGCTTCTCCACGTCGTCCCGGAACCGCTGGGCCTCCTCGGGACTCTGGAACACCCAGGTGTCGCCGTTGGTCACCTTGATGCCGAGCCCCAGCTCCACCTTGTCCGCCCCGAACCGGCCCACTTTCATGCCCGGCTTGAAGTCCTTCTTGGCGGCGACCGACGCCGCGTCCGTGAAGGTCAGGTAGACCAGCTGGTCGCTGTCGTCGACCTTGCCGTCCCCGTTGACGTCCGTCTTCGCCTTCAGACGCTGCTCCTGGAAGCCGTACTCCTTGCCGATCTCCCAGAAGAGGATCTTCGCCTTGGAGCCCGCCTTGTCGGTGACGGAGGAGACCTGGCACAGCGACGGCTCGAAGTCCGCGTCGGTGAGCGGCTTGTCCGGCCCGGGCCCGGCCGTCCCGCAGTCGCCGCCGCCGGCGACCCGGCACACCTGCGCGGCGATCCTGTCGTAGATCAACTGGCCGACACCGGTGGCCGAGAGGGCCAGGACGATCGCCGCGCTGACGACGACCATCCCGAGGTACTCGGTGCCGGTCGCCCCCCGGTCGTCGAAGACCGGTCTGCGCCCGTACGCCCGTATGCCGCCCCCGTCCGCCATACGGCACCCCTCCTCGCCGATCCGCGGGCCTACCGGCCGCGTGCCTTCCGGCCGGGTGTGCCAGCCGACCGGGTGTGCTTTCCGGACGTGTGTGCTTTCCGGACGTGTGTGCTTTCCGGACGGTGAGCGTAGGTACGCGACGCTGTGTCAGGCGTGGGCCTCAGGGCCCAAACGAAGGCCCACCGTCACCACTGGGCCCGCTGGGCCCACCGCCTGCACCGCCCCTGGCTCGCCCCGGCGACCGGCAAGATGCTCAACCTGCCCCGTTTTGACGCCTCTTGTGCAACGACAGTTGCTCTCCAGCTACACAAACGCTGTTCTCCGGTCACAGAGGCGTGGATACAGTGCTGAGGTAGTCACGCAGTGAAGTCGACACGGTGCGCCGGAGTGACACCCGGCGTTCCGTCCGGCATGGGGAAACGGGGAGCTGCGCGTGCCAACTGCCATTGCCGTGACCGGCGCCGACATGGCGCTGCCGCCACAGGACGACCGGACCCTGCCCGCCGTCGTGCTCCGGGACGTCGACCGACGCCCCCTGGAGCAGGCGCTGGCCGAGATGCAGGCCCTGGTGGAACATCACGGGCACGTCATCGTGGTCTGCTCACCGGCCGCGCCCACCGCGGTGCAGCGACGGCTGCACACCCTGCGCTCCCTCATGGAGAGCGACCGCATCGCCCTGTTCCGGCCGGACCTGCCGCCCCTCGGACTGGCCGTCCTGGCCCGCCAGTTACGGCAGCTCGCCTCCTGCGACCTCAGCCCCGGCGTGCTCGCCTCGGCCGGCCGGCTGCTCGTCCACTACATCCACGCCGGCGCGCTGCTGAACTCCGTCGCCCGCCTCGACCGCGTCCCCGTCGGACTGAAGTCGCACGCCAAGTCCTGGGTGCCCGGCAGCCAGTTCGGCGTCCTCGCCCACCCCGAGCCGCAGCTCGTCAGGATCACCCCCGAGGCGGCCCTGCCCGGCCCCGAGTTCGGCACCTGGCTGCTGATCGCCAAAGGGCAGCTCCAGTCCGACTGGGTCACGGGCACCCTCGCCCCCTCCTGGAAGGTGCAGGGGCTGCGCGAGACCCCGCTCCCGGCCGAGTCACCCGGCTGGTGGGGCACCGGCAAGCTCATCGAGTTCTGCAGCTACCTGCCCGACCTGTCCGTCCTCTACCAGCTGGTCACCTCCGTCCGGCGCAGCCGCTGCCACTGGTGCGGCATCGACGTCATCGGGGACCGCTGCGTGTTCTGCTCGGCCACGCCACCCGCCCACGACAGCCCACCCCACCAGCAGCCCGAGAACCGAACGGCCGTCGGCTGACGCCGACACCGCTCATCCGCACCGTTCCGATCCCGCTCGACCGATATCCCCAACGAGGTTGTACGGTTCATGAACTCCCGTCAGCGCCGCGGCGTGATTCTCCTGCTCCTGTCGGTCGTCTGCGCCCTCGGCGCCTTCGCCGGCGTGCTCTCCGTCATCAGTGACGTGAAGTCGAAGGTCGGCCCCGAGGTCACCGCCTACCGGCTCAAGTCCGACGTGCCGCCCTACACCACCCTCAGCACGGGCCAGTTCGAGAAGATCGAGATGCCCGAACGGTGGCTGTCCGACAACGCCGTCACCGACCTGAGGGAAATACAGGGCAAGATCGCCGTGACCACGCTGCGCGCGGGCTCCCTGCTCCAGTCCGACATGATCGTCCGCCAGCCGGCCCTCCAGCCCGGCCAGCAGGAGGTCGCCATCATGATCGACGCGGCGACCGGCGTGGCGGGCAAGATCACACCCGGCGCCTCGGTCAACGTCTACGCCACCTTCGAGGGCGCCCGCGAGGGCGACCCCGACCAGTCGAAGATCATCGTCACCAACGCCAAGGTCCTCGACGTCGGCGAACTCACCGCGCTCAAGCCCGACGAGAGCAACCGCACCCAGCAGCCCACCGACGCCGTCCCCATCACCTTCGCACTGTCCGCGGTCGACGCCCAGCGCATCACCTACGCCGAGTCGTTCGCCAAGCGTGTCCGGCTCGCCCTCGTCGCGCCCGGCAGCGACACCACCATCCCCGAGCGGGACCGGACGTACGAACTCGCGAAGGACAAGTGAGAGGCTGCCATGCCCACGAGGATCCTCCCGGCAGTCGGTGACACGGACGCGGTCCGGTCCGTCACGACACTGCTCAGCCAGCTCCCGGACGCCGAGCCCGTCGCGCCCGTGGTCGACTCCACCCAGCTCGTCGACACCCTCGCGCGGCTGGCCGCCGAGTCGGTCGACGAGCTGCCCGAGGTCGTGATCGTCCACGAACGGATCGGCCCCGTCCCCGCGCTGGAACTGATCCGCGAAGTGGCCCTGCGCTTCCCGGCCGTCGGCGTCATCCTCGTCACCTCCGACGCGAGCCCCGGCCTCTTCCAGGCCGCCATGGACTACGGCGCCCGCGGCCTGGTCGCCCTGCCGCTGAGCTACGAGGAACTCGCCAGCCGCGTCCAGGCGGTCGCCCAGTGGTCCGTCGGCGTACGGCGGCACCTGGGCGCCGGCGGCGACGTGTTCACCGGCGTCGGCGGCACCGTCGTCACGGTCAGCGGCGCGAAGGGCGGCACCGGCACCACCCTGACCGCGATCCAGCTCGCCCTGGCCGCCCAGGCCTCCGGCCGCAGCACCGCCCTGGTCGACATGGACCTCCAGACCGGCGACATCGCCTCCTACCTGGACGTCCAGTTCCGCCGCTCGGTCGTCGACCTCGCCGCGATCAACGACATCTCCCCGCGCGTCCTCGCCGACGCGGTCTTCCGCCACGACACCGGCGTCGCCCTCCTGCTCGCCCCCGCCGAAGGGGAACGCGGCGAGGACGTCACCGACCGCGCCGCCCGGCAGATCGTCAGCGCCCTGCGCTCCCGCTACGAGGTCGTCGTCATCGACTGCGGCGCCCAGCTCGGCGGCGCCGGAGCGGCCGCCGTGGAGATGGCCGACCGGGCCCTGCTGATCACCACGCCGGACGTGGTCGCCGTACGGGGCGCGAAACGGGCCGTACGGATGTGGGACCGGCTCCAGATCCGCAAGGCCGAGGAGACGACCGTCGTCGTCAACCGGCACTCGCGCGCCACGGAGATCCAGCCGCCCCTGATCCAGAAGATCACCGGCACGGAGGTCGCGGCCACCGTGGTCCCCGCCAACTTCAAGGAACTGCAGAGCGTCGTGGACGCGGGCCGCATCCACGAACTGGAGAACAAGAGCGCGGTGAAGCAGGCACTGTGGGGCCTGGCGGGAGAGCTGGGCCTGGTCAAGACCGCGGACGGCGCCCAGAAGGGGGGCCGGGGAGCGGGGGGATTCCGGCGGAGGAAGGAGGGATGAGGGTGCAGCGGGTGCGCAGGGCCCTCTTAAGGGAGCGGGACAGGGGCCAGGTGACGATCGAGTTCCTCGGGATGACGCCGACGATCATCGTCACGCTGATCGCGCTGTGGCAGGCCGTCCTCGTGGGCTACACGTTCGTCCTCGCGGGGAACGCCGCGGACGAGGCCGTACGGCAGGGAACGGCCGCGGAGCGGGGAGTGCGGCAGGGCGTGTGCGAGGCTGCCGGGCTCAAGCATCTGTCGGACGCGTGGCGCTCCGGGGCGGAGGTGACCTGCGACGGCTCCGGCTACGTGACGGCCGAGGTGGGCCTGGAGGTCCCGGTCCTCTTCCCCGGCACGCTGTCCTTCGGGCTCACGGTCCACGGCCACGCCGGGGCTGTCGAGGAGGCGAAACCGAGATGACCGGTATCCGCAAGGGCCGCGACCGCGGCCAGGTCGCCATCGAGTACATCGGCTTCCTGCCGATCCTGCTGATCGTCGCCCTGGCGGCGGTACAGCTGGGGCTCATCGCGTACACGGCACAGCAGGCCGGCACGGCGGCCAGGACGGGGGCGCGCAGCGCGTCGCTGGGCGGGCCGACGGAGGCGGACTGCAGGGCGGCGGTGAGCAGTTGGCTGGCCGACGGGACGAGCTGCCCCCCGTCGTTCGGCGCGGACGAGGTCACGGTCACGGCCACCGTGCAGATCCCGTCCCTCGTGCCGGGCTGGAAGTTCGATCCGGCCGTCAAGACCGCCACGATGCCGCGCGACCACTGAGCGAAAGCTAGGAGCACCGCACCCATGAGCCTGCGAGCACGCATCAACACCCCCGAGGAGAACGGCAACCGGGGCGAGGACGGCCACATGGTCGCCTCCTACCGGGCCAAGCTCCTGGAGGAGATCGACCTCGCGGAGATGAGTTCGCTGGCCGCCGCCGAACGCAGGGCACGGCTGGAACGGGTGCTGGGACACATCATCAGCCGCGAGGGCCCGGTCCTGTCGACGGTCGAGCGCGCGCAGCTGATCCGCAGGGTCGTCGACGAGGCACTCGGCCTCGGCATCCTGGAGCCGCTCCTGGAGGACGCCTCCATCACGGAGATCATGGTGAACGGCCCGGACGCGATCTTCGTGGAGCGCGGCGGCCGGGTCGAACAACTGCCGCTGCGCTTCGCCTCGAACGACCAGCTCATGCAGACCATCGAGCGCATCGTCTCGACGGTCAACCGGCGGGTCGACGAATCGAACCCGATGGTCGACGCCCGCCTGCCCTCCGGCGAGCGCGTCAACGTCATCATCCCGCCGCTGTCCCTGACCGGCGCCACCCTGACCATCCGCCGCTTCCCGCGCTCTTTCACCCTCCAGGAGCTGATCGGCCTCGGCTCGCTCGACGAGCACATGCTGTACCTGCTGGCGGGCCTGGTGCAGGCGAAGTTCAACATCATCGTCTCGGGCGCGACGGGCACCGGCAAGACGACCCTGCTGAACGCCCTGTCGGGGCTCATCCCCGAGGGTGAACGCATCATCACCATCGAGGACTCCGCCGAACTCCAGCTCCAGCAGCCGCACGTGATCCGTCTGGAGTCGCGCCCGCCCAACGTCGAGGGCAAGGGCCAGGTGACGATCCGCGACCTCGTCCGCAACTCCCTGCGCATGCGCCCCGACCGGATCGTCGTCGGTGAGGTCCGTGGCGGCGAGTCCCTCGACATGCTCCAGGCGATGTCCACCGGCCACGACGGCTCACTGGCCACCGTCCACGCCAACAACGCCGAGGACGCACTGATGCGGCTGCAGACCCTGGCGTCCATGTCGGACGTGGAGATCCCCTTCGTGGCGCTGCACGACCAGATCAACAGCGCGGTCGACGTCATCGTGCAGCTGACCCGGTTCGCGGACGGTGCCCGCCGCATCACCGAGATCGCGCTGATGGACAGCCACGGCAGCGACCCGTACCGACTGGTCACAGTCGCCCGCTTCCACGCACAGCCCATGACCTCGGACGGCCGTATCCACGGCGTCTTCGAGTACTTCCCGCTACCGCGCCGCACCGCCGACCGCCTCTACATGGCGAGCCAGCCCCTGCCCCAGGCGTTCGGCATCGCCCGGACGGCGGACCAGCTAGCCACCCGAGAAGCCAGGTAGGACCGACCGATGGAACTGCAACCGCTCATCACGCTCACCACCGGCATCACCCTGCTGACCTGCGTCCTCGTGGTCGCCGGCCTGCACTCCTACGCCATGGGCAAGGCGCAGCGGCAGGCCCTGGTGGACCGCCTGTCCGCCACCGGCCAGGTCACGGCGGGCGGCCGGCGCCGCAACTTCCGCGGCATCGACCGCCGACTGCGGCGCACCAGGCTCGGCAAGAAACTCGAACTGCGCCTGGCGGCGACCGGCCTGGACATCACGCCCGGCGAGTTCTTCGTCTACATGCTCGCCACGGTCGCGGGCCTGTGGCTGATCGGCCAGGCGGCCCTGGCACCGTTCTTCGGACCGCTGGCGGGTCTGCTGGGCATGTGGGTGGCTTTCCAATTCCTCAACTGGCAGCGTCAGAAGCGCATTGAGAAGTTCATCAACCAGCTCCCCGAGATGGCCCGGATCCTCGCCAACGCCACCCAGGCGGGCCTCGCCCTGCGCACGGCGATCGGCATGGCCGCCGAGGAGATGGAGGCCCCGGCCGGGGAGGAACTGGGCAAGGTCGCCGCCCAGCTGGCCGTCGGCGCCTCGATGGACGACGCCCTGGGCGAGCTGGCGGACCGTCTCCCCTCCCGCGAACTGGTCGTCCTCGTCACCACGCTGGTCCTGTCCAACCGGGCGGGCGGCCAGGTCGTCAGCGCCCTGCGCAACCTGACGGAGACGCTGGAGGAACGCAAGGAGACCCGGCGTGAGGTCCGCACGCAGCTCTCCCAGGTCAACATGACGTCGTACGCGGTGCCGGTCCTCGGCGTCGGCTCCCTGTTCCTGATGAACGGGGTGAAGGACGGCGCCCTGGACCGCATGACCGGCTCCCCCTTCGGCCAGGCGGCGGTCATCATCGCCTTCTCGCTCTACGCCGTCGGCTTCGTCCTCATCCGCCGCCTGTCCCGCATCGACGTCTGAGAGTCAGGAGGCAACCATGGGACTGCTCCTCGCCCTGCTGATGGGCCTCAGCGTCTGGGGCGCTTTCGCCGGTGTCCGCATGTACCGCGCGGAGGCCAAACTGCCCGGCGACCTCGCCCTCGCCCTCGAGGTCGGCTCCACCCGCACCGGCGCGGTCGACTCGCTCATCGACCGCCTGGGCATGCGCTACGCACCCGCGGTCCTGCGCCTGATGGGCCCCAAGCAGGTGGCCAAGTACCGCCGCAAGATCGACCTCGCGGGCAACCCGGGCGGCCTGACGATCGACCGGTACGCGGCACGCCGCGCGGTCTACGGCTGCCTCGGGACCGTTGGCTTCCTGGTCTTCCTCATGCGGGGCCAGCTGCTGGTCGCCCTGCTCCTGCTGGCCTTCGGCGCGTTCTGGACGGAAGTCGGCATCTGGTCGGCGATCCGCATCCGCAAGGACGTCATCGAACGGACCCTGCCGGACTTCCTGGACGTCCTGGCCGTCGTGGTCAGCGCGGGCCTCGGCTTCCGCCAGGCGCTGGACCGGGTCGCCTCCCGCTACGAGGGCCCCTGGGCCGACGAACTGCGCATCACCCTGCGCCAGATGGACCTCGGCATGAGCCGCCGCCAGGCCTTCGCGGAACTGCGCCGCCGCAACGACTCCGAGCAGGTGGCGATGTTCGTGACGGCGCTGCAGCAGGGCGAGGAACTGGGCGCGCCGATCGTCGACACTCTGGTGTCCCTCGCGAAGGACATGCGCCGTACGGATGCACAGAACGCCCGCCGCAAGGCGGCCCGGGCCGTCCCGAAGGCCACGATGATGATCACGACCTTCATGGTCCCGGCCACGATGCTGCTGCTCGGCGCGGGCCTGATCCTCGGCTCGGGCACGGACTTCGGCTCGGTGACGGGTAAGTAGGGAGGGGGGACGGCCATGTCGATGACAGAGGAGCGCACGGGCCTGCTGGGGCGTCGCCGCCGCCGGGCCGAACGGACACCGGAGATCACGACGCCCCCCGCGGGGACGGTCCTGCCCGCACACGTCCGCACCGGCGCGCCGGACGTACCCGTGACGTCGGTGACGCCTGCGCTGCCGCCGGGGTGGGAGGCGGCCGGAGGCCTCGTCGGAGGTGAGCCGACCCTGCGGATCAAGGGGGGCGGGCGACGGAAGCCGGCGATGAGTGTCGTGGATGCGGCGGTGGCTCCCTCGCAGAGCCCGACGCCGACGAGCGGGGGTGACGCACAGGGGCCGGTGAGGGCCCCGGCCCACGGTTCGGCCGACGGTCGGTCACGGAAAGCCGACGTCGGGCCGGAACGCCCTGGGGCCGGTCAGCCGCCCGCCGAGGCCGCTGTGCCCCCGCAGAGGCCGCCCGCAGCCGACGACGAGGGCCGCCCGGTCGCTGCCGTCGGGAACCGAGCCGGTCGAGCCGACCAATTCCAGGCCGAGGGCCAGGGAGACACCGGCACCACCGGCCCCGCGATCGACATCCAGGTCAACGCCTTGCAGGCCATGTGCCGCCAGGTCTTCGGCTTCCGGCTGGCCATGATCGCCCTGGCGACCCCCACCGCCCTCGTCAACGCCAACGACGGCCTTCCCACCCGCCTCGTCGGCGCGGCCGTGGTCATCACGTTCATGACCTCCTACGTCCTCTTCAGGGACTGGGAACGCTTCGGCCCCCTCCTCCTGCGCCACCCCTCCCTCCTCGTCGGCGACACCCTCTTCGGCGCTCTGCTCCTCATCGCCGCCGGCCCCGACAGCACCCTGGCCTACGTCAGCGTCTGCACCCCGCTCCTGGCCGGTCTGGTCTACGGCTGGCGCGGCGCGGCCGTCTTCGCCTCCCTCCAGGCCCTCCTCCTGCTGCTCATCCACGCGGCACAGGAGAACCCGGCGCCGGGCATCATCGACTCCGCCCTGCTGCCCGGCCTGTGTGTCATCGCCGGTGCCGTCGGCTCCAGCCTGCGCAACCTGATGCTCCGCTTCGGTGCCGCCACCCAGGCCCTCACCACGGTCCAGGCCCGTCTCGCCGTGACGGAGGCGGTCAGCGCCGAACGGGCCCGTCTGGCCCGCGAGATGCACGACTCGGTCGCGAAGACCCTGCACGGTGTGGCCCTGGCCGCCGACGGCCTGACCACCTCGGCCAACTCCGACCGGATGGACCCGGCCGTGGTGAGACAGCAGGCGGCACTGGTCGCCCGTTCGGCCCGCCGGGCCGCCGCGGAATCCCGGGAGCTCCTGGCCGATCTGCGCCGGGAGTCGGACCCGTCCCAGGCCACGGACGTCCTGGTGGAACTGGCCGCCCGCACCCGGGACTTCAGCACCCGCACCGGCCTGACGGCGGTCTACCGCCCGACCGGTGCCCACGCCGTGCCCCCCGTCCCCCCGGCCGTGGCCCGCCAACTCCTGACCATCGCCTCGGAGGCCATGGAGAACGCCCACCGCCACGCCCACCCGACCCGGGTCGACGTCAGCGCGGGCGTCCACGGCGACCTGCTCCGCATCAGCGTCTACGACGACGGCCGTGGGCTCCCTCCTGGAACCACCCTCGTACAACTGCGCCGGGCCGGTCACTTCGGCCTGGTCGGCATGGTCGAGCGCGCCGCCTCGGTGGGCGCCCGCATCCGCATCGGCCGCGGCGGCCACTCCCGGGGCACGGAAGTCCGCCTGGAACTCCCTTTGGCCGCCCTGACCACCCCCGCCGCGTGACCGCATGAGCCCACGATCTGAGAGGAGGCACCCGATGCCGGACCAGACACCCCACTCCACCGGCGCCCCGCAGCCGCCACCGCCCCACCCGTTCGCCGACCTGCCGCTCCCGCGACAGCCCCGGCCGGCCCGCTGCCTCCGGGTCGTCGTGGCGGACGACAACCCCGTGGTGCGGGCGGGGCTCACCGCACTGCTCTCCGGTCGCGCCGACATCGAGGTCGTGGCGGAGGCGACCGACGGCCGCGAGGCTTACGAGGCCGCCCAGCAGCACCGCCCGGACGTCGTCCTCCTGGACGTCCGCATGCCCGGCGTGGACGGCATCTCGGCCCTGCCCTACCTGGTACGGATCGCGCCGGTGGTGATGCTGACCTACAGCAGGGAGTCGGAGATCGTCCAGGAGGCCCTGCGCCGGGGAGCGGGCGGCTACCTGGTCCACGGTGAGTTCACGGCCGACCAGCTGGTCGACGCCGTACGGGACATCAAGGAGGGCCGGGCCCACTTCACGCCCACAGCGGCGGGTGCCCTGCTGGCCCAACTCCGCAGGGACCCGGCCCCGGCCCCGACGGCGTCCCTCCCGGAGGGCCTGGGACAGTCATCGAGTGCGACTGCATACGGAATTTCCCCCTCCGTAAATCCGTATACACAACCTCAACATGCCGCACCAGCAGCACATTCCCAGCCTCCCATCGCCTCGTCGGCGCCCATTTCTCCAGAAAACCTTTCGCAAGTGCAACCGCATGTGGGACAGTCTTCGTCTGAGTGGACGAGTGGCCGCCCGGCCGTAGTCGACAGGTCGCGGTTCCAACTGAGCACGAGGGAGGCGGAGATCATGGACCTCATCGCGTCCGGCATGAACAACCAGCAGATCGCCGCCACGTGCTTCATCAGCGAGAAGACCGTCAAGAACCACATCAACCGCATCTTCGCCAAGCTCCACAGCACCAGCCGCTCCGAGGCCGCCGCGAAGTGGCTTGGTGTGGTGCCCGCCAAGGGGACGGGGTCGGGGGGTGTCGAGCGTGACTGAAGAGGAGAACACGGGATTGGGTTCACGGGCCGAGGGTGTGGGCGGCAGGTCCCAGAACCCGCTTTGGGTCCGGAATTGGGCCCTGGGGCCCTCTGGTCGGGCCGGTGGTGCGGCGTACGTTTCTGGCGTCGAAAGCGGGACCGGCACGGAGGAAGTCGGTAACGCCAGCAGCGCCGAGGAGACTTGCGCGTCGGTCGGCAGGCGGCCGGCCGGTACCGGAGGGGAACACCGACATGAGCAACTGGATCAACACCACCGTCTCGTACCTGTACGCCCGCGCCGCCCGCAACGACAAGGGGCAGACCGCAGTCGAGTACCTGGGAATCATCGCGGTGGTCGTGGCGATCGTTCTCGCGATCACGGGCACGGACATCGGCCAGGACATCTACAACGCCATCAAGGACAAGATCACCGAGGTCACTGCTGGCTGAAGCAGCTCCATAGGTGTGACGACGCAGGGCAGGCCTTCCCCATCTACATCACGGTGGTGGCGGGCCTGCTCTTTCTTGCGTTCGCGTATTTTGCGGTCGGTCAGGCCACAGTGACCCGAAACAGCGCGCAGACGGCGGCGGACGCTGCCGCCCTCGCGGTTACGCAGGACAGGCGCGACCAACTCGTCGACAGGTGGCTGGACAACCTGCTCAAACCGGATCTCTGGCAAGACATCTTCGACGGCAACGTTGAGGGGCTCGAGCCCTCGTGCTGGCGAGCGCAGCAACTCGCCGACGAGAATGGCGCACATGTCGTGGGAGGCGGTTGCGAGCCCGATCGGGACCCGCAGGGCTACGTAGTCAAGGTCAAGACGAACGATCCCGTTGGCGACAGCATCGTTCCCGGTACGGAAGAGACGTACGCGACTGCAAAGGCCAAGGCCGTGATCGAACCGCGTTGTTCCTTCCAACTGCCCGATGAGGACAACGAGGACGTCCAGGACCTGCCGCAGCTCAACTGCAATGGTAAGAACTGGGACCTAGACCCGGATGATCTCTCGGATCTGCCTGGTCCCGAGGACCTCTTCGACGTGCACCTCGCCGGCTGACGAAGAGAACGACGAACAAAGGAAGCGGAGCTCATGACCATTCGGTTCACGACGATGGCCCGCAGGGGGATGGCCGCAGCGGCCGTTGTGGTCAGTCTGGCACTCGGTGTGGCCGGTTGCAGCAGCGGCGACGACAAGGGCGGTGACACGTCGGCGTCCGCTTCTAGGACCAGCGGATCAAATCCGAGCGCTCAGGAAGGTCAGTCGGAGGAGCCGCTTGCCGAGTTGAAGGGCCCGGACGGTCTGCTCTTGCAGGTCACCTCGGCTGAGCGGGATTCGGGGGGATTTCTCACCGTCAGCGGCAACTTGAAGAACGACGGCAGCGGCACTGTTAACGTGCCCGCTCAGCTGAGTGGGAACGAGACAGAGATCATCAGGAACGGCCGGTCGCTCGGGGGCGCCACCTTGGTGGACGCCAAGGGGAAGAAGCGATACTACGTTCTGCGGGATACAGAAGGCCGCCCGCTCACCACGACCAACTTTCCTGCCATGAAGGCCGGCGAGTCCATCCCGGTCTTCATGCAGTTCCCTGCGCCTCCCGACAGCTCGACCGAGGTGACCTTCCAGCTGCCGCAGTTCGCTGCCGCCACCATTAAGATCACCGGCTGAGGCTGACCACCATGACCCACACCGGAACCCAAGCTCCACGCCTGACGGTCCTTCTCACCGCAGTCTCCGTCATGGTCGCCACGAACCTATTCGCCGCCGTTTCCGCTCACGGGGCTGACAGCCCCAGTTACCCGCCGGGCACCGAACCGATCGCCAGCGCCCCGGTCAAGATTGATGCGAATGATCCCGATCTGAAGCTGGTCGACAGCGCGACGCTCGCTGAGCCCAAGGTTCTCGATATCAAGTCCGTCATAGAAGACCAGGGCGGCGAAGAGCGGCGCGAAGACACGAACACGGACGTCAAGTTCG
Source organism: [Streptosporangium] indianense (assembly GCF_021474405.1). Taxonomy (GTDB): domain Bacteria; phylum Actinomycetota; class Actinomycetes; order Streptomycetales; family Streptomycetaceae; genus Streptomyces; species Streptomyces indiaensis. Next base: position 17,127 of record NZ_JAKEIO010000031.1, read on the forward strand.
CCCTCCAGGCCGAAGTCCTCTTCGGCAAGGACAGCGCGAAACTCAGCGGACAGGCGAAGGCGCGCATCTCCGCGATCGCCGAGGAGATCAAGACGCAGAACGCCACGAAGATCCGTGTCTTCGGCTTCACGGACAACCTCGGCTCCTCCGCCCACGGCGACGTCCTCTCCAGGAAACGAGCCGACGCCGTCCAGAACGTCCTCGACCAGGAGCTGACCGACTCCGACGTCACCTACGAGGTCCGCGGTTACGGCGAGCAGTACCCCATCGCCGACAACTCCACGGAAACCGGCCGCAAGAAGAACCGCCGTGTCGAGGTTTCCTTCCCGCGCACGGAGAGCTGAGCCACCACAAACGACCCACCCGGGGCCCGTCCTCGCCACCACCGGCGAGGACGGGCCCCACTCGTTCCCGCGGTTGCACTCCGCTGCGGTGCGAATGGGCCCGGAGTTGGGGCCAGGGGCCTATGTGTGAGTGATCGATGTTCCTTAGCCTCGCCCAGGTGTTCGTCCTGAATCGCCGCTGAACGAGCTGAGGTCACGCATGTCCGGTGCCGGTAACTCCATACCGCCGAGCGGGACGTGGGGTGCGCAGAACATCCCGTCCTGGGGCCGGCGTTCGCCGCTGCCCAAGGAACTGGGCTGGGCGCAGGTACTGCTGTGGGTGCAGTTCGCGCTGACGGCGGTCTACGTGGTCACCGTGCTGTCGGTGGTGACGTACTACTCCGGGGAGATCTTCGGGATCCTGGTGTACGACTCGCTGCCCAGCGTGGCCGGGGTCTACCTGGCCCGGCGCCTGTGGCGGGGCGGGGTATGGACGAGCCGCGCACTGATCGCCGTACAGGCGTGGATCGTGTGGCTGTCGATCGGCACGCTGCTGCACGGCGATCTGCGGGGCTTCACGCAGGCGGCGTTGCCGGTGGCGGTCATCGTGCTGTTGCGCCGGGCCCGGTCGCGTGAGTGGTTCGCGAGCGCTCCCGAGGACAGGGAGGAGCGCCGGCCGTTCAGCCTGGAAAGAATGATCCGCTGGCGCCGGGACGAGGGCCAGACCGCGGTGGAGTACGCGGGGCTCATCGCGGTGGTCGCGGCGATCATCGTCGCGCTGTCGGTGGGCGGCCTCGGCGGACGCATCGCCGACGGCATCCAGTCGGCCATCTGCTCGGTGACGGGCACGGCTTGCCCCGCTCCGCAGGGCGACGGTACGGAGACGGGCGCGGCCGGGGACAACGACGCCGCCCACCAGGGCGATGCGGACGCCGGCGCCGACGGCGGCAACGGCGCGGACCCGGAAGGCGGCGCCCACGCGGACGGTGGTGCGGGCGCAGACGGCGGCACGGGCACGAACGGCGATGCGGGCACCCAAGGCGACTCGGAAACCGAGGGCGACGCGGGCGGCCAGGAAGGCACGGAAGCCGACGGCGGAACCGAAGCCAGTGGCGGCACGGAATCCGGTGGCACGAACGCAGCCACGGGCGTCGGTGACACGGGCAGCGGCGACATCCCCGCGTCGGCCCAGATCATCACCTACGACGGCGCGGGCCCGAACGACACGATCCCGCTCGCTCCGGGCCCGTTCGAGGACAAGTCCCTCTGGGCCGACGTACATGACCAGGAGCGTCACGACAGGACGTTCATGGACCATGTCCGAGGCTTCTTCGTGGCCCCCACCAAGAGCTTCCTGGCCGACACCATGGACGTCGTCAGCGACCCGGTCGGCTCGGTCAAGGACACCTGGAACGGCCTGAAGGGCTACACCACGGACTGGTGGGGCGACAAGTCCGACGAGCTGGGCGAGAAGTGGGACAAGGGGGAATACGTCTCCTCCGTATGGGGCTGGGTCAACTCGCCCGAGGACTTCGTGTCCGACCTGGCGGTCGACACGCTCGTCGACAAGGAGAACTGGGAGAAGGGCAACTACGGCGCCTCCATCGGTAACACCGTGGTCAACGTCGTCGGCATCTTCAGCCCGAAGACCATCACGAAGTTCACCAAGTTCAAGAAGCTGGCCGAGGTCGGTGAATCGCTCGACAAGGCGACGGACGCGGCGGACAAGGCCCGCAAGGCCGCTGAGGCGGGCGATGCCGAGGGCGCTCGGAAGGCGGCGAAGGATGCCGACGAGGCCGCGGACGCGGCCGAGAAGGAGGCCCGCGAGTCGGGCTGCACCATCGCCGCGCCGACGCGCCGGATCCCGTACGGCGGCAACCCACCCGGGACCACCACCGATCTCCTGACCGGCTCCTCCGGCACAGGTACCACGGTCCTCGCCGCCGGCCCGTCCGACTCCCCGTACGTCATCCTCGCCCAGGGCGGTTGCGATGAGGAGGCCAAGGAAGGGGCCCAGGATGCCCGGGAGAAAGCGGACGAGGCGGACAGGGTCGCGGACGGGGCCGAGTTGGCGGATCGCCAGGAGGCCGCCAGGAAGGCACTCGAGGACGAGGGCGTCCCGCACGCACCGCGGAAGATCGACGAGTTCGTTCAGCGGGCAAAGGACGACCCGGACCCGGACAAGAAAGAGATCGGCAAGGAGGATGCCGCCCGGGCGCTGGATGAGATCTCCAAACTGGCCGGGACGAAGAGCATCTCCAAGGAGGCACGTTCGTCGCTGACCAGCAAGGTCACGAACGCCAAGAACACCGACGAACTCAGCCAGGCACGTGCCGAGCTGAACGCTGTCCAGCGGGCCGCAGACAACGAGGCAGCACCCGGCACGACCGTGCACACTGCTGTAGGCAAGGACTTCGGCAAGGAGAACGTCGACCTCGGCAACGGCGAATCGGTGAACATCTCCGAGATCAACGACGCCGATGTGCTCTACCGGGGCAAGGATGGCAAGGTTCACGCCGTGGAGGTCAAGAACACGGGTAATGCCACCATCAAGGCCGACTTCGAACGGCAGGTCGAGGATCTGGCCGCATGGGCGGGGAAGGGCGGCCCAGGCAGGGCCACTCGAGTCGAGATCGAGACCACTGATAAATGGACCAATATCTTCAGCGGCTACAAGAGCGGAAAGCGGGACGGCGTCAAGTACAAGCCCGAAGGGACACCGGCCGGAACGATGGCGAAGAACGGGGTGCCCGTACGGATCGCAGGTACGGACATCTCCCCGAGTCAGCTCAAGCGGATGGAGGCGGAGATCCAGGCCCGGAAGCAGACTGGGACAATGGATTGGTCCAGGATGAAGGATCCGAAGGAAGCGATGGATTACCTGGGCGTCTCATGACGCCAGCGTCTCGGGAAGCTGCAGGGGCACGGACGGAGAGCGACTTGTGGACACCTACCTGCTGCCCGCCGCCATGCGCGAGCTGCCACCGCCTTGGCACGATCTGACATACCGCAGGTCTCAAGCTCTGGAGGCACTTGCCCCCAGGGGGGAGACACTCGAGCAGGCTCGGCACGTGCTGCGCACGTGCCTGCCCGACCGACGGCAGAGTGTGCACGACTGGGACGAGGAACTACGGGACTTCTACGACGACCGCGACGACCACATCCTGGACGAGGCGGACGCCTGGCTGACCGGAATCATGCCGACCACGTCCCAGGTCACCCGGGAGCGGGTGGCGCAGGTGGTCGGGATGTGGGCTGACATGGGGATCCCCACGGTGCCTCAGCCGCCGACTGAAAAGTGGGTCGACAGGGCGGCGGCGGAATGGGCCGCCTCGGTGCGGCAGGCGCTGGCGCACGACGCCTTCGCTTTCCTCGAGCGCGCGACGACCGCCCGGTTGCTGGACCACGGGGAGCGTCACGAGGTCGCGCTGCTCGCAGCCGCGTTCGTGCGGGTCGGCATGGCGGTCGAGGCGGCGGTGCGCTTGCTCGTCTCGCTCGGTCGTCCGCAAGGCGAACAGGCCCTGCGGGAACTCGTGAACGACGACGAGGTCCGGGACTTCCGCCCGTATGTGCGTTCCCGGCTTCTCGGGCTGCGCCGTCCGGTGTACGACGCGCGTGCCCGGGAGGCCACCCGCGACGAGGAGCCGTTGCTGCCCGCAGGGCTGCAGGGTCTCCCGCATGCTTGGCAGGACGACTTCGGCTGGGGCGCGACCGCGCCGGATTCCCGGAGCCTCGCCCAGGCGCGTTCAGCGCTGGAGGCGTGTCTGACTGTCGAGAGGGTGCCGGACGACGCGCGGATGTGCGCTGATGCTCCGGCGGACCGCAGTGCCGTCGCTGAGGTGGTGCGCGCTCTGATGCCCTACCCACGGCTGGTCACGCGCGAGCGCATGAACGAGGCGTGGCGCGAGTGCGAGTCGCTGGGGTTCGAACTTCGAGGCATCGACGCCGCGTGCTTCGCCAAGGTCTGGTGCGAGAGGATCGCAGACCGGGTCACCGCAGCCGTCTTCCGCTGGCTCGCCGACCTCCCGCAAGGCGCAGGAGCGGTAGGCGACAAGGAACCGGCGGTTCCTTCGGCGGCGGCCCTCTGGGCTGCGGAACTCGCCGAGCGGTGCGCCCGGCACGGCAGCGCGGTACAGGAGGCCATCTGGTTCCTCCACCGCACGGACGACGTGGCGGGCAGCCGAGAAGCCCTGACGCGACTGGCCCAGGACCCGAGCCTGCCGACCACGACGAGGGATACCGCGCAGCAGTGGGCGCAATAGCGGCCTCCCCGTCGTACGCCTTCTGCGGTCAGTGGCGGGGGGAAGTGACTATCCGTCCTCCGCCGGTACGCCGACCTCCACCCGAGCCCCTGCCCGCATCCCCCACTCGCTCATCGCCCCGGCCATCGCCTCGATCACATGCCGGGCCCGGGGCCGGGGCACACCCAGCCGCCCCGGACGCATGGTGCGGACGGTGATGACACGCAGGCTGCGATCGAGATAGGCGACATCGATCGGCATGCGCATGCGGAAGGTGTGCACGCTGTTGGCGGGGGAGAGCAGTAGCGCCCCGTCGAGGGCGTCCCGCCCCAACAGTCCCCTGGTCCGCGCCCGGTAGGAGGTGGCGATCTCCAGCGGGATCCGGACGGACGGCTCTCCGTCACCCCCGAGCACGACCAGTTCCCCACGCCCGTCCCGCCAACGCCGGCCCATCCGGACCCCCTCCGACCGTGCCACTCGTCCGTGGCTCCACGGCCCAGAACCTATCCGGATCCGACAGCCCCTCACATGGGCCCGCGGGCCCAACGGGCCCATGCTCTTTGCTGGTTCCTGACTGAAACGCCCTTCGCGGGACGGCGTGGGCACTGCCACTCGGCGCGTTACGCAACCGTTACTGCTCACGGACGACGACGAACCACCGATTTCTCCCCATACACCCCGGCAGTTGACAACCTTCACCCTGGTGCGGCCGCACCCCGCTGTATAGCTTTGGTTCGCTCAAGAGAAGCCTCGTCACCTCCCGGGAGCCGACCGTGACCCGCCGCCCCACCCTCCTCGCAGCGCTCACGCTGACCGCCGCTGCGGCCCTGACGCTGTCCGCGTGCGGGAGCGATGACAGCTCCAAGAGCAAGGAAGACGACAAGATCGCGGGAGCGGAGACCGGGGAAAAGGCGTCCCCCTCGACCACCCCGAACGAGCCGGCCCCGACCGGCCGCCCGAAGATCGACCTGCCGTCGGACCTCTCCTACACCTTCGACTGGCCCAAGACCGGAGACAAGGACAAGGACGCCGTCCTCGCCGACGGCGAGCAGTCCATCAAGGCCGTCGACCTGGCGATCGTCAACCAGAACGCGCTCGACAAGCCGTACCTCTATTACTACGAGGGCGAAGCCGCCGCCAGCACGCAGAAGTTCATCCAGAACTATGTCGATCACAAGGCGGCCATCACGGGCGCGTACCGCTTCTACGCTCCGCAGGTGGCGGTCGACGAGGACGGCTCGGCGTCCCTCAGCTACTGCGAGGACCAGGGCAAGGCGTACGTGAAGGACCTCAAGACCGACAAGGCCAGGAAGACCGAGGTCACGTCCAAGAGCTACGTCATCTACCACACGTCGCTCAAGAAGAACGACAAGGGCGTCTGGGTGATCCAGAAGATGGTCTCGCAGAGCGGGAGCCCCAAGTGCCAGCCGTGAGGCAACCGTTGAAGAAGCTCACCGCAGTGGTCCTGGCCGGAGCCTGCTGGCTGCTCCTGGCCTTCCCAGGAGCGGCCACCGCGGACGACACCTTGGGCGGCGACACACAGGGCACTCAGCAGCAGGCCGACGCCGGAGGAGACGGCACCGTCTCCGTCACCGTCGGGGGCGTCGTCTTCGACCGTTCGAAGAACGGCAGTGGGAAAGCCGCCGGCGCGCTCAGGACGGCGACCTCCTGGACCCCGCCCCCCTGCTGGTACGCCCCGAAGTACACCCCGGACCAGTTGAAGAAGTACCTGGAGCCGACCTGGGAGGCCGGTTCGACGGGCTACGAGTGGGATGCCGAGCAGCGGGACCGCTACGTCAACGGGCACCCCTACAAGGACTTCAACAAGGACAAGACCGGCAAGGGCTACTTCTGGGACTCCTTCGTCAACAAGGACTTCCCTCCGGGCTGGGACTCCTGCAAGGAACCCATCTTCTGGGTGGACCAGGGCAACCCCCCGCCCGCGGACGTCAAGAACGCCGTCACCCCTAGGGTGCTCGCCGAACTCGCCTACGCCGAGATCCGCGTCCCCGGCACCGAGGTGACGCTCGCCCCCGCCGCCCGGACCAAGGTCAATCTCCCGACCTGGGCCTGGCTGGACGCCGCCGACTTCAAGCCGGTGTCCGTCACCGCGTCCGTACCCGTGATCGGCATCACCGCGACAGCGACCGCGACACCCAAGTCGCTCCGCATCGAACCGGGCACGAAGGACGCCGTCACCTACCCGGCCTCCGGCGTCTGCGAGATCGCCGACGGCCGTATCGGCGAGCCCTACGCCACCGGCAAGGCGAACCGCACGCCACCCTGTGGCGTGAAGTACCTCCGCTCCTCGGGCGACGGCACGTACCCCCTTCAGGCCACCGTCACCTGGGAGATCACCTGGACCGGTACCGGCGGCGCAGGCGGCACCCTCCCGGACGGCTCCTTCGGCGCCACCCAGGACGTGGTCGTACAGGAGATCCAGGCCGTCAACCGCTGAACCGGGCCACGGCCTCGACCGACGAGCGGCCGACCGTGCGGGCGGCCGCTCCGCCGTTCACGGACGCATGGGCCGTGTGGCCCCCGTACAGGGGATGCCCGGCTTCATAAAGCTGTTGCCCGGCGCTTTCGATCGCGGGTAGGAAACCCCCATGACCCCTCTAGGCGCAGTCTTCCGCCCTCAGTTGGCCCCCGAGCGACTCCGCTCCGTGTGTGACGTCGCGGAAGGGGCCGGGCTCGATGAGCTGTGGCTGTGGGAGGACTGTTTCATGGAGGGAGGGATCTCGACCGCCGCGGCCGCTCTCGCCTGGACCGAGCGTGTGCGGGTGGGGGTCGGGCTGTTGCCCGTGCCCTTGCGGAACGTCGCCATCACCGCCATGGAAGCGGCCTCCCTGCACCGGATGTTCCCGGGGCGGGCGCTCCTCGGCGTCGGACACGGCGTGCAGGACTGGATGGGGCAGGTCGGCGCCCGCGTCGAGTCGCCCCTCACTCTGCTGCGGGAGCATCTCCTTGCGCTCCGGGCCCTGTTGAGCGGTGAACGCGTCACCGTCGACGGCCGCTACGTCAGGCTCGACGACGTCGCCCTCGACTGGCCGCCGACCACCCCGAACACCGGTGTCCTGGCCGGTGCCACCGGGCCGCGCTCGCTGCGGCTCAGCGGAGAGGCCGCCGACGGCACGATCCTCACCGCCGCCACCAACGCCGAGGGCGTCCGTCGCGCCCGGCGGCTCGTGGAGGAGGGGCGCGCCGCGGCCGGGCGTGCGGCCGGACCTCACCCCTTCATCGTCTATCTGCTCACTGCCACCGGGCACGACGCCGACGCCCGCCTGCGCGCGGAACTCGACGCCGAAGGGCTCGCGGCCGTTCCGGACCTCGGGGTCGCCGGAGACGCCGGGGCCGTCGCCGAGGCCGTCGCGCGACTGGTCGAGGCCGGCGCCGACAGCGTCGTCCTGCAGCCGACCGCGGACGAACCCGACCCGGAGGGTTTCGTACGGTTCGCGGCCGAGGACGTGCGTCCCCTCGTCCCCTGACATCCGGTGAGGGGCCGGACGGGCCGACCCATGAACAACAGCGGCCATGAACAGCAGCGCCCATAAACAGCAGGCATCACCGGCCGTGCGATGCCACCATCTCCCCATGGCACCACCCCGGGAACCGCACCCGCACCCCTCGCGCCCCACCACCTACGAAGACCTCCTCGCCGAAGGGTCCTCCGTCCCCACGGAAGGCTGGGACTTCTCCTGGTTCGAGGGGCGGGCGACGGAGGCACGCCCCTCCTGGGGCTACGCCGTGGCCATGGCCGAGCGACTGGGCCGGGCGCGTGCGGTGCTGGACGTGCAGACCGGGGGAGGAGAAGTGCTGGACTTCGCCCTCGCCAGGGTCGCCGGTGCGGACACCGGCGAGTCGACCGGGGCCAGCACCGGCGAGCCGATCAGGGCCGGCACCGGCGACGCGGCCGGGGCGGACACCCGCCTCACCACCGGAGCACCCGCCCCGAAGCCGCCCCTCCTCACCCTCGCCACCGAAGGCTGGCCGCCCAACGTCGCCAAGGCCACCGCCCTGCTCCGGCCGCGCGGTGTCGGGGTCGTCGCCGCCGCCGAGGACGCCCCCCTGCCCTTCGCCGACGGTGCCTTCGACCTGGTCGTCAGCCGCCATCCCGTCCGCCCCCAGTGGGACGAGATCGCCCGCGTTCTCCAGCCCGGCGGCACGTACTTCGCCCAGCACGTCGGCCCGAGCAGCGTCTTCGAACTCGTCGAGTACTTCCTCGGGCCCCAGCCCGACGAGGTGCGCGGTGCCCGTCACCCCGAGCGGGAGCGCGCCGACGCCGAAGCCGCGGGGCTGGACGTCGTCGGGCTGCGGGCGGAGCGGCTGCGGATGGAGTTCCACGACATCGGCGCCGTCGTCCACTTCCTGCGCAAGGTGGTCTGGATGGTCCCCGGCTTCACCGTCGAGGCCTACGAGCCGCAGCTTCGGGAACTGCACGAGCGCATCCAGACCGAGGGACCCTTCGTGGCCCACAGCGCCCGCCACCTCTTCGACGCCCGCAAGCCCGGCTGACACCCGCACCCTCGACGAGCCCGCCCGACGCACGCACCCTCGACGAGCCCGCCCGACGCACGCACCCTCGACGAGCCCGGCCGACGCACGCACCCGTACGTGCCCGCCCGACGCACGCACCCTCGACGAGCCCGGCCGACGCACGCACCCGTACGTGCCCGGCCGACGCACGCACCCGTACGTGCCCGCCCGACGCACGCACCCGTACGTGCCCGCCCGACGCACGCACCCGTACGTGCCCGCCCGACGCACGCACCCGTGCGAGCCCGGCCAACACACGCACCCGTGCGAGCCCGGCCGACGCATCACGCGTGGGGACCCACCGTCACCTCTCCCACCACCAGCTCGGGCGTCGCCTCCAGCACCTCGCCCACCCGCTCCACCTGCTCGCCCAGTTCCCGGTGCCGGCGCGCGGTCAGCCGGACGAGCGGCTCGACCGTGACGGTCGTACGACGGCCCCGGCGCCGTTGGTGCCACACCCCGGCCACCACACCGTCGACGAGCAGCACCGGGTAGTTGCCCGCCTGGCAGCCGCCGAGGGCGCGTTGGTACGCCTTTCCGGGGAACAGCCGCTCGCGGGGCTGCCCCGCGATGACGTACGCGTCGAAATAGGGGAGCAGCCGCACACCTCGCACCGGGTCGGACGAGAAGTCGGTGTCACCGGCCGCCACCCATGCCGGTGTCCCCTCGAAGTCGACCTCCTCGACAAGGCCGTCGGCGGCCAGTTCGCCGAACAGGGCCGTCGCCCAGCCGGTGGGCGCCGCCAGCCAACGCGCGAAGTGCTGCGCCGTCGCCGGACCGTACGCATACAGATACCGTCGGACGAAGGCAGCCGACGGGCCCCCCGCCGCCACCTCGGGAACCGCCCCGGCGACCGTTCCCGCACCAGCCGCCGCCCCCTCGTCCCCCCGCACCGGCCGCGTATACGTCACCCTGCGACCGCGGTTCGGGCCGAAGCACAGCGTGCCCGCCCAGCCGGCCCGGTGCATCACCTGGCGCCAGCGCGGCCACAGGTCCTGGAACGCCGGCATCACCCGCTCGCCGGCCCAGGGGCCCGTGCGGGCGACGACCTCCTCGGACAGTTCGTCGACGGTCAGGCACCTGCCGTCGAGCGCCTCACCGATCGCCGCCACGACCTGGTCGGTCTGCTCCTCGGTGAGCCGTACACCGGGCGGGAACGGGCTCGGTCCGGTGGGCACCGCGGTCAGCGCCGCCGAGAAGAGAGGCAGTTCACGGGCCGGGAGCAGATGGACCGTGCCGCGTGGGCCGTACGTCTTGACCAGGGACCGGTCGTCCCAGAGCGCGGCCCGTACGTCCGCCCGTGTCACCCCGTCCGCCCGCATCCCGACCGACAGCTCCGCCGCGGAGAGCACCTGCGCGTGCGCGCCCAGCATCGCGCCGACCACCTCGGCGACCGGCGTGCCGACCGCGGCCGGCCTGGCCAGGAACTGCCGCTCCGCCCGGCGTGCGCTCGCCGCGTCCCACGTGATCTTCAGGGTCGTCGTCATGAGGCGAGGCTAGGCCGCAATGAGGACAGAAATGGTCCTATAGGGCGGATCCCTGGTGCCCCAGGGACACCAGGGCCCCGGGGAAACGACCCCGCAGGCCCGCCTCGCCCGCCCGGCTCGCTGGTCGCTTCTTTCACACACCGCACTTCCGCATCTTCCGACGGGGGTTTTCACATCGTTATCGCTGCCCGCTCGCTTCTGAGCGGCCGCTCACGTAAATTCTGGGCAGGGTAATTCGCGTGAGCAAAGCTGCGCGGGCGGTACCGCGCAGTGGAGGGGGCTGCGCGGTGCCTGGGGGTCCTGCATCGAGCCGTGCGGCCGCGATATCGGTCGGCAAAGCATCCGCGCGCCGACGGGCCGGACTGTCGCGGCCCCCGCGCGGCGGCGAGTCCGGTCAAGCGGGCGTTCACCGTCACGTCACCCATCGGGGGGATGTCGGGACAAGTCACCCGAGCGGGCCCCAAGGTGCGGCAAATTCTGCGGCTCCCGGCTCCCGGATGCCTGATTCCCCAGCGTATGGGCCATGTTTCGGCCAGAGGCGGGCTCTGAACGAGGGGCTCCGCACGCGTCATCGCGTCGCCGCACGGCTCCGGAGAGTAGTTGTGGCACGCCGATGCGCGCAGCATCACTCACGAAGGGTTATGGTGGAAACCCCCCCTCGGGCCGGTCCGTCTCCCCCCCACGGACCGGCCCGTTTTTCATGCTCCGCCGGGCGGCTCGAACCACCGGCCGGAACCGTTCGTTCCGCCCCCGTTGGCCGCCCAGGGCCGCGGCGAGGGTAGGCTTCGCCTCCGGGGACTGCCACACGGGCAGGGACCGCCCGCGGCCACGACCGGGCCGCACGCCGCGGCCTGTCCGATCCGTACGGAGGGGCTGACAATCACGTGAACCTGCGCGACAAGCTGCGCGGCCTGCTGGTCAGGCTGTACGCACGCCGGGTGGAAGGTCACCTGGACCACGCTCAGGTGCCCAAGCACATCGGCGTCATCATGGACGGCAACCGGCGCTGGGCGAAGGCCGCCGGTTCCAGCACCGTCGACGGCCACCGGGCCGGTGCCGGGAAGATCGAGGAGTTCCTCGGCTGGTGCACCGAGACCGACGTCGAGGTCGTCACCCTCTGGCTCCTGTCCACGGACAACTTCGACCGCCCGCGCGAGGAACTCGTCCCCCTGCTCGGCATCATCGAGGACGTCGTCCGCACCCTGGCCGCCGACGGCCGCTGGCGCGTGCACCACGTCGGCACGCCCGACCTGCTGCCCTCGGGCCTGCAGACGATCCTCAAGGAAGCCGAGGAGACCACCGCGCACGTCGACGGCATAGTGGTCAACGTCGCCATCGGCTACGGCGGCCGCCAGGAGATCGCCGACGCCGTGCGGTCGATGCTGCTCGACGCCCAGGACAAGGGCACCTCGATGGAGGCCCTCGCGGAGGCCGTCGACACCGACATGATCGGACGTCACCTCTACACCAGCGACCAGCCCGACCCCGACCTCGTCATCCGCACCAGCGGCGAGCAGCGGCTGTCCGGTTTCATGCTCTGGCAGACCGCCCACTCGGAGTACTACTTCTGTGACGTGTTCTGGCCGGCGTTCCGCAAGGTGGACTTCCTGCGGGCCATGCGCGACTACGCGGCGCGCCACCGGCGCTACGGCGGCTGACGTACCCGCCGCGGGGCGCCCGGATTCGGGACGTCCCACGTCACACCACCTCCCGGTACCCGTTCGAGGGGGCCCGGTCACGCCGAGTTCACCGGCGCGCCGTCATATGCCGTGGCATGGCGACGCTCGTTCGAGGGCATAACCCAGTCAGGTCGACGCCCGAACCACGGGTGTCGGATCTCAGCGGACGGCACGGGGCCGTCCGCCCGGGAGGCCCTTTGCACCAGCCCGATCGTGCGGTCACAGCACGGACGAAGAGGCGGAGGGCCGGTTCTCGGCCCGCGCAGGGCGGCCGACGACCGGTCCAGCTCCATACCGTCGCTCCCCGACCTCATCCGAGGGGGTACGTCCTTCCGTGGTGACCAGCACAAAGCGCCACAAGCCCGACCGGCGCACCTATGTTCTCGACACCAGCGTCCTGCTGGCCGACCCGAACGCCCTGAACCGCTTCGACGAGCACGAGGTCGTGCTCCCCATCGTCGTGGTCACGGAGCTGGAGGCCAAGCGGCACCATCCCGAGCTCGGCTACTTCGCCCGGCAGGCCCTCCGCCTGCTCGACGAGTTGCGGGTGCGGCACGGTCGCCTCGACGCCCCCATCCCCACGGGGGACCTGGGCGGGACCGTGCGTGTCGAGCTCAATCACTCGGACCCCAGCGTGCTGCCCAGCGGCTACCGCCTGGGGGACAACGACTCCCGCATCCTCGCGGTCGCCCGCAACCTGCAGGCCGAGGGACTCGACGTCACCGTCGTGTCGAAGGACCTCCCGCTCAGGATCAAGGCGTCCTCCGTCGGACTCCTCGCCGAGGAGTACCGGGCGGAACTCGCCATCACGGACTCCTCCGGCTGGACCGGAATGTCCGAACTGACCCTGCCGGGCGAGCAGGTGGACATCCTCTTCGAGGAGGGGCACGTCCATGTCCCCGAGGCCGCCGAACTCCCGGTGCACACGGGCCTGACCATCCAGTCGGAGCGCGGCAAGGCGCTCGGGCGGGTCACCCCCGAGGGCACCGTCCGCGTCGTGCGCGGAGACCGGGAGGCGTTCGGCATCAAGGGCCGCAGCGCCGAGCAGCGGATCGCGCTCGACCTGCTGCTCGACCCGGACGTCGGGATCGTGTCCATGGGTGGCCGGGCCGGCACCGGCAAGTCGGCGCTGGCGCTGTGCGCCGGTCTGGAGGCGGTGCTGGAGCGCCGTCAGCACCAGAAGGTGATGGTCTTCCGACCGCTGTACGCGGTGGGCGGGCAGGAGCTGGGCTATCTGCCGGGTTCCGAGGCCGAGAAGATGAGCCCCTGGGCGCAGGCCGTGTTCGACACGCTGTCGGCGGTCACGTCCCGGGAGGTCATCGAGGAGGTCACCGCGCGCGGGATGCTGGAGGTCCTGCCGCTCACCCACATCCGCGGACGCTCGCTGCACGACGCGTTCGTGATCGTGGACGAGGCCCAGTCGCTGGAGAGGAACGTCCTTCTCACCGTTCTGTCCCGGATCGGGGCCAACTCACGGGTGGTTCTCACCCATGACGTGGCCCAGCGGGACAACCTCAGGGTCGGCCGGTACGACGGTGTCGTCGCCGTCGTCGAGAAGCTGAAGGGGCATCCGCTCTTCGCGCACGTGACCCTGACGCGGTCCGAGAGGTCCCAGATCGCCGCCCTTGTGACCGAAATGCTCGAAGACGGGCAGATCTGACCGACCGCGGTAATAGTAGCGGTTATGCGATAGTTGGCGCCGTCCGGAAAAGGCCAAGAGCCTAGCCGGGCGGCGCCTTCGCGTGTGGCCGTTCCGTGGAATTTCCTGCGCCAAACGGGATGTGAGCTTTCACACGCAACGCGGAATTGCCTTGCCCCGTCGGGTTACGGCAGAGTCTCACTCCTGTCAGGCCCCGCATACGACACAGCTGTACCCCCAGCGGTACGGCACCACAAAAGCAACAGCACCAACTGCATAGCGATGTCGTATGCCGCCCGAGCAACACGCGGCGCTCCCCCCGGGGGAGTTGCCCACCGGGCCCGCGCCTCCCGTGACCCCGTAGTTGGGGAGGCCAGTGCCAGGGGCACGATTGCGTCCGCGAGGGTCACCGAAGCGGGCGATGCTGGAAGGAAACCGTGTGAGCCGGATCTCGGTCCGGGGATTCGCAGTGGCTTCGGCCACGGCGGTCACCGCTGTCGGAAGCGTCGTCGGCGTTGCCTCGGGCAGCACCGCGCAGAACAACGACGCGGAAGCGACGGCAACCGGCGCCACGCTGCTCGCGGACATCCCCGCGGGCCAGCAGGCCCAGGTACAGACCGCGTCACTGACGCAGCAGGCCGACGCACAGGCCATTCAGGCGGACGCGAGCGCGAAGAAGGACGCCGAGGAGGCCGCCCGCAAGGCCGCCGCCGAGACGGCCATCGCCAAGCAGGAAGCCGCCAAGAAGGCCGCCGAGGCCGCGGCCAAGGAGCGCGCGGAGACCAAGGCCGCCGCCAGCCGCTCCAAGGACGTCGCGGACTTCCCCGTCGCGAGCTCGTACAGCATCGCCCAGATCCAGGCGATGGCGCGGCAGCTGGTGCCGTCGGGCCAGTTCCAGTGCTTCAGCAACATCGTGGACCACGAGTCCGACTGGAACTACAAGGCCGTCAACCCCTCCTCCGGGGCGTACGGCATGTTCCAGGCGCTGCCCGGCTCCAAGATGTCGTCCGTCGGCGCCGACTGGCGGACCAACCCGGCCACTCAGATCAAGTGGGGCCTCAACTACATGAACGAACGCTACGGCAGCCCCTGTGACGCCTGGTCGTTCTGGCAGGCCAACCACTGGTACTGAGCCGCCCGGCCCCGGCCGATCCGTTCATCCGCTCGAGCCCCGCACCGTCGTCCGGTGCGGGGCTCGCGGCATGTACGGTCGGACGGACGGCTCCCCGGGGGAGTGGTGTGGCAAGACGGGGGAAGAGGACGGATCATGTCGCGAGTGCCAGGGTGGCTCGGCCGGCTCGGTGCCGGGCTGACCGAGATGAGCGAGCGGTACAACGAACGCCGCGCCGAGGCCGAACGGGAGCAGGACGACCCCGTGTCACGGACGTTCGCCGACGAACAGGTCCCGCCGCCCCCGGACTACGCACCCGACGTCGCCGCCCGTCCCGATCCCGCGCTGGCCGTTCCGTGGGGGGTGCGGGTCGCGGCCGAGGCCGGCTGGCGGCTCCTCGTCCTCGCGGGCACCGTGTGGGTGCTGATGCGGGTCATCAGCGCCGTCCAGCTCGTGGTGCTCTCGTTCGTCATCGCCCTGCTCATCACGGCGCTGCTGCAGCCGACGGTGGCCCGACTGCGGCGCCACGGCGTGCCGCTCGGACCGGCCACCGCGCTGACGGCCGTCCTCGGCTTCGTCGTCATGGGCCTCATCGGCTGGTTCGTGACCTGGCAGGTCATGGAGAACATCGACGACCTCTCGGGCCAGATCCAGGACGGCATCGACGAGTTGCGGAACTGGCTGCTGAACAGCCCCTTCCACGTCACGGACAAGCAGATCAACGAGATCGCCACCAACCTGCGCGAGGCGGTCGGGGCGAACACCGACCAGATCACCTCCGCCGGGCTGGAGGGCGTCACGGTCGTCGTCGAGGCGCTGACCGGGATCCTGCTGTCCGTCTTCTGCACGCTGTTCCTGCTCTACGACGGCAAGCGGATCTGGCAGTGGACGCTGAAGCTCGTGCCGGCGGCGGCACGGCCGGGAGTGGCCGGGGCCGGTCCCGCGGCATGGCGGACGCTGACGGCGTACGTGCGGGGCACGGTCATCGTCGCGCTGATCGACGCCATCTTCATCGGGCTCGGGATCTACTTCCTCGATGTGCCGATGGCCGTGCCGCTGGCGGTGTTCATCTTCCTGTTCGCGTTCATCCCGCTGGTGGGCGCGGTGGTGTCCGGTGCGCTGGCGGTGGTCGTCGCGCTGGTCACCCAGGGGGTGTTCACGGCCGTCATGACGCTGGTGGTGGTGCTGGCGGTGCAGCAGATCGAGGGACACATCCTGCAGCCGTTCATCCTCGGGCGGGCCGTGCGGGTGCATCCGCTGGCGGTGGTGCTGTCGGTCGCGGCGGGCGGGATGGTGGCCGGGATCGGCGGCGCCGTGGTCGCCGTGCCCCTGGTGGCGGTGACGAACACGGTCGTCGGCTACCTGCGGTCCTACTCGCAGAAGTCGGCACTGCGGCACTCGGTACGGCCGCGCGGGGCCACAGCGGTCAGCGCGGAGCCCGCTCCTGACACGCCGTCGCAGTAGCGGAACCCCGGACACACCACAGGGCCCCGCCCACCGGTCGGGTGGGCGGGGCCCTGTGATGCGGGGCGGGCGGCCGGGGTTACTCGGCCAGAACCGCCTCGGCGTCCAGCGTGACGCCGACCGCCTGGATCACGGAAGCGATCTTGAACGCCTCCTGGATGACGTCGCGGTCCAGGCCCGCCTTGCGCAGCACCTGCTCGTGCGAGTCGAGGCACATGCCGCAGCCGTTGATCGCGGAGACCGCGAAGGACCACAGCTCGAAGTCGACCTTGTCCACGCCCGGGTTGCCGATGACGTTCATCCGCAGACCCGCGCGCAGGGTGCCGTACTCGTGGTCCGACAGCAGGTGACGCGTGCGGTAGAAGACGTTGTTCATCGCCATCACCGCGGCGGCGGCCTTGGCCGCCGTGTAGGCCTCCGGCGACAGGTTCGCCTTGGCCTCCGGCTCCAGCTCGCGCAGCACGATCGGGGAGCGCGAGGCGATCGCCGTCGACAGGACCGTGCCCCACAGCTGCTGCGCCGGCAGGTCGGAGTTGCCGATGACCGAGCCCAGGTTCAGCTTCAGGTCCTTGGCGTAGTCCGGTATCGCGGACTTCAGTGCGTCGAGGGACATGTCAGATCACTCTCCGGAGAGCAGCGCGACCGGGTCGAGGGTCTCGTCGCCCTTGGACCAGTTGCAGGGGCAGAGCTCGTCCGTCTGGAGCGCGTCCAGGACCCGGAGGACCTCCTTGGGGTTACGGCCGACCGAACCCGCGGTCACCATCGAGAACTGGATCTCGTTGTTCTGGTCCACGATGAACACCGCGCGCTTGGCGAAGCCGTCCTCGCCCTCGATGCCCAGCTCGCGCATCAGCTCGTGCTTGGAGTCGGCCATCATCGGGAAGGGCAGGTCACGCAGGTCGTCGTGGTCCTTGCGCCAGGCGTGGTGGACGAACTCGGAGTCACCGGAGAAACCGAGGACCTGCGCATCGCGGTCCGCGAACTCCTCGTTCAGCTTGCCGAAAGCGGCGATCTCGGTCGGGCACACGAAGGTGAAGTCCTTGGGCCAGGCGAAGATGACCTTCCACTGACCCTCGTAGGTCTTGTGGTCGATCTGCTGGAACTCCTTGCCCTTCTCCAGCGAGACACAGGCGGTCAGGTCGAACTCGGGGAACTTGTCACCGACAGTGAGCACACGCTCTCCTTGCAGCGAAAGGAACACCCGGATCGCGGGCGTTTCCCATGGGTTGGACTGTGTTGATGTTGGCACAGGCTCGATTGATTACGGAAATAGCTACACTCGGTCGGGTTGATCGGAGGTAGTTATCAGTGACTGTCGGTAGCAAGCGGCGGCAGCCCAGTCTCGCCCAGCTCCGTGCCTTCGCGGCGGTGGCCGAGCACCTTCATTTCCGGGACGCGGCCGCGGCGATCGGCATGAGCCAGCCCGCCCTCTCGGGCGCCGTGTCGGCCTTGGAGGAGACACTCGGAGTGACGCTCCTCGAGCGTACGACGCGCAAGGTGCTGCTCTCGCCCGAGGGTGAGCGGATCGCCGTACGGGTCAAGGCGGTTCTGGGGGAGATGGGCGCGCTCATGGAGGAGGCCGAGGCGGTCCGGGCGCCCTTCACCGGGGCGCTGCGCCTCGGGGTCATTCCGACGGTCGCGCCCTATCTGCTGCCGACGGTGCTGCGGCTCGTCCACGACCGGTATCCGCACCTCGACCTCCAGGTGCACGAGGAGCAGACCGCCACCCTCCTCGACGGTCTCACCAGCGGGCGCCTGGATCTGCTGCTGCTCGCGGTACCGCTGGGCGTGCCGGGAGTGACCGAACTGCCCTTGTTCGACGAGGACTTCGTGCTGGTCACGCCGCTCAACCACTGGCTCGGCGGCTGGGAGGGCATTCCGCGCGACGCGCTGCGGGAGCTGAACCTGCTGCTGCTGGACGAGGGGCACTGCCTGCGCGACCAGGCCCTCGACATCTGCCGGGAGGCCGGCCGCGACGACGTGCCGGTCACCACGACCGCCGCCGGGCTGTCCACGCTGGTGCAGCTGGTCGCGGGCGGCCTCGGTGTGACGCTGCTGCCGCGCACCGCCGTGAAGGTCGAGACCTCGCGCAGCAACCAGCTCCTCACCGGGTACTTCGCCGACCCGGCCCCCACCCGCCGTATCGCACTGGCGATGCGGGCGGGGGCCGCGCGCGGCGCGGAGTACGAGGAACTCGCGGCGGCCCTGCGCGAGGCCCTGCGCCCGCTGCCGGTACGGGTGCTGGACCGGGACGCCTGACGGCCACGGCGCCTGACGCTCGCGCCCGGCCGGGCCCCCGTCGATATCGAGGCCCGGCCAGGGCGCCCGACAGGCCGTGCGGGACCGGTCCTGCTCGGTCCGCGGCCCGGCGGGAACCGGGCCTACTCCGTCCGCAGCCCCTCCGGTCGCATCAGCTTCAGCAGCGGTGGCAGGCTCAGCAGGGTCACCACCAGGACGACGCCCGCGCCGATGCCCGTCATCGACAGCACGCTCGGCCAGTCCACCCGGACCGAGGTGTCGGTCATCCGCAGCAGCACCGCGCCCAGCGCCACCCCCACCGCCGCGGCGAGCAGCAGGCCCAGCCCGATGGGGATCGCCGTCTGCCACAGCACCGACAGGCCGAGGGTGCGGCGCCTGGTGCCGAAGGCGACCAGGGCCGACAGCAGCTTGCGGCGTTCGCGCAGCTGCTCCAGCTGCGAGACGAGCAGGCTCGCCCCGATCAGCGCCAGCACACAGGCGGAGCCGACGGACAGGCCCGTGCGGATGGCGGCGTAGCGGTCGTTGCTATCGATGCTGCTCCAGGTCATGGGCTGGACCGCGGGGTCGAGCCGCGCGGCCGTGTTGCGCACGTGGTCGTAGGCGTCCGGCACCGAGAGGTCCAGGCTCAGGAAGAGCCGCGCGGACGTGACCGCCGCCAGCTTCTCGGGCAGCGCGCCGGGCGTGACCAGGATGCCGCCGCGCTCGTACCCGGTGGGGTCCTCACGGGACTGGGCCGGGCGGATGTCCTGCGGCACGGTCCAGGAGACGGGCCGGTCGCCCGAGTGGGCGGCGTCGTCCTCCGGTTCGGCCCACAGGACCGTGCCGGGCCTGGCCAGGTGGTCGCCCTCGCTGTCGTACTCCGAGCCCTTGGCTGCGAAGACGTCCCCGTCACGGCAGGAGGGGAGCGTGGCCACCTCGCGCAGCGACGCGCAGTCGGCCACGGTGATCTGGGCGTAGGAGTCCTCGCTGCGCCGGTCGTGCAGATAGGCGTCGGACAGGGCGGTGATCTTGCGCACGCCCTCGGTGTCGCGGTACTTCCCGATGATGGCCGAGGCGTTGGCGCCGTCCGGCACGTCCACGCTCATCTGGGCCCGGGAGACGTCGTACTGCGACGCCTTGGTGTAGGTGCCGTCCACCCCGGCGAACAGCATCTGCAGGGCGATCGCCCCGGCCACCGCCACCGCGATGCCGTTGACCATCCGGGCCGCCGCGCCACTGCTCAACTGAAGTCGGCGGACCGCCAGTTGCCAGGCGACCCCGCCCGAGCCGAGCCGGGCCACGACGGTCTCCACCACCCAGGGGAGCAGTGCCGTGACGCCGACCAGCAGCAGCATCACGCCGCCGACGACGAGGTACTGGTTGAAGTTCCCGCCGTCGTCGCCCTGCCCGATCATCGGGTAGAGCAGCGCGATGCCGCCGAGCGGCAGCAGCAGCCGCCACCACAGCCGGCGTCGTGAGGGCTTGGCCGTGCGCACCACGCCGAGGGGCTCGATGACCACCCCGCGCAGGGCGAGGATCGTCACCAGGACCGCCGCCGCCGGCACCGCCAGCGCGACCAGGACGGCCAGCACCGGAGAGGGGTTCAGATAGCTCGGGAACACGCTGACGTGGAACACCTGGGCGGAGGCCGCCAGTTCGCGTCCGAGGAGGAAGAACCCGGTGCCGAGGACGAGCCCCAGCACCGAGCCGGCGAGCGCCTCGCCTGCGGCGATCCGCCGGGTCATCCGGCTGTCGGAGCCGACCAGCCGCAGGGCCGCCAGCCTGCGGTCACGGCGCTCGCCGCCGAACCGCACGGCCGCTGCGATGAACACGGCGACCGGCATCAGCAGTACCACGAAGACGACCAGGACCAGCAGGAGCAGCACCGGGTCCCAGGGGTCGGAGGATCCCAGATCGTCGTTGCCGAAGTGGTCGATCCTGGCCCCGCTCGCGGGGCCTTCGAGCACCTTCGCGAGCCCCTTGCCGCCCGCGAAGTAGGCGAGTTCCTGCGAGCCGACCAGTCCCTGCTCGCCGATGGTGCCGGAGACGCGGTAGTCCAGCCGCTCCCGCAGCAGCGTGCCCTCGTCGGAGGCGAGCAGCTCTTTCAGCGCGGGGGAGACGACCATCTCGCCCGCCGCCGGGAACTCGGCGACCCCCGGCGGCAGCGGAGCCCGCGGGCCCTCCGCCTCCAGCAGCCGGCCGCGTACGTCCGTGTCCCGGAACGTGGTGTCCGCGTCCACGACGATCAGCGTGTCGTCGGCCTTCGGTATCTCCTGCTGGCCGAACGTGTGATCGCTGCGTGCCTCCTCGCGCCGGTCGCGCTCCGCCAGCGCGTTGGGGATGGCGGTGGTGAGCAGCAGCAGCGCCACCCCGAGCCCGACACCGACGGCCGTGAGCAGCGACCGTGTCCATCCCTCGCGCCCGCCGGCGAGGGCGAACCGGGCCCCCATGGCGAGGTCCCGGCTCCACTGCCTGACGCTCATATGACGCGCTCCATGTCACGGGACCTGCCGTCCCGTACGACGATCTCGCGGTCGGAGTACGCGGCCACCCGCGCCTCGTGCGTGACGAGCACCACGGCCGCGTTGGCGGACCGGGCGGCGTCCGTGAGCAGTTCCATCACCCGCTCGCCGTTGAACGAGTCGAGCGCGCCGGTCGGTTCGTCGGCGAAGACCACCCGCGGGTTCGTCACCAGTGAGCGGGCCACGGCGACGCGCTGCCCCTGGCCGCCGGACACCTCGCCGGGCCGCTTCTTGCGCAGGTCGTCGACCTCCAGGCGTTCCATCCACGCCAGGGCGGTCCGCTCGGCCTCCTTGCGGGACGAGCCGTTCAGCCGCAGCGGCAGGGCGACGTTCTCCACGCAGGTGAGTTCCGGCACGAGCTGCCCGAACTGGAACACGAACCCGAACTCCGAGCGCCGCAGGGCACTGCGCTCGGCGTCGCTCATCGCGGTCACCTCGCGCCCGGCGTACGTGATCGAGCCCGAGTCGGGCATGACGATCCCGGCGAGGCAGTGCAGCAGCGTCGACTTGCCCGACCCGGACGGGCCCATCACGGCGACGACCTCGCCGGGGTGGATGGAGAACTCGGCGCCGTCGAGCGCGGTCGTCGGGCCGTAGGCCTTGCGCAGGTCCTGGGCGACGAGGAGGGAACCGGCGGGGATCGTCATCGGGTCACCGCCTCACGGAGCTTGTCCAGACGCGCCGCGGTCAGCTCCAGCCAGCGCAGGTCTGCCTCCAGGTGGAACAGCGCGTGGTCGCAGATGAGCTGGTCGGCCAGATCGCCCTTGCGCTTGCGGTCGGTGAGGATCCGCATGCTGCGCAGGTGCTCGGAGCGCTGGGTGTCGAGGATGTCACCGGCGTCGCGGTGAGTGAGCAGGGCCAGGACGACCTTGGTGTAGAGCGTCGACTGGAGGTACGGCTCCGGCTTCTCGGGCGTGGCGAGCCAGCGCGCCACGTCGGTGATGCCGGCCTCGGTGATGGCGTACCGCTTGCGCTCGGGACCGCCGCCCGCCTCGATGCCGTCGACCTCGACGAGCCCGTTCTTCAGTAGGCGGGACATCGTCGAATAGACCTGGCCGTAGTGGAGCGGCCGGTCGTGACCGAACTTCTCGTCGAAGGCCCGCTTGAGGTCGTAACCGTGGCGCGGGCCGGACTCCAGGAGTCCCAGGAGAGTGTGACCGATGGACATGGGAGGGACTGTACACGGCGTGTATACGCGCGATGTATACGCCGGGTGTGCAGTCCATGGCGGGGTGTGCGGGAGCGCAGGTGGGGGGTCGTTGTCACGGTTCCGCAACAGCCACTCGCCGCCGCGGCCGGACAACGACCCCCGGGGTTATTCAGGCCTTCGGTGCCCCACCCGGGCCGCCGGGCGCTCCACCCGGGCCGCCGGGCGCTCCACCCGGGCCGCCGGGCGCTCCGCCTGAGCCGCCGGGCGCCCCGCCCGAGCTGCCGGGTGGCCGGCCCCGCCGGGGCAGTGGTCCGGTCTCGCGGGGCAGCCGTCCGGCCTCCGCCAGCGCCTTGCGCAACAGGAACTCGATCTGCGCGTTGGCCGACCTGAGCTCGTCCCCGGCCCACCGCGCGAGCGCCTCGTACACCGCCGGGTCCAGCCGCAGCAGCACCTGCTTGCGCTGCTGCTGCGGCCGGCGCTTCGGGCCCTGGCCCTCGGGGGGGACCGTCACTGGTAGAGGGACCCGGTGTTGAGGACGGGCTGCGCGGCCCGGTCACCGCACAGCACCACCATGAGGTTGGAGACCATCGCCGCCTTCCGCTCGGAGTCCAGCTCCACGATGTCCCGCTCGGTGATCCGGGCGATGGCGGCCTCGACCATGCCGACTGCTCCGTCCACGATCTGCCGCCGCGCCGCGACCAC
The DNA here is from genome assembly GCF_021474405.1 of [Streptosporangium] indianense. Lineage (GTDB taxonomy): Bacteria > Actinomycetota > Actinomycetes > Streptomycetales > Streptomycetaceae > Streptomyces > Streptomyces indiaensis. Next base: position 40,219 of record NZ_JAKEIO010000031.1, read on the forward strand.
CGCTCCGGCCTGCTGCCGCTGGAGCATCGCCGAGGCGATCTCGGGCGCGTAGGCGAGGTGCGTGAAGCGGGACTCGATGATCTGCACCCCGGCCGCCTCCACCCGCGCGTGCAGCTCCACCGCGAGCTTCTCGGTGATCTCCTCGGCGTTGCCGCGCAGCGAGAGGCCGTCCTCCTCGTGGGCGTCGTAGGGGTACTCGATGGCGATGTGCCGCACGGCCGCCTCGGTCTGGGTGGAGACGAACTCGATGTAGTCGTCGACCTCGAAGGTGGCCTGGGCGGTGTCCTCGACGCGCCAGACCACGACCGCGGCGAGCTCGATCGGGTTGCCGTAGGCGTCGTTGACCTTGAGGACGGCGGTCTCGTGGTTGCGGACGCGGGTGGAGATCTTCGTGCGCGAGGTGAAGGGGTTCACCCAGCGCAGGCCGTCCTGCCGGATCGTGCCGCGGTAGCGGCCGAAGAGCTGGACGACCCGGGCCTCACCCGGCGCCACCATGTTCAGCCCGCACATGGCGAGGAACGCCGCGAGCGCGACCAGGATGCCGCCGATGATCAGCGCGGCCTGCGCGCCGGCCGCGTGCACCGAGGTGGCGGCCGCGATCAGCCCGGCGCCGGCCAGCAGCCCGAACAGGCCCAGCAGCAGGGCGAGCCCGCCGCCGATGCTGTGCGCCGTGAACTCCCGCACCCGGGGTGCCGGCATCTCGGGCACGTCGGCCGTGACCTGCGGTTCCGTCATGGACATGGGTGATCCCCCGTTTCTCCTGGGAAGCCGCTCCTGCTTAGCTTCCGTCTAGCTAAGTGATATCACTTTATCGCGTCCTGGCAACCCTGCGGGTGTCTCGAACGTCGGTTCCGATGGGAATGGGTGCTGATTGTCACGTCCGTAAAGGTCCGGATCGGCTGCCCTCTCTCTTATCTCCCGGTGTTAGCTTTCTGAGCTGACCTGAGCGGCGAACCTGTGTGACATGTGAGCACACATGAACGAAGCGGAGCAGATCGGACTCATGGGACGAGCGGAAGAAAGACGCGCCCGACAGCGCGGTGGGCGCCGGGCGGCACCCAAGAGCCACCGTTCGTCGGCTGCGGCCGGGAAGAGCGGCATACGCAGGCTCTTCACCTGGAAGAAGCTCCTCGGCACCTTCCTCGGCGTGTGCCTGCTGGGCATGGGCGCCTTCATCGTGCTGTACATGGTGATCGACATCCCCGAGGGGAACGCCGACGCCAAGCGGCAGAGCAACATCTACAAGTACAGCGACGGCTCGATCATGGCCCGCGACGGCAAGGTCAACCGCGAGAACGTCGATCTGGCCCGGGTCCCCAAGGGCGTCCGGATGAGCTTCGTCGCCGCCGAGAACAAGACCTTCTTCAAGGACTCCGGCGTCGACTTCAAGGGCACCGCCCGCGGCCTGGTCAACACGCTGTCCGGCCGCGGCGCGCAGGGCGGTTCGACGATCACCCAGCAGTACGTCAAGAACTACTACCTGACGCAGGAACAGACCGTCTCGCGCAAGCTGAAGGAGATGGTCATCTCGCTGAAGCTGGACCGGGAGAAGTCCAAGGACTACATCCTCGCCGGCTACATCAACACCAGCTACTACGGCCGCAACGCCTACGGCATCCAGGCCGCCGCCCAGGCCTACTACCGCAAGGACGCCGAGGACCTCGACGTCGCGCAGGGCGCCTACCTCGCCGCGCTCCTCCAGGCCCCCAGCCAGTACGACTGGGCCGTCGCCTCGAAGGACGGCAAGAAGCTGGTGAAGGCGCGCTGGAACTACGTCCTCGACAACATGGTCGACGAGGGCTGGCTGAGCGCGTCCGAGCGGGCCGGCATGAAGTTCCCGGTGCCGGAGGAGCCCAAGCCCGCCCCCGGCATGGAGGGCCAGAAGGGGTACCTGGTCAACGCCGCCAACGCGGCGCTCGAGAGGCAGCTCGTCGCCCAGGGCACCGCCGACGACACCAAGGAAGCCGAGGCGCTGGTCAACGCCGGCGGCTGGACCCTCACGCTCAACATCGACAAGAAGAAGCAGGCGGCGCTGGAGAAGTCCGTCCGGCAGCAGCTGACCAGCAAGCTCGACCCCGACAAGCGCAAGGTCGACGGAGACGTCCAGGCCGGTGCCGCCTCGGTGAACCCGAAGACCGGCGCCGTGGTCGCGATGTACGGCGGCGAGGACTACTTCAAGCACTACACCAACAACGCCACCCGCGCCGACTACCAGCCCGCCTCCACCTTCAAGCCGGTCATCCTGGCCGCGGCCCTGGAGCAACAGGCGAAGACGCAGGACGGCAAGCCGATCACCGCCAACACGATCTACGACGGCACCAGCAAGCGCCCGGTCGTGGAGGACGGCACCAAGGTGGGCTTCGCCCCCGAGAACGAGGACGACCGGAACTACGGCCCGATCTCCGTCCAGACGGCCATGAACAAGTCCGTCAACTCGGTCTTCGCGCAGATGGGCGTCGACGTCGGCATGTCCGAGGTGGTGAAGGTCGCCGGCAAGCTCGGCATGGACACCGAGAACATGGCGGCCGTGCCCGCGCAGACCCTGGGCAGCATGGGCGCCAGCCCTCTGCAGATGGCCGGTGTCTACGCGACCCTCGACAACCACGGCAAGAAGGTCACCCCGGCCGTCCTGAAGTCGGCGGAGCACCTCAACCAGAGCGTCACCATGCCCGACCCGGTCGGGGACCAGGTCATCAGCCGGCAGGCCGCCGACTCGGTCACCTCGGTGCTGACCGGCGTGGTGGACGACGGCACCGCCCAGGCGTCCGTGCGCAACAACCCGATGCGCGACGGCCAGCAGGTCGCGGGCAAGACCGGCACCTCCGACAACAACAAGTCGGCCTGGTTCACCGGCTACACCCCGAAGCTGGTCACCTCGGTCGGCCTGTTCGGCGAGGACGCCAAGACGCACGCCCAGGTCGCGATGTACAAGGCGGCCGGCAAGCCCCGGCTCAACGGCGGTGACTTCCCGGCGCGGATCTGGGCGGCGTACACCTTCGGCGTGATGGGCGACGTCACCGAGTTCGACCTCGACACCCAGCAGGGCGCGGCCGTCCAGCCGACCTGGACGCCGACCCCCACCGAGGAGCCGACGAAGGAGCCGACCGAGGAGCCGACGACCGAGGAGCCGTCGTCGTCCCCGCCGCCGACGACCGAGGAGCCGTCGTCGTCCCCGCCGGCCTCCCCGTCGACGACCCCGTCCACCTCCCCGTCCACGTCCCCGCAGACGACACCGCCAGGCGATGGCGACGACCCGTTCGACCCGCTCCGACCGGGTGACGACGACCAGTAGGGACGACCGGCGGCAGACGCCGAAGGGTGCCCGGTGCACACCGGGCGCCCTTCGTCCGTCCCTGAGGCCCTTCAGCCGCGGTTGAGTTCGAACCAGACCACCTTGCCCGTGCTGAGCCGGGTCGCACCCCAGCGCCGGGCCAGCCGGTTCACCAGGTACAGCCCGCGCCCGCCCTCGTCGGTGGCGCGAGCCTGCCGCAGCCGCGGCAGCTGCGGCACGTCGTCGCCCACCTCACAGCGCAGGACGTCCGTGCGCAGCAGCCGCAGCGTCACCGGCCGCGAGGCGTACCGGACGGCGTTGGTGACGACCTCGCTGACGAGCAGCTCCACGGAGTCGCTGAGCTCCTCCAGGCCCCAGCGCGACAGAGCGCGCCGGGCCAGCCGGCGGGCCCGGCCGGGCGCCGCGTCCTCCGGCTCCAGGAACCAGTACGCCACGTCGCTGGGCGCGATCCCGTCGAAGCGGGCGGCGAGCAGCGCGATGTCGTCGTCCCGGTCGCCCGGGCCGAGCATGTCGAGCACCTCGTCGCACAGGGCTTCCAGGGGCGGCGGATGGTCCGGCCCGGTGAGCTGCGCGACCGCGGCGAGCTTCTCCCGCAGCTGCTCGATGCCGGTCCACACGTCGCGCAGCCGGGACTCGACCAGGCCGTCGGTGTAGAGGAGCAGGGTCGCACCGGCGGGTGCGTCCAGCTCCACCGCCTCGAAGTCCACGCCACCGACCCCGATGGGGGCACCGGCGGGCACGCGCAGCACCTCGGCCCGGCCGCCCAGGTGGAGCAGGACGGGCGGCGGATGACCGGCGTTGGCGATGGTGATGCGGTGCGATACCGGGTCGTACACGGCGTAGAGGCAGGTCGCCATGCGGTCCACGCCGAGGCGCTGGGCCTGTTCGTCGAGGTGGTGCAGGACCTCCTGCGGCGGCAGGTCGAGGCCGGCGAGGGTCTGGGCGGTGGTGCGCAGCTGGCCCATGATGGCGGCCGACGTCATGGAGTGGCCCATGACGTCACCGACGACCAGCGCGACCCTGCTGCCGGGCAGCGGGATCGCGTCGTACCAGTCGCCGCCCACCCGGGCCGTCTCCGCGGCCGGCAGGTAGCGCGAGGCCAGCCGCACGCCGGTGGGGCGGGGCAGCGTCTCGGGCAGCATGGTGCGCTGCAGCTCGTCCGCGATGTACGCCTCGCGGCCGTACAGCACGGCCTTGTCGATGCCGAGGGCGCTGTGCGTGGCGAGCTGGGCGGCCACCAGCAGATCGTCCGGGTCGAACGCGATGCGCTCGGGGCGGCGCAGGAACAGGGCGGCACCGATCACCCGGCGCCGCCCGCGCAGCGGGGCGAGGATCGCGCGCTGCCCGTCCGGCACGGCGAACTCGCCGTCCTCGCCGAGCAGTTCCGGCAGCGCGGCGCGGGCCGCGGGAGCGTCGGTGAACACCGGGCGCACCCCGCGCAGCACCTCGGCGAGGGCACTGCCGGGCCGTACCTCGCACAGCTCGGCGCCGACCGCGTCCAGTTCGTTGGGCTCGGGCTGCGCGGCCGGCAGGAAGCCGTTCTCGGTGTCGCGCTCCGCCGGTATCCGGTCGGTGCGGCGCAGGCGCAGCACCAGCGGACCGGTGGGCCGCTCGTCGCCGACGGGCAGCGGGTCGCGCAGATAGACCAGGATCGCGTCGGAGAAGGTGGGCACGGTGGCCCGGCACAGCCCCATGACGATCTCGTCGAGGTCGATGCCGCGGGCGATCCGCCGGGTGGCGGCGCCCACGAACCTGAGCCGGTCGCCGTCCCGCCGCATCGGCGTGGGGCGGCCGGGCGGCAGGTTCTGGCCGCTGCGCCGCTCCTGCCCGTCGGTGTTCATCCCCGGCCGGTCCTGTTCGACGGCCGGCTGCACGGGGATGCCCTCGGGGGCGGGGCGCGGCCGGGGCGTCTCGCGCTCGGCGGTCTGCTCTGCACCCGGCTGGGAGTGCTCGGAGGCGGGGTCGCTCACGGTGTCCTTGCCCTTGCCGAACGGCGTGGAGGTGCCCGGCTCCGACGTGCCCGGCGTGCTGTGTGCCGTCGTGACCGGAACGCTGACGTCGCCGCCTGGGCGGCCCTGTACCGGTAAGGCTCCGGCGCCGGGCGCGCGGGCCGGGGTATGCACGAAGGCCCCGCGGGGGTCCGCGGGGTCGACGCCCGCCTGGGGGCGTTCGAAGGAGGTCGGCTGCTCCGTCACGCGTGTCGAATCCATCCGTCCGGGGCTGCGCGCCGCGCACGCAGTTGGTCCCGCCGAAACTCCGATACCCGGAATACGTGCCCCAGGAACGGAATTTCCGCGTGGTCAGAGGTTGTTCCTGTGCCACCGGCGGACCGTCTGCGGCCCCCCGGGGCCTGCTGCCGGCCCCGGGAGCCTGCGGCGCAGGCCCTGCCGGTGTTGCCCTCGTACCCCTCGCTCACGTCCTGCCGCCCCTCGGTGACGATCGGTCAAGCTCAGCGCGTGCTTCGGTAGTTGCCGCCGCGCGCCCTTGCGGAGGACGATCCTACGTTTCTTGCCCGGGGGCGCATCAAGGGTCTCATGAGGACACATGCGCGGGAGTGCGGTCCCAGTCCTCCGGCAGTGACGGTACCGTCCAGGACGGATCCGGGCGCCAGTGCTGCCAGCCTTCCGAGAACGGCGGCCCCCAGGCGCGGATCACCTCCACGGCGTCCCGGCCCGCCGCCCGTACCCTTTCCGCCAGTTGGTCGTCCATCAGCCCGTCGCGCCGGGCCTGGGCGAACTCGTCCTCGTCTCGCCAGTGCCAACTGCGGTCGGGATGGACGGAGATGTCCAGGAAATGGTCGACGGAGTCGACGCCACCGGCCCACCGGACCAGCGGCTCCTCCAGGTTCACGTACCAGTTCTTGAACTGCCAGCCCGGCTCCCAGAACAGCCACACCGACCAGGGCTCGCCGGGACGGGCCAGCTTCAGCACACCCGTGCCGAACCACCGGTCCCGCTGGACGGTCCGCGGCTTGGTGTAGCGCGACTCCAGCGGTTCCAGGTGCACGGGCGTGCCGTCGGCGAGGAGGGGCTTCACGCACTCGGTGCCGGGCGCCAGCCACACGGCGAGCAGGTCCGCGTCGTCCCGGACGACGGTGACGGGACGCGCGATGTGCACCTGCGTGCCGCCGTTCTCCCGGTACCGCCACAGAATCCGGCTCCCGGGCGCCCAGAAGCCTGCCGCACCACCCGTTTCCACGTGTCTCATCGCTTCACCGTCTGCCATGAACAGATATTAGGTGCCGTAGGCATACGACGCTGCGGCGCGTGTCATGGTTCACGCGCCGGGCACACTAACGCGCCCCGGCGTCACGGGCGCGTCATCCGCAGGACATCGAGCGCCTCGTCGAGTTGCTCCGCGGTCAGGTCCCCGCGCTCCACGTAGCCGCCCTCCAGCACGACCTGACGGATGGTCTTCCGCTCGGCCAGGGCCTTCTTGGCGACCTTCGCGGCCTCCTCGTAGCCGAGGTACTTGTTGAGCGGGGTGACGACGGAAGGGGAGGACTCGGCGTACTCCCGCGCGCGCTCGCGGTCGGCGGTGATGCCGTCGACGGTCCGGTCGGCGAGCAGCCTCGTCGCGTTCGCCAGGAGCCGGATCGACTCCAGCACGTTCTTGGCGATGACCGGCAGCATCACGTTGAGCTCGAAGTTCCCGGCGGCGCCGGCGGTGGCGACGGTGGCGTCGTTGCCCACGACCTGTGCGGCGACCATCAGCACGGCCTCCGGGATGACCGGATTCACCTTGCCCGGCATGATCGACGAACCGGGCTGGAGGTCGGGCAGGGCGATCTCGGCGAGGCCGGTGCGCGGCCCGGAGGACATCCAGCGCAGGTCGTTGGCGATCTTGGTCAGCCCGACCGCGATGGTGCGCAGCTGCCCGCTGGTCTCGACGATGCCGTCCCGGGCGCCCTGTGCCTCGAAGTGGTTGCGGGCCTCGCTGAGGGGCAGCCCCGTCGTCCGGGCGACCTCCTCGATCACGGCGGCGGAGAAGCCGGGCGGGGTGTTGATGCCGGTCCCCACCGCCGTACCGCCGAGAGGCAGTTCGGCGAGCCGGGGGAGGGAGGCCTCCAGACGCTCGATGCCGTACCGCACCTGGGCCGCGTACCCGCCGAACTCCTGGCCCAGCGTCACGGGCGTGGCGTCCATCAGGTGGGTCCGCCCGGACTTCACGACGTCGGCGAACTCCTCGGCCTTGCGCTCCAGAGCGGCGGCGAGGTGCTCCAGCGCGGGGACCAGATCACGCGTCACGGCGGCCGTGGCGGCGATGTGGATCGAGGAGGGGAAGACGTCGTTGGACGACTGGGAGGCGTTGACGTGGTCGTTGGGGTGCACGCCGCGGCCCAGCCGCTCGCTCGCCAGCGTGGCGATGACCTCGTTGGTGTTCATGTTGGACGAGGTGCCGGACCCGGTCTGGAACACGTCGACCGGGAAGTGCTCGTCCCACGTCCCCTCGGCGACCTCCGCGGCCGCCTCCTGGATCGCCTGGGCGATGTCCTTGTCCAGGACCCCCAGCTCGGCGTTGACCTTGGCCGCGGCGCCCTTGATCCGGGCCAGCGCCTCGATGTGCGCGCGCTCGATGCGCTGCCCGGAGACAGGGAAGTTCTCCACGGCCCGCTGGGTCTGGGCCCGCCACTTGGCGTGCGCCGGCACCCGCACCTCGCCCATCGAGTCGTGCTCGGTGCGGTACTCGGTCCTGTCCTGCTCGTCGGTCATCGACAATCACCTCCACGTGTCACAGCGTCCGCGCCGCGACCACTGTTCCCCGTGGAGACGGATCATCACCGCCGCCGTCAGGCGAGTCCGGGCCCCTGTACCGGAATGGAGGTGAATGCCGGCACGGGCGCCGGGTCCTTGAGGGAGTCGTTCGACTCGTTCGTCCGGCGGCGGCAGGGCCGAAGGGGCGGAGCCCCTGGGGACGGGACGGGCAGGGGCGGCGGGGGCGAAACCGTCCCCGCCGCGCCGCAGGCGCTACGCCAGCCCAGGTCCGCGCACCGGGATCGAAGTGAACGTCGGCGCCGGGGCAGGGTCCTGGAAGAAGTCGTTGCCCTTGTCGTCGACGACGATGAAGGCCGGGAAGTCCTCGACCTCGATCTTCCAGACGGCCTCCATGCCGAGCTCCTCGTACTCGACGACCTCGACCTTCTTGATGCAGTCCTGGGCGAGGCGCGCGGCCGGGCCGCCGATGGAGCCGAGGTAGAAGCCGCCGTGGGCGTCGCACGCGTCGGTGACCTGCTTGCTGCGGTTGCCCTTGGCCAGCATCACCTTGGAGCCGCCCGCCGCCTGGAACTGCTCCACGTAGGAGTCCATCCGGCCGGCCGTGGTCGGGCCGAAGGAGCCCGACGCGTAGCCCTCGGGGGTCTTCGCGGGACCGGCGTAGTACACCGGGTGGTCCTTCAGGTACTGCGGCATCTCCTCGCCCGCGTCCAGCCGCTCCTTGATCTTGGCGTGCGCGATGTCGCGCGCCACGACCAGCGGGCCGGTCAGCGACAGGCGGGTCTTCACCGGGTACTTGGTGAGCTCCGCGAGGATCGTCTCCATCGGCTGGTTGAGGTCGATCTTCACGACGTCGCCGCTCTCGTCGAGCTGCTCGTCGGTCGTCTCGGGCAGGAAGCGCGCCGGGTCCGTCTCCAGCTGCTCCAGGAAGACGCCCTCGGCGGTGATCTTCGCAACGGCCTGGCGGTCGGCGGAGCAGGAGACCGCGATGGCCACCGGACAGGACGCGCCGTGCCGGGGCAGGCGCACCACGCGCACGTCGTGGCAGAAGTACTTGCCGCCGAACTGCGCGCCGATGCCGATCCTCTGCGTCAGCTCGAAGACCTTCTGCTCCAGCTCCTTGTCCCGGAAGCCGTGCCCCAGCTCGGAGCCCTCGGCGGGGATCTCGTCCAGGTAGTGCGCGGAGGCGTACTTCGCCGTCTTCAGCGCGTACTCGGCGGACGTGCCGCCGACGACGATCGCCAGGTGGTACGGCGGGCAGGCCGCCGTGCCCAGCGAGCGGATCTTCTCCTCCAGGAACTTCATCATGGAGGACTCGTTCAGGACGGCCTTCGTCTCCTGGTACAGGAACGACTTGTTGGCCGAGCCGCCGCCCTTGGCCATGAACAGGAACTTGTAGGCGCCGCCGTCGGCCGCGTACAGCTCGATCTGCGCGGGGAGGTTGGAGCCGGTGTTCTTCTCCTCCCACATGGTGAGCGGAGCCATCTGCGAGTAACGCAGGTTCAGGTTCTGGTAGGCGTCGTAGATGCCGCGGCTCAGGGCCTCCTCGTCACGGCCCTGCGTGAGCACGTTCTGCCCGCGCTTGCCCATGACGATCGCCGTGCCGGTGTCCTGGCACATCGGCAGCACGCCCGCCGCCGCGATGTTCGCGTTCTTCAGCAGGTCCAGCGCCACGAACTTGTCGTTGCCGGAGGCCTCCGGGTCGTCGATGATCCGGCGCAGCTGCGCGAGGTGGGCCGGGCGCAGGTAGTGCTGGATGTCGTGGACGGCCTCCTCGGCGAGCTTGCGCAGCGCCTCCGGCTCCACCTTCAGGAAGGTCCGCCCGTCCGGCCCCTCGACCGTGGAGACGCCCTCGGAGGTCACCAGCCGGTAGGGCGTGGTGTCCTCTCCCTGGGGGAGCAGATCGGTGTACGCGAACTCAGGCATCTCAGCCCATTCCTCACTCGACGGACGGCGGCCCGCCTCCGTTGGCGAGCGCCAACCAGCGTAGAACCTGCCGCCGACGGCGGGCTTGTGAGGTAAGGCTCAGTTCGTCACACCGGTCGGCGCGACACCCGTCCGTGACGCGGGGGTGTCGCGATCTATCGTGTTTCGGTACGCTGCTGCCGTGGACCTTCAGAAGCAGGACCTCCAGAAGCCGGACGCCCGGCCGCAGGGCGTGCCCGCCGTCTCCGAGCTGCGCGCCTCCGACGCCGAGCGTGACCGCATCGCCGACATCCTGCACGACGCCCTGGCGGAGGGCCGCCTCACGGCGGACGAGCACGCCGAGCGCGTCGAGGGCGTGCTGCGCGCCAAGACCGTCGGCGAGCTGGAGGTCTTCATACGGGACCTGCCCGCGGCCCACCGCCGCGGCCCCGGCCCCGTCCATCCCGCGGCCCCCCGGCGCCCCACCGCCGGCGCCATCCCGATCGACCCGGACGACAACGTGGTCGCGGTGTTCAGCAGCGCCGTCCGCAAGGGCCGCTGGCGCGCGGGCCGCCGTATCCACGCCTACGCGATCTTCGGCAGTGTCGAGATAGACCTCAGCGAGGCCCTCTTCGACCACCAGCAGGTCGTCGTCAAGTCGTTCGCGGTCTTCGGCAGCATCGACATCCGCGTCCCGGAGAACGTGTCGCTGCGCAGCATGGGCGGCGGCGTCCTCGGCAGCTTCGAGGTGGCCACGCTCGACTCGGGGGAACCGGAGGCCCCCATCGTCTACGTGGACGGCTGGGCCGTGCTGGGCAGCGTCGAGGCGCGGCCGAGGCGGGGCAAGGTCGTCGCGGACATCCTGGACCGGGTGCAGCGCAAGGTCGACCGGAGTTTGCGCAAGCACCTCGGGCATTGACAGTCGCGAATCCCCCGAAGTCGGCGGTTCGGAACTCAGTGCATAGGCGCGCGCACAGCGGGTAGGCCTTGCTGCATCGTCTCTCGCTCGCGAAGCCGTCGTCAGGAGTAGACCGTGCTGCAACCGCCGCATTCGTCCCTGCAGGTAGCTGCCGTTCCGGCCCCGCGGGTGCCAGCGCGAGACAGGGATCAGGACGCCCCGTGGCACACCGAGGCGGTGTGCCGGCGTGACGAGGCCGGCCTGTTCTTCGCCCCTTCCAAGGAACCGACCGCCGCGAGGCTGTCCCGGGAGGAAGCGGCGAAGCGGGTCTGCGCCCGGTGTCCGGTGATGGTCGAGTGCCGCGAGCACGCCCTGCTCCAGCCCGAACCCTACGGCGTCTGGGGCGGACTCACCGCCGCGGAGCGCCGCGTGGTCCTGGCCCGGCGCCGCCGCCGCGAGATGGAGCTGAAGAAGGCGGCCCGCCCGGCGGACCGGATAGCCGCGGCCGGCTGACGGCCGAGAGCACGAAAAGGGCGTCCCCACCGCACCGGGGACGCCCTTTTCAGTGGTTCCTCAGCTGCTCGCAGTCGATGCGGAGGACGCGCCCGAAGGGGCGAGGGGAACTGCGCGATCAACCACAGCCGGCCTGCACGGGCCGGCGATCCGCAGCCCCCGTCTCCGCACGGCGCTACTTCCCCTTGTCGAAGTCGATCGCGCTGTACGCCCGCAGCTTGCTCAGCCGGTGCTCCGAATCGATCCTGCGCACCGTGCCCGAGCGCGACCGCATCACGATCGAGTCGGTCGTCGCGGTCTCCGCCCGGTAGCGAACCCCCCGCAGCAGCTCGCCGTCCGTGATGCCGGTCGCCACGAAGAACACGTTCTCGCCGGTGACGAGGTCCTCCGTCGTCAGCACGCGGTCGAGGTCGTGCCCCGCGTCGAGCGCCCGCTGCCGCTCCTCGTCGTCCTTGGGCCACAGCTTGCCCTGGATCGTGCCGCCCAGGCACTTCACCGCACAGGCGGAGATGATGCCCTCGGGCGTGCCGCCGATGCCGAGCAGCAGGTCGACCCCGGTGCCCTCCCGCAGCGCCAGGATCGAGCCGGCCACGTCACCGTCGGAGATCAGCTTGATGCGCGCACCGGTGTCCCGGATCTCCTTGATGATGCCCTCGTGCCGCGGCCGGTCCAGGATCACCACCGTCACGTCCTCCGGCGCGGACCGCTTCGCCTTGGCGACCCGGCGGATGTTCACCGCGACCGGGGCGTTGATGTCGACGAAGTCGGCCGCCTCCGGTCCGGTGACGAGCTTGTCCATGTAGAAGACGGCGGACGGGTCGAACATGGAGCCGCGCTCGGCGGCGGCCAGCACCGCGATCGCGTTCGTCATGCCCTTCGCGGTCAGCGTGGTGCCGTCGATCGGGTCGACCGCGATGTCGCACTCGGGCCCGGTCCCGTCGCCCACGCGCTCCCCGTTGAACAGCATCGGGGCTTCGTCCTTCTCGCCCTCGCCGATGACGACGACGCCGTTCATCGAGACGGTGGAGACGAGGGTCCGCATGGCACGCACCGCGGCACCGTCGGCGCCGTTCTTGTCACCCCGCCCGACCCAACGGCCCGCGGCCATCGCCGCCGCCTCGGTGACCCGGACGAGCTCCAGGGCGAGGTTGCGGTCGGGGGCCTCGGAGGGCACATCGAGTTCGGAGGGCAAATGATGATGCTCGGTCATCGGAGCGCACCTTTCTGTACGACGACGGCCGGATGAGGGTGTGTCGCCCGAATATATCTCCGAGTCCGCAAAATGAGCAGAGGCCCCCACGGATGAGCGCGGCAGGGACCTGCGACGATAGGGGGCGTGGCACGCGAGAACGGCAAGCAGAAGACGGCGCGGGACATGATCCTCTCCATGGGGGTCATCATCCTGGTGGCGGGCTTCGTGTACCTCTTCATCCCGCACGACGACAGCCCGCCCGACGTCAAGGCCGTCGACTACCGGGTCGAGCTGCTCACGGCACGCCGGGCCGCCTCCTACCCCGTGGCAGCGCCCGAGGGCCTGTCCGACGCGTGGAAGGCCACCTCCGTCCGTTTCCGGGGCGACCAGTTCGACGCCTGGCACCTCGGGTTCCACGATCCCGAGGGGGAGTACGTGGCGGTCGAGCAGTCCACTCAGCGGCGCCCCGTCTTCCTGGACGAGGCGACACAGGGCGCTCGCGAGACGGACAGGACCCAGGAGATCGACGGGAAGACCTGGACGCGCTACGAGGGCGGCCGTTACGACGCCCTGGTCCTGGAGGACACCGAGGGCTCGACGACGGTCGTGACGGGCACCGCGTCGTTCGCGCAGCTGACGAAGATGGCCGAGGCGCTGCAGACGAAGTGAACGGGCATGAGGAAGGCCCCCGGCTCTGTCGCCGGGGGCCTTTCTCGTGTGCGTCGCGGGTGCGGCTCAGACGGTCGTGACGACCTGGTCGAAGTCCAGGCGCGGGGAGCGCGGGTGGAAGGCGTCCGGGCCCGGGCGGCCGATGTTGACGATCATCAGCGGGGTGTGGTCGTCGTCCAGGAACTCCTTGCGGACGCCCTCGAAGTCGAAGCCGGTCATCGGGCCGGCGGCGAGACCGGCGGCGCGGACGCCGACGATGAAGTAGGCGGCCTGGAGGGCGGCGTTCAGCGCGGCGGCGTTCTCGCGGACCGGGCGCTCGGTGAAGAAGACGTCCTTGATCTGCGGCGCGGCCGGGAACAGGTGCGGCAGCTCCTCGTGGAACTCGATGTCCGCGGAGAGGATCGCCACCAGCGGGGCGGTCGCGGTCTTGGGCCGGTTGCCCTCGGCCATGTGGGCGACCAGGCGCTCGCGGGCCTCGGGGGAGCGGACCAGGGTGATGCGCAGCGGGGTCTGGTTGAAGGCGGTCGGGCCGTACTTGACCAGGTCGTAGATCGCCTGCACCTGCTCGTCGGTCACCGGCTCGTCGGTGAAGGTGTTGGCGGAGCGGGCCTCGCGGAACAGCAGGTCCTGGGCGGCGGGGTCAAGAACGAGGGACATGAAGGCACTTTCTCGCGACGGTCGGTCCGGAAGATCGGCTGACGTCTTCGACCGTACCCGCCTGAAGTTCAACGTTCAACTAATGGGACAGTGTGATGGATCACGCCGGACCGATGTCGTGCACCCTCCCGGCCGCATGCCGCGTACCCCGGCCGGGACCGAACGGCCCCGGCTACTGCCCGTCCGCGTCCGCCGCGCCCTCCGCGGTCTCCTCCGCCAGCGCAGCGTCCAGCCGCGCCCGGGCCCCGTCCAGCCAGCGCCGGCACACCTTGGCCAGCTCCTCGCCGCGCTCCCACAGCGCGAGGGACTCCTCCAGCGTCGTCCCGCCCGCCTCCAGGCGCCGGACGACCTCGATCAGCTCGTCCCGCGCCTGCTCGTACCCGAGCGCTTCGCTCGTGCCCGGTGTCTCGTCAACCTCGCTGGTCATCCACCCACCCTATGTGTCCACTCGTACGGAGAACTCACCCTCGGAGACCCGCGCCCGCAGGGTCTCGCCGGGCGTCACCTCGCCCGGGTCGCGGACGGCGTGCCCGTCCGCCCTCTGCAGCACGGCGTACCCGCGCTTCAGGGTCGCGGCGGGGGAGAGGGCCACGACGCGCGCGTGCGTGTGCGACAGCTCCGAGTCCGCCCGGTCGAGCTGGTGCCGCAGGCACCGCCGGCCCCGGTCGAGCAAATCCGCCACCTGGCCGGCCCGCACGTCGATCATCCGGTGCGGGTCCTCTATCGACGGCCGCGCCAGCGCGTGCGCCAGCCCGCGCTCCTCACGCTCCACCAGCGCCGCCACGCACCGCCGCGCCCGGTCCCGCAGCAGCCGCACCCGCTCCAGCTCCTCGCCGACGTCCGGCACGACCTTCTTGGCGGCGTCGGTCGGCGTGGAGGCGCGCAGGTCGGCGACCTGGTCCAGCAGCGGGTTGTCCGGTTCGTGCCCGATGGCGGACACCACCGGCGTACGGCACTGCGCGACCGTGCGGATCAGCTGCTCGTCGGAGAACGGCAGCAGGTCCTCCACACTGCCGCCACCCCGCGCGACGATGATCACGTCCACGTCGTCGATCGCGTCGAGCTCCTTGACGGCCTGCACGACCTGCGGCACGGCGTGCACGCCCTGCACGGCGACGTTGCGCACCTCGAAGCGCACCGCGGGCCAGCGGTGCCGGGCGTTCTCCAGCACGTCCCGCTCGGCGGCCGAGGCCCGCCCGCAGACCAGTCCGATCAGCTGCGGCAGGAACGGCAGCGGCTTCTTGCGCTCCGGCGCGAACAGGCCCTCGCGCGCCAGGGCCTTCTTCAGCTGCTCCAGCCGCGCGAGCAGTTCGCCGACCCCGACGGGCCGTATCTCGGCGGCCCGCAGCGACAGCTGGCCCCGCGGGGCGTACCACTCGGGCTTCGCGAGGACGACGACCCGGGCGCCCTCGCTCACCACGTCGGCGACGGCGTCGAACACCTGCCGGTAACAGGTGACGCTGACGGAGATGTCGTACGAGGGGTCCCGCAGGGTCAGGAACACCACACCGGCGCCCGGCCGCCGCGACAACTGCGTGATCTGCCCCTCGACCCAGACCGCACCGAGCCGGTCGATCCAGCCCCCGATCAGCCGCGACACCTCACCGACGGGCAGCGGGGCTTCCGGAGTCGTGTTCACAGCCATGCCCGCGAGGGTAGTGGGCACCGCCGACAACGCCGCTCAGCAGCCCTGCCGACACCGGCCTCGACGCCCCCTGCGTGCCGCCCCCGTCAGCGGCGACAGCCGGCCCCGCTCAGTGCTCGGTGCCGTCCCTGGCCGGCACCGAGCACCGCCGACACGACGAGCACGACCAGGACCACGACCTCCATCGCCGGACCAGGAAGCCCACCCGGGGCCGCGGCCCGCACGCCCCCCAGGTTCAGCGGTAGCGTGCCGAACATGCCCACCGGGGCCATCGGCGCGATGAACAGCAGCCCGTATACGACCAGGGCACGGAAGCCGAGACTGCGCCGCCGCGCGCTGCCCCGCGGCCTCGGAGGTCGCCGTTCCGTTCTCGGACGGCGTGCTGCCGCTCCCGCCGTAGGTCACTCGCCTCACGCCGTGTCAGCCTTCCCGGGGACTGCGCACCCACGGGATCTTTGGCCCGCCGGACGCGGCCTTACGATGGGACGCATGTCTGCTTCGCCTGGCCGCCGTGTCCTGCTCGCCGCCCCCCGTGGCTACTGCGCGGGTGTGGACCGCGCCGTGATCGCCGTCGAGAAAGCCCTGGAGCAGTACGGCGCTCCGGTGTACGTCCGGCACGAGATCGTCCACAACAAGTACGTCGTGCAGACCCTGGAGAAGAAGGGCGCGATCTTCGTCGAGCAGACGGAGGAGGTGCCCCCGGGGAACATCGTCATGTTCTCCGCGCACGGCGTGGCCCCCGTCGTCCACGAGGAGGCCGAGCGCGGCAAGCTCGCCACCATCGACGCCACCTGCCCGCTCGTCACCAAGGTCCACAAGGAAGCCGTCCGCTTCGCGAACGAGGACTACGACATCCTCCTGATCGGCCACGAGGGCCACGAGGAGGTCATCGGCACCTCCGGCGAGGCCCCCGACCACATCCAGCTCGTCGACGGACCGGGCGATGTGGCGAAGGTCGAGGTCCGTGACCCCTCCAAGGTCGTCTGGCTCTCCCAGACCACGCTGTCCGTCGACGAGACCATGGAGACCGTCGACGCCCTGAAGGACAAGTTCCCGCAGCTCATCTCCCCGCCCAGCGACGACATCTGCTACGCCACGCAGAACCGCCAGCTGGCCGTGAAGCAGATGGGCGCCGAGTCGGACCTCGTCATCGTGGTCGGCTCGCGCAACTCCTCCAACTCCAAGCGGCTCGTCGAGGTCGCCAAGATCGCGGGCGCCCGCGCGGCCTACCTCGTGGACTTCGCCGACGAGATCGACGAGGCCTGGCTGGAGGGCGTGAACACGGTCGGTGTCACCTCCGGCGCCTCCGTCCCGGAGGTCCTGGTCGAGCAGGTCCTGGAGTTCCTCTCCCGGCGCGGCTTCGAGGACGTCGAGATCGTCAAGGCGGCCGAGGAGTCCATCACGTTCTCCCTGCCCAAGGAGCTGCGGCGCGACCTGCGC
Source organism: [Streptosporangium] indianense (assembly GCF_021474405.1). Classification (GTDB taxonomy): domain Bacteria; phylum Actinomycetota; class Actinomycetes; order Streptomycetales; family Streptomycetaceae; genus Streptomyces; species Streptomyces indiaensis. Next base: position 57,142 of record NZ_JAKEIO010000031.1, read on the forward strand.
GAGGAGGCCGCCGCCCTGGCCGCCGAGCGCGGCGGTGCGGGGGCCGGTGAACATTCCGGGGAGTGATCGGGGACGGGCCGGGCAGCACCGCCGTCCGGCCTGTGACCGTCAGTCGTTCGTCGTAACGTAGGGCCATGCAGATCTTCGGAGTGGACATCGGCGGATCCGGGATCAAGGGTGCGCCGGTGGACCTGGACAAGGGCGACCTGGCGCAGGAGCGCCACAAGGTCCTCACCCCCCACCCGGCCACGCCCGAGGCGGTCGCCGACGGCGTCAAGCAGGTCGTCGACCACTTCGGCTGGACGGGGCCGGTCGGAGTGACCTTCCCGGGCGTGGTCACCGACGGAGCCACGATCCGCACGGCGGCCAACGTCGACGACAGCTGGATCGACACCGACGCGCGTGCGCTGCTCGGCGAGCGGCTGGGCGGGCTGCCGGTGACGGTGGTCAACGACGCGGACGCGGCGGGCGTCGCCGAGATGCACTTCGGCGCCGGCCGCGACCGCCGGGGCACGGTGATCCTGCTGACCCTCGGCACCGGCATCGGCAGCGCGGTCTTCGTCGACGGCGTCCTCGTCCCCAACACCGAGCTGGGCCACCTGGAGCTCGACGGGCACGACGCGGAGAAGCGGGCCTCCAGCAAGGCGCGCGAGGACCACGACATGACGTGGGAGCACTGGGCGGTGCACCGCGTGCGCAAGTACCTCGCCCACGTCGAGATGCTGTTCTCGCCGGAGCTGTTCATCCTCGGCGGCGGTGTCAGCCGCAAGTCCCACAAGTTCCTGCCCTACATCGAGGGCATCAAGGCGGAGATCGTCCCGGCGCAGCTGCAGAACAACGCGGGCATCGTGGGCGCGGCGATGCGGGCGGCCGAGCGCTAGGGCCGCCCCACGCGAGGTGTCAGTGCGGCGGCCGGGCCCCTGCGGCTCGCCGCCGGTGCACCAGCCGGATCCGCCGGGCGATCACGATCAGCCCGGTGACGAGAGTGCCGCCGTACAGCCAGCCGGCCTGCGTGGCGAGTGCCGTCACCAGGCCCATCAGGGTGCCGCCGGTACCGCCCTCGTCGTCGGCCACCGGCAGCAGCCCCACGGCGAACGCGATGGGCACCACCACGGGTGCCGTCATCAGGTCCCCCGGGCGCACCCAGAGGGCGGTCAGCACGCACACCGGCAGGAACAGCACGCCGTACGCCGTCAGGGACGCCCCGAACAGTGCGGCGCACAGCGCGCCCAGCAGGAACATCACCGCCGTGCAGAACAGCCCGCTGCCCAGCCCGGTCAGCCGGGGGTTCGGCAGCCCCGCGGCGGCGGGCGACGGCACGGGCGCGGGCCGCCGTACCGGCGCCGGGCGGCGCCGCGGCCCGGGTGGCCGTGCCGCACGCACGGGCTCACCCCCCGCCCCCCGCCCCGCCTGGGACGGCACGGGTTGCCGGGGCGGCCTGGGCCGGTCCCGTCGCGGTCCGTACTCGGGAGATCGCGTCCTGTATTGCTCCACCGCACCAACTTAGGTCGTTCTATATGCCGAATAGGCCGACAGACACGCCGTTGGCCGAGGCTTGGCCAAGCGTTCGATACGTCGCCGGGACGGTTCCGGACACGCCGTAGACTGGTGGATCGGCCGGTCCCCTGGCCCTCCACTCACGGGAACCCGGCCCCCTGGCCCTCCACTCACGGGAAGTCGCAACGTGTCGCTCACGATCGGAATCGTCGGTCTGCCGAATGTCGGCAAGTCGACCCTGTTCAACGCCCTGACCAAGAACGACGTGCTGGCGGCCAACTACCCGTTCGCCACCATCGAGCCGAACGTGGGTGTCGTAGGCGTCCCCGACCCGCGCCTGACCAAACTGGCCGAGATCTTCTCCTCGCAGCGGGTGCTCCCGGCCACGGTGGACTTCGTCGACATCGCCGGCATCGTGCGCGGCGCGTCCGAGGGCGAGGGCCTCGGCAACAAGTTCCTCGCGAACATCCGCGAGTCCGACGCGATCTGCCAGGTCATCCGTGCCTTCAAGGACGAGAACGTCGTGCACGTGGACGGCAAGGTCTCGCCCAAGGACGACATCGAGACGATCAACACCGAGCTGATCCTCGCGGACCTGCAGACCATCGAGAAGGTCCTGCCGCGCCTGCAGAAGGAGTCGCGGATCAAGAAGGACATCGCGCCGAAGGTCAAGGCCGTCGAGGAGGCGAAGGAGATCCTGGAGAAGGGCGACACGCTCTTCGCGCACGGTCTCGTCCAGGGCAGCGAGCGCGCGGAGCTCCTGCACGACCTGCACCTGCTCACCACCAAGCCGTTCCTCTACGTCTTCAACGTCGACGAGGACGAGCTGACCGACGACGACTTCAAGAACGAGCAGCGGGCCCTGGTCGCCCCGGCCGAGGCGATCTTCCTCAACGCCAAGCTGGAGGCTGACCTCGCCGAGCTCGACGAGGAGGAGGCGCTGGAGCTCCTCCAGTCCGTCGGCCAGGATGAGCCGGGCCTCGCGACCCTGGCCCACGTCGGCTTCCGCACTCTGGGGCTGCAGACGTACCTGACCGCAGGCCCCAAGGAATCCCGCGCCTGGACGATCAAGAAGGGCGCCACGGCTCCCGAGGCGGCCGGCGTCATCCACACCGACTTCCAGAAGGGCTTCATCAAGGCGGAGGTCATCTCCTTCGACGACCTGGTGGAGACGGGCTCGGTCGCGGAGGCCCGCGCGAAGGGCAAGGCGCGCATGGAGGGCAAGGACTATGTGATGCAGGACGGGGACGTCGTGGAGTTCAGGTTCAACGTCTGAGCGGATGAAATAACACCACGTCGATGACGCGGTAAAAATGCAGGTCAGAAGGGGCCGGGCTCGCGGGAGCCCGGCCCCTTCATCGACCCCGTGTGGACCGGTGCCGGGGTTTCTGGCCTGACGTCAGGAGTGCTCAGGTGTCGTAGACGGTGGTGCGATGCCCGACGTGCACGGCCCACACCAGCAGCTCACGGCCGGAACCCGGCGATGACATCCCTGTGGTAACCGGCGGCATCCGACCGCGAGAGGGCCAGGGACGGTGCGCGCCGACTTCACCCTTCCGGAGCGGTGCGGGAGTCGGGTCCCTCGTCGTCCCCCTGGGGTGGGGTGGGTTCCTGGGAGACCTTGCGGGTGATGTCGTGCCAGACGTGGTCCGGGGGCGGGGTGGGCAGGTCCAGGGCCTTCGCGCTGCGGGCCGCGGTCACCAGGCGGGTCAGGACGCGGAGTTCGTCGCGGCAGCGGTCGCACTGTTCGACGTGACGCAGGGCCTCGGTGTCGGCCTCGGTCGGGACGGCGTTGCGCAGCGCCAGTTCCACCAGGTGCGCGGGCTCTACGTGGGCCACTGCGCCCTCCCGGACTCGACGGGTTCCGCCGTGACGACGAGGTTGGACAGGTAGCCGCCGCGTTCGGGGACGAACGGGGGCGCGCACGTGATGAGCGTGAGGACCGGGACACCGGTGCGGCGGAACGCCGACGGTGGCAACTCTTCCTTGGGCACGGTGACACGTGAGAGGACGCGGTACCGCACCGGGTCCGCCCCGGCCCGCCGCACCTCCACGCGGTCCCCGCGCCGTACGTCGTACAGCCCGGCGAACTCGCCGATGGCCCCGGTGTCGCTGTCCACGTGCCCCACGAGCACCGCCGACCCCGCAACGCTGCCCGGCGCCGGACCGTAGCGGTACCAGCCGGCCACCGACGGGTCGTCGGGGACGGCCAGGTCCCCCCGGTCCGTCACGCCGACCGGCGCCACCCGGGCGTCGACGCCCACGTCGGGCAGCAGGACGCGCCGGGGCGGCGGGGCCTGGGCCGGGGGCGGAGCCTCCTCCGCCGCCGCCCCGGCCGTCCGCCCGTAGGGCGCGGTCGTGAAGTCGGGCGCAGGCTCGGCCGGCTGCGACGGCCGGGCCGGAAAACCGAGGACGGCTGCCAGAGCGGCAGCCGCCAGCATCGGTCCCGTCAGCCGTCGCGTGCCGTCAGCCACGTCGGCGGACGACACGGCGGGCCACCAGCACGCCCGCCACCGCGACCGCTCCGGCCCCTGCGGCCCAGGCCGGGCCCAGGTCGGCGGAGTTCGTCGCGACCGCGGCTCCGCTGCCGCCCGCGGGAACGCCGCGCGGCGACGACGCCATGCCGCTGAAGGTCTGCGTCGCCAGGGCCAGGTTCTTGTCGTCGGCGCTGCCCCAGGCGTAGACGACATTGCTCGTGCCTTCGGCGAGCTTCAGATCGGCCGGGCCGATGGCCACGGTGTCCGTCCCGGCGAGCACCACGTCGGTGTTCAGGGTGCCCGCGTCGACCTCGGCGGTGTCCTCCTTAGGGTTGGTCAGATCGGTGAACACGGGCTGTCCGCCGGCCCGGACGTCCACGGCCGGGGCTGCCGCGACATGGCGGACCGTCAGGCGGGACTTGCCCGCCTCCACCTGGGAGACGTCGTTGGTGAAGGCCGTCAACTCCGGCTTGCCGTCGGCGGAGAGATGGGCGGCGACCGTGGCGTTCGCGCCCTCGGGCACCTCGATCTTCTTCTGCAGGGCGGGAGTTCCGTCAGGGCTCTGGCCCGCTTCGAAGATCTGGATGTCGTAGGTGCCTGCGTCGAGGGACTTCGGGTCCGTCACCGTGCCGGGCTTGAAGTCGCCGACCAGTTCGTCGCCGTTGGCGTACACGTCCACGGTCATGCCGGGGATGCCGTGGAAGACGGACACCATGGCCTGGTCCTGCTGTTCGGCCAGGGCGGGCGAGGACACGCCGAGGGCCAGGGCACAGGCTCCGGCCGAGGCGGCGATGACGAGGCGGGTGCGGTGGATCATGGGAATCATCCCTTCGAACTAAGCCTCCGTACGGTGCGGAGTCTCGGTCCTGTTTCGGGTGCCGGGGCCGCCGCGGATGCGCGTGCGGCGGCGTCGCTACAGGTCCGTGCCGGGACCCGGGGGCTGCTCGATCACCATGCGGAGCCGGTGCAGGCCGCGGCGGGCGTGGCTCTTCACGGTCCCCAGGGGCATACCGGTCCGCTCCGCGATCTGAGCCTGGGTCAGGTCCTCGTAGAACGCCATGCACAGCACCTCCCGTTGGTGGCGCGGCAGCCGTGCCAGGGCGTCGACCATCAGCACCCGGTCCAGGACGCGGTCCGGTGCCGCCTCGTCGGGCCCGGTGGTGTCCGCGTCGCGGGCGGCCGAGTCGATGAGGGTCAGGCGCCGGGTGCGGGCCGCCAGCGCGTCGACGATCTTGCGTCGCGTGATGCCGACCAGCCAGGCCCCGAGCGGGCCCCGCTCGGGGCGGAATCCGGCCCTGCCGTTCCAGGCGCCGAGGAACACCTGCTGCGTCACGTCCTCCGCCTCGTAGGTGTCGCCGAGCAGTCGGGTGGCCATGGTGTGGACGAGCGCGCCCCAGCGCCGGTAGATCGCCGCGAACGCCTCCTCGTCGGCGGCGACGAGGCCCCGGGCCAGCTCCTCCTCGTACCGCGTTTCCTCCGTGGGCACGGCGGGGGCGGTGAGTCGCGTGTTCGTGATCATGGCCTGGTTCCTCCTGCAGTGCGTCGCGCGGGGACGGAAGGCCGTCTGCCGAACCGCACCGGTCGCGCTCCGCGAGCCGCGACCATGCGGTCCAGGCCAGTGTTCGGTGCACAAACGACGCGCCTCAACATGCGTCGTTTGTGCGTCGTACAGTCGGAGGTATGGGTGCACACGAACGGGACAGTCGACGCGGCGGACGCGAAGGCGCGCCGCTCGGGAACGTGCCGACCGGTGGCGGGCCGACCGGTGGCGGGCCGCCGGGGGGCGGGCCGCCGGGCCCGCGGCCGGGGGGGGCGCCTGTACGGCCAGCGCGGCCGTACCGGTACGCCCCGCAGCCGCTGTACC
>NZ_JAKEIO010000032.1 GCF_021474405.1 [Streptosporangium] indianense
GGCCGGAAGCACCCCCGGACCCGTCGCCCGGCTCGCCGCCTCAAGGGCTTCCCGGGATGCCTCCGGGGGTGCTTCCGGCCCACCCGGTGCCGGAGGGGCCGAACGACGCCAGCGTCGCCCTGCTGGTCCGTACGGCGGGACTGCGCCTGCTCCTCCTCGGGGATCTGGAGCCCCCGGCGCAGCGGGCACTGGCCCGCTCACCGGCGGCCGAGGCGCTGGAGGGCGTGGACGTGCTGAAGGTCGCCCACCACGGCTCGGCCTACCAGGACCCGGGTCTCATACGCCGGGTGGCTCCGCGGCTGGCACTCATCTCCTGCGGCGCGGACAACTCGTACGGGCATCCCGCGCCCGGCACGGTGGCGGCGCTGCGTGCCGGGGGCGCGGCGGTGCTGCGGACGGACCGGGACGGCGCGCTCGCGGTCACCGGTGGGGGCGGTGAGCTGAAGGTGGCGCGAGACTGAGGGCATGAACTCAGCACAGGTTGATGCCTATCTGCGCCGACTGGGAGTCGAGCACCCGGCGTGGCCCACCGTCGACGCGCTGCGCGAACTGCACCTGCGGCATCTGCGGACCGTGCCGTTCGAGAACCTCTCGATCCATCTGGGCGAGGAGATCGTGCTGGAGGAGAAGCGGCTGCTGGACAAGGTGGTGGGCGCGCGGCGGGGCGGATTCTGCTACGAACTCAACGGCTCCTTCGGGGCGTTGCTCGCGGCACTGGGGTACGACGTGGCGCTGCTGGCGGCGCGGGTGTACGGGGAGGAGGGAGGGCTCGGGATCCCCTACGACCATCTCGCGCTGCGGGTGCGGACGGTGGACGGGGGCGACTGGCTGGCCGATGTCGGGTTCGGGGCGCACAGCCACCTTCCGCTGGCGTTCGGGGAGCGGGGGGAGCAGGAGGATCCGGGAGGCACGTTCCGGATCGTCGAGGCGGGTCCGGACGCGGCGGGGGTGCGCGGCGGGCACGGCACGGTGGAGGCGGCGGATCTGGACGTGTTCCGGGACGGCCGGGCGCAGTACCGCCTGGAGATGCGGCCGCGGGTGCTCGGTGACTTCGTGGCGGGCGCGTGGTGGCACAGCACGTCGTCGGTGTCGCACTTCACGCGGTCGCTGGTGTGTTCGCGGGTGACGGAGGAAGGGGGACGGATCACGCTCAGCGGGCGGCGGTTCACGGCGACCGCGGCCGACGGGACGCGCGAGGAGAAGGAGCTGGAGGCGGACGAGGAGGTGCTCGGGGTGTACCGGGAGCGGTTCGGGATCGAACTCGACACGGTGCCGGTGTCACGGAATCCCGCGTAGAGGTCAGTTCGGGCCACACGGGACAACTCGTGCGTAGTACCTGCACCGGGACGACTTCACGGTGAGCGGCAGACCGTGCTCGCGCGGGGCGTCGCGGTGGTCGGGCCGGGCATCGGGGTCGACCTCGATGTGCGGGTCGTCCGCAAGGGCTGAGGGGCCGGCCCGCGACGCGGTGCCGGACAATGTCCGGCGTGAGTGATGTGCGACATGTGCTGGTGCTGCCCGACCGTGACTCCGCGGAAGAGGTCGTGGAGGCGCTGCGGGAGCGTTTCGGGGTCGTCGAGGAGCCACGGCTGGTGCGGGACGCCCTGGCCGGGGAGGACGACGCCGAGGACGCGCAGTGGCTGGTCGTCCTGCGTGACGAGGACGAGCGGCTGGACCCCGGGGAGCTGGACCGGCTGGCCGGCGAGTGGGAGGGCTGGCGGGAGGAACCGTAGGCACCCGGCCGGCCGTGGCACGCACGGCCTTGCGGCATGCCCGCCCGCCTGGATCCTCCGCCCGGATGTCTGCCGTGTGCGTACACCCCGGTCCGTCGGGGCCCGCTGTCAGTGGTGCGTGGGATGCTTGGGGCGATGGCCAGGAAGACTGCGAATGACGACCCTCTCGCCCCCGTGACGCTCGCCGTGGGCCAGGAGGAGCTGCTCCTCGACCGTGCCGTGCAGGAGGTGGTGGCCGCGGCGAAGGCCTCCGACGCCGACACGGACGTACGGGACCTGACCCCGGACCAGTTGCAGCCGGGCACGCTCGCCGAGCTGACGAGCCCCTCACTCTTCGCCGAGCGCAAGGTCGTGGTCGTCCGCAGCGCGCAGGACCTGTCCGCCGACACCATCAAGGACGTGAAGGCGTACCTCGGGGCGCCGGCCGAGGAGATCACCCTCGTGCTGCTGCACGCCGGCGGGGCGAAGGGCAAGGGACTGCTCGACGCGGCGCGCAAGGCGGGGGCGCGCGAGGTGGCCTGCCCGAAGATGACGAAGCCGGCGGACCGGCTGGCGTTCGTGCGGGGTGAGTTCAGGACGGCGGGGAGGTCCGCCGCGCCGGAGGCGTGCCAGGCGCTGGTCGACGCGATCGGCAGCGATCTGCGGGAGCTGGCCTCGGCGGTGTCGCAGCTGGTCGCGGACGTCGAGGGGACGATCGACGAGGCCGTCGTCGGGCGGTACTACACGGGGCGGGCCGAGGCGTCGAGCTTCACGGTCGCCGACCGGGCGGTCGAGGGGCGGGCCGCGGAGGCCCTGGAGGCGCTGCGCTGGTCGCTGGCGACCGGGGTCGCGCCGGTACTGATCACGAGCGCGCTCGCGCAGGGCGTCCGGGCGATCGGCAAGCTGTCGTCCGCGCGCGGGGGGCGACCGGCGGATCTGGCGCGGGAGCTGGGCATGCCGCCGTGGAAGATCGACCGGGTGCGGCAGCAGATGCGGGGCTGGACTCCGGACGGGGTGTCGGTCGCGCTGCGGGCCGTGGCCGAGGCGGACGCGGGGGTGAAGGGCGGCGGGGACGACCCCGAGTACGCCCTGGAGAAGGCCGTGGTCACCATCGCCCGGGCGGCCCGTTCCCGGGGGCGGGCGTAGCCCCGGCAGGGCTCCAGGCGGTGGGGCGGGTCCGGCTCCAGGGCTCTCGCGCCGCGGACTCCGGCGCTCACGGTCCTCCGCCTGAGCGCGCGGCCCCGGTTCGGCGGCCCGGCCCCTGATGCCCCCCTCGCCCGAGCGCATCGAGTCGTTTCAGAAGACCGGCTCCCCCATCCCCAGCAGGTTCCCCTCGCTGTCGTGGAACCATGCGCCGCGTTCACCCCGCGCGCCCTTGCTCGGGTAGTTGCCCTCGACCTCGGCGATCCCGTCCCGCGTGCGGAAGCCGGGGGCGTCGACCTCCTCGAACACCACCCCGCGCCGCTTCAGCTCGGCTACGGCCGCCTCGATGTCCTCGACCTCCAAGGCCATCTGCGTGAAGGTGCCGGGCGAGGCTCCCGTCGACCGGAACAGGACGAACTCCGCGCCGCCGCACCGGTAGAGCAGCCCACCGGGGCGTTCGTCGACGGGGTCGAGGCCCAGTTTCTCCGAGTAGAAGCGCCGCGCCCGCTCCAGGTCCTGGGCGGGGAGCCTGGTCGCCGCGCGGACCAGGACCGGCGCGCCGGTGTCGTGTGCGTCCATGTCTCCACTGTGCCGTGATCGAGTCGCCCTCCTCCTGCGGAAGAGGAGAATCGGGTGTATCAGCCGTACGTCGCCGAGCGACGGAGAGGTGGCGAGGGTCATGGCTGAACACCCGCACGCAGCGCTGGTCCGCAAGGGATTCGAGGCCTTCTTCCGCGGTGACATGGACACCCTGCGCGGATTGATCGCGGCGGACGCAACCCACCACGTGCCCGGCGACCACCCGTTGTCGGGCGACTTCAAAGGGCTGGACTCGATCATCGAGATGTACGAACGGCTCGGTGCGGAGACGAACGGGACGATGCGCGCCGAACTGATCGGCATCGCTGTCGACGGCCGCGGTCACGCGGTGGGCATGGCCCGCTTCACGGCCGAGCGCAACGGCAAGAGCCTCGACGACACCGGCTGCATCGTCTTCCGCATCGTCGGCGACAAGGTCACCGACCTCGACGAATGCGTCGAGGACATCGAGAAGAGCAACGCGTTCTGGTCCTGAACAGGCCGAAGGCCCCGCCGACCGCCCTGGGGAAGGGCGGAAAGCGGGGCCTTCGGTTCAAGCTGCGGGATCCGCGCCCGCGTGGCGAACGCAGGCCGCGCGCGGATCCGAGGGTGCCGGACGGGAGCGGATGAGAGAGGGCCCGCTCGATTCCCTCCGGCGTCACATCAGATGTCAGCCCTTGAGCGCGTCGACCTTCGAAGCAAGCGCCGACTTCTTGTTGGCGGCCTGGTTCTTGTGGATGACGCCCTTGGAGACGGCCTTGTCGAGCTGACGCGCGGCGACGCGCTGGTACTCGGTGGCCTTCTCGACGTCACCCGCGGCAGCAGCCTCACGGGCCTTGCGGATCGCGGTCTTGAGGGAGGACTTGACGGCCTTGTTGCGCAGCCGCGCCTTCTCGTTGGTCTTGATCCGCTTGATCTGGGACTTGATGTTCGCCACGAATGAGCCTTCTCAGGTTCTGGCACGAGGCCGCACGGAGACCGCACGATTCCCGCACCGGGTGATTTCTTGAGGTCGCGCCTCCTGCGAGAGGGCATGAGGCACAGCCACCCAGGCTACCAGCGGCCCCTCGCGCGGCCCAAACCCGTCCATGGTCCCCACCCGTGGGACCATGGAGGCTACGTATCGATCCGACCCGAGACCGCAGACACTGCGGACGCCTCAAGAATCAGGACCCTGCGTGCCCGCGATCCCCAGCCACGTGCCCGAGCCGAGCCGTACCGACCCGGCTCTGATCCGCAACTTCTGCATCATCGCGCACATCGACCACGGCAAGTCCACGCTCGCCGACCGGATGCTCCAGCTGACCGGAGTGGTCGAGCAGCGGCAGATGCGCGCCCAGTACCTCGACCGCATGGACATCGAGCGCGAGCGTGGCATCACGATCAAGTCACAGGCGGTGCGTCTGCCGTGGGCCCCGACCCACGACAAGAACGACACGCACATCCTCAACATGATCGACACCCCGGGGCACGTCGACTTCACCTACGAGGTCTCCCGGTCGCTCGCCGCGTGCGAGGGGACCATCCTCCTGGTCGACGCCGCCCAGGGCATCGAGGCGCAGACCCTCGCCAACCTCTACCTGGCGATGGAGAACGACCTCACGATCATCCCCGTGCTGAACAAGATCGACCTGCCGGCCGCGCAGCCCGAGAAGTTCTCCGAGGAGCTCGCCAACCTGGTCGGGTGCGACCCGGAGGACGTCCTCAAGGTGTCCGCCAAGACGGGACTGGGCGTCGAGGCGCTGCTCGACAAGGTCGTCGCGGAGATCCCCCCGCCGGTCGGTGTCGCGGACGCCCCCGCCCGCGCGATGATCTTCGACTCGGTCTACGACTCCTACCGCGGTGTCGTGACGTACGTCCGTGTCATCGACGGCCAGCTCAACAAGCGCGAGCGGATCCGGATGATGTCCACCGGCGCCACGCACGAGCTGCTGGAGATCGGCACCAACTCGCCGGAGATGCTGCCGGCCGACGGTCTCGGCGTCGGTGAGGTGGGCTATCTGATCACCGGTGTGAAGGACGTCCGCCAGTCCAAGGTCGGTGACACCGTCACCAGCCAGCAGAAGGGGGCCACGGAGGCGCTCGGGGGCTACAAGGACCCCAAGCCCATGGTCTTCTCGGGTCTGTATCCGCTGGACGGCTCGGACTACCCGGAGCTGCGCGAGGCCCTGGACAAGCTCCAGCTCAACGACGCCGCGCTGGTCTACGAGCCGGAGACCTCCGCCGCCCTCGGCTTCGGCTTCCGCGTCGGCTTCCTCGGCCTGCTGCACCTGGACGTGATCCGCGAGCGGCTGGAGCGCGAGTTCGGCCTCGACCTCATCGCCACGGCGCCGAACGTGGTCTACCGCGTCCTCATGGAGGACGGCACCGAGCACACCGTCACCAACCCCAGCGAGTTCCCCGAGGGCAAGATCTCGGAGGTCTACGAGCCGGTCGTGCGGGCCACCATCCTGGCGCCCAGCGAGTTCATCGGCTCGATCATGGAGCTGTGCCAGACCCGGCGCGGTGTCCTGCTCGGCATGGACTACCTCTCCGAGGACCGGGTCGAGATCCGCTACACCCTGCCGCTCGCCGAGATCGTCTTCGACTTCTTCGACCAGCTGAAGTCCAAGACCCGCGGCTACGCCTCGCTCGACTACGAGCCCACCGGCGAGCAGACCTCCAGCCTGGTCAAGGTCGACATCCTGCTGCACGGCGACAAGGTGGACGCCTTCTCGGCGATCACCCACAAGGACCAGGCGTACGCGTACGGCGTGCGGCTCGTCGCCAAGCTCAAGGAGCTCATCCCGCGGCAGGCCTTCGAGGTGCCGGTCCAGGCCGCCATCGGCTCCCGGGTCATCGCCCGCGAGACCATCCGTGCCATCCGCAAGGACGTCCTCGCCAAGTGCTACGGCGGTGACATCTCCCGTAAGCGGAAGCTGCTGGAGAAGCAGAAGGAGGGCAAGAAGCGGATGAAGATGGTGGGTTCCGTAGAGGTTCCGCAGGAGGCCTTCATCGCCGTCCTGTCGAGCGATGACAGCGCGGGGTCGGGCAAGGGCAAGAAGTAATCACGGATTACCGTGGGTTACACCCCAAATCGGGTAGAACAGGGGCCCGCCGTACGAAAGTGCGGCGGGTCCTGCGCGTCCACGGGGTAGCTCTCTGTGCGAAGTGACAGGCCGCGGCCCCTTACGCGGCGGCCGGTCGGCCTTTACTCTGATCCCTGCTCGATAGTTACTCGCGAGTTAAACAACGGGGTGTGTGCTGCGCCTCGTGACGCCTCGTGAGTGCCCACCAGCCGCACCTGAGCCAGCCGCACCGTCGCGGGCCCCGGAGGATGTCGTGAGCGACACACAGACCTTGATCGAGAACCGTCCGCCGTCCGTGGCGGGCCTCTTCCTGGAGCGCGTGGCGGCCACGCCGGACGCCGAGGCCTATCGGTACCCGGTCCCGTCAGCGGGCCAGGGGCCGGACGAGTGGAAGTCGCTGACCTGGGCGCAGGCCGCCGAGCGGGTCTACGCCATCGCGGCGGGCCTCATCGAGCTCGGCGTGCAGCCCGAGCAGCGCGTCGCCCTCGCCGCCGGCACCCGGCTGGAGTGGATCCTCGCCGACCTCGGCATCATGTGCGCCGGCGCGGCCACCACCACCGTGTACCCGCAGACCAACGCCGACGAGTCCGCGTACATCCTGTCGGACTCCGAGAGCCGGGTGCTGATCGCGGAGAACGCCGAGCAGCTGGCCAAGGCCGTGGAGAAGCGCGGCGAGCTGCCCGAGCTGACGCACGTCGTGGTGATCGACGCGACCGGCGTCGAGACCGCCGACTGGATCCTCACGCTGGACGAGCTGGAGAAGCGCGGCGCGGCCCGGCTGGAGAAGGACCCCGAGCTGATCAAGGAGCGGGTCGGCGCGATCACCAAGGACCAGCTGGCCACCCTCATCTACACCTCCGGCACCACCGGCCGGCCCAAGGGCGTGCGCCTGCCGCACGACAACTGGTCGTACATGGCGAAGGCGATCGCCGCGACCGGCCTGGTCAGCGGCGAGGACGTGCAGTACCTGTGGCTGCCCCTCGCCCACGTCTTCGGCAAGGTGCTGACTTCCGGGCAGATCGAGGTCGGGCACGTCACCGCCGTGGACGGCCGGGTCGACAAGATCATCGAGAATCTGCCGGTGGTCCAGCCGACGTACATGGCGGCCGTGCCGCGCATCTTCGAGAAGGTCTACAACGGCGTGGCCGCCAAGGCCCGGGCCGGTGGCGGTGCCAAGTACAAGATCTTCCAGTGGGCCGCCGAGGTCGCCCGCGAGTACGCCAAGGTCGCGCAGGACAACTTCCGCCGGACCGGCACCGCGTCCGTGCCCTTCGGTCTGGGCATGAAGCACAAGGCCGCCGACGCGCTGGTGTTCGCCAAGATCCGCGAGGCCTTCGGCGGGAACCTGCGGGCCTGCGTCTCCGGCTCCGCCGCCCTCTCGCCGGAGATCGGGTACTTCTTCTCGGGCGCCGGCATCCACATCCTGGAGGGCTACGGCCTGACGGAGTCCTCGGCGGCGTCCTTCGTGAACCCGGGCGAGGCCTACCGCACCGGCACGGTCGGCAAGCCCCTGCCCGGCACGGAGGTGCGGATCGCCGACGACGGGGAGATCCTGCTGCGCGGCCCGGGCATCATGGAGGGCTACCACAAGCTGCCCGAGAAGACCGCCGAGGTGCTGGAGCCGGACGGCTGGTTCCACACCGGTGACATCGGCGAGCTGTCGCCCGACGGCTACCTGCGGATCACCGACCGCAAGAAGGACCTCATCAAGACCTCCGGCGGCAAGTACATCGCCCCTGCGGAGGTCGAGGGACAGTTCAAGGCGGTGTGCCCGTACGTCTCCAACATCCTGGTGCACGGGGCCGACCGGAACTTCTGCACGGCGCTGATCGCGCTCGACGAGGCCGCCATCACCGACTGGGCCAAGGACAACGGGCTGGAGGGGAAGCCGTACGCGGAGATCGTCGCCTCGCCGGTCACGGTGGAGATGGTCGACGGGTACGTGAAGCAGCTCAACGAGGGGCTGCAGCGGTGGCAGACCATCAAGAAGTTCCGGCTGCTGCCGCGGGACCTCGATGTCGAGCACGGTGAGATCACGCCGAGTCTGAAGCTGAAGCGCCCCGTGGTGGAGCGGGAGTACAAGCATCTGATCGACGAGATGTACGAGGGCTCTCGCGAGGCGTAGGGGGTGGCGGGGGCTGTGTCGCGACCTCGGGTTCGTGGGGGTTGTTCGCGCAGTTCCTCGCGCCCCTAGGGTGCATCACCCACCCGGCGTTTCAAGTCCTGGATCTCCGTCCTGAGGCGTTCCACCTCTCTGCCTTTTCGGTAGAGGTCCAGGAAGACGCTGACCTTCGCCCGGAGGACCCAGGGGTCGAAGGGCTTGGTCACGTAGTCGGCGGCGCCGGTCGCGTAGCCGCGGAAGGCGTAGCCGGAGTCGTCGTCCGCGCCGGTGAGGAAGATGATCGGGACGTCCCGGGTCTGGTCGAGGCGTTTGATGTGGGCGGCCGTCTCGAAGCCGTCCATGCCGGGCATGCGGATGTCGAGCAGGACCAGGGCGATGGGCTGCCGCAGCAGGGCCTTCAGCGCCTCCTCGCCCGAACGCGCGCGCACCAGGGGCTCGTTCAGGGACGCCAGGACGGCCTCCAGGGCGGTCAGGTTGTCCTCCATGTCGTCGACGAGGAGGATTCCGGCGCGTTCGGGGTGGGTGGCGGTGCCGCTCATGCTTCTTCTTCCGTGCCCTCGGGTTCCAGTAGTGCGCACACGACCGTCAGCAGGCCGTCGATGTCCACCGGCTTGGGTACGTAGTCGTTGGCGCCGCGGGCGATGGACTTCTCCCGGTCGCCGGGCATCGCCTTGGCGGTCAGGGCCACGATCGGCAGGCCCGCCCAGCGGGGTGTGCGGCGGATCGCGGAGATGGTCTCGTAGCCGTCCATCTCCGGCATCATGATGTCCATCAGGACCAGTTCGACGTCCCCGCTGCGCTCCAGCGTCTCGATGCCCTCGCGGCCGTTCTCCGCGTAGAGCACCGTCATGCCGACCCGGCCCAGGACATGGGTGAGGGCGAAGACGTTGCGGATGTCGTCGTCGACGATCAGCACCCGCCGCCCGGCGAGGATCCGGCCCGGCCGGCCGGACGTCCAGGCCTCCAGCTTGGTCGGCGACGGCCAGGTGTCGTCCGCGTCGTGCGCGACCGGAAAGGGCCCGGAGGCGGACTGGAGCGGCAGGGGCAGGCCGGCGCGGTCCTCGGGCACGGGTGCGGGCGCGGTGTGGCCGGGGCTGACGACCGGCACGTACAGCGTGAACGTGGAGCCCTTCCCGGGTTCGCTCTCGGCGACGATCCGCCCGCCGAGCAGGCCCGCGATCTCCCGGCTGATGGACAGGCCGAGCCCGGTGCCGCCGTACTTGCGGTTGGTGGTGCCGTCGGCCTGCGCGAACGCCTCGAAGATCACCGGGAGTTTCTCCGGCGCGATCCCGATGCCGGTGTCGGACACGGCGAACGCGATGACGTCGTCGGTGTCCCGGACGACCCCGCTGTCGGCCTCTCCCGACCGGGCGGGCCCCCGCCGGTGCTCGGCGTCCTGCACCCGGTCCACCCGCAGCTCGACCTTGCCGGACGCGGTGAACTTGATCGCGTTGGACAGCAGGTTGCGCAGGATCTGCTGGAGCCGCTGCTCGTCCGAGAACATCTCGCGCGGTACGTCCTCGCCGACCGCCACATCGAAGGCGAGCCCCCGGTCGAGGGTGAGGGGGCGGAAGGTGGCGTGGACGTAGTCGAGCAGCTTGATCAGCGGCAGCCGCTTGGGGCGTACGTCCATCCGGCCGGCCTCGATCTTCGACAGGTCCAGGATGTCGTTGATGAGCTGGAGGAGGTCGGAGCCCGAGCGGTGGATGGTCGTCGCGAACTGCACCTCCTGGTCGGAGAGATGGCCGTCGGGGTTGTCGGAGAGCAGCCGGGCCAGGATCAGCAGCGAGTTCAGCGGGGTGCGCAGTTCGTGCGACATGTTCGCCAGGAACTCGGACTTGTACTGCGAGGACGTGGCCAGCAGGGCGGCCTTCTCCTCCAGTTCGGCGTTGGACCGCTGCAACTCACCCTGTTGTTTCTGGAGTTCGTCCGAGCGTTCCTGGAGCTGCATGGCCAGGCGCTGGGACTGGCCGAGCAGGGACTCCGTGCGGGAGTTGGCGATGATCGTGTTGATGGCGACGCCGATGGTGTTGACGAACTGGTCGAAGAACGCCAGGTGCACGTCGGAGAAGCGGGAGAACGAGGCGAGTTCGATGACGCCGAGGAGCTTGTCCTCGAAGAGGATCGGGATGATGACGATCGTGGTCGGGGCCGCCTCGCCCAGACCGCTGTTGATCTTGATGTAGTCGGGTGGGGCTCCCTCCACCAGGATCCGCTTCTTCTCCCGGGCCGCCTGCGCGACCAGGCCGTGCACCGGCAGCCCGCCGGTCTCCACGGTCGCGTCCTGGGCGGCGCCGTACCCCGCGATGAAGGCCAGGCCCTTGGAGGGGGCCGTCGCTCCGGCCTCCTCCGGGTCGGCCAGGTAGAACGCGCCGTACTGGGCGTTCACCAGCGGGGTCAGCTCGCGGAGTATCAGGTCGGCGACCTCCATCAGGTCCCGGTGGCCCTGCATCAGGGCGGCCAGCCGGGCCAGGTTGGACTCCAGCCAGTCCTTGGCGCGGGTCGTCTCGCGCAGATTGGCCACCATCAGGTTGATGTTGTCCTTCAGCTCGGCGACCTCGCCCTGCGTCTCCACGGTGATCGAGCGGGACATGTCGCCCTGGGCCACCGCCGAGGCGACCTCGGCGATCGCGCGGACCTGCGTGGTGAGGTTGGACGCGAGTTCGTTGACGTTGGTCGTCAGGCGCTTCCACGTGCCGTAGACGCCCTCGACCCGGGCCTGACCGCCGAGCCGGCCCTCGCTGCCGACCTCGCGGGCCACCCGCGTGACCTCCGAGGAGAAGGAGGACAGCGTGTCGACCATGGTGTTGATGGTGGTCTTCAGCTCCAGGATCTCGCCGCGCGCGTCCACGTCGATCTTCCGGGACAGATCGCCCTGCGCCACGGCCGTCGCGACCTGGGCGATGTTGCGCACCTGCGAGGTGAGGTTGTCGGCCATGTAGTTGACGTTGTCCGTCAGGTCCCGCCAGACGCCGGAGACGCCCAGCACCTGCGCCCGGCCGCCGAGCCGGCCGTCGGTGCCGACCTCGCGGGCCACCCGCGTCACCTCGTCGGCGAAGGCGCGCAGCTGTTCCACCATCGTGTTGACGGTGTCCTTCAGTTCGAGGATCTCGCCGCGCGCGTCGACGGTGATCTTCTTCGACAGGTCGCCGTTGGCGACGGCCGTGGTCACCTGGGCGATGTTGCGGACCTGGGAGGTCAGGTTCAGCGCCATGAAGTTGACGTTGTCGGTGAGGTCCTTCCAGACGCCGGACACGCCCCGCACCTGCGCCTGGCCGCCGAGGTTGCCCTCGGTGCCGACCTCGCGGGCGACCCGGGTCACTTCGTCGGCGAACGCGGAGAGCTGGTCGACCATGGTGTTGATCGTCGACTTCAGCTCCAGGATCTCGCCCTTGGCCTCCACCGTGATCTTCTTGCCGAGGTCGCCCTGCGCGACGGCCGTGGAGACGAGGGCGATGTTGCGCACCTGGGAGGTGAGGTTGTCGGCCATGAAGTTGACGTTGTCGGTGAGGTCCTTCCAGACGCCGGACACGCCCCGCACCTGGGCCCGGCCGCCGAGGTTGCCCTCGGTGCCGACCTCACGGGCGACCCGGGTCACTTCGTCGGCGAAGGCCGAGAGCTGGTCGACCATGGTGTTGATGGTCGACTTGAGCTCCAGGATCTCGCCCTGCGCGTCGACCGTGATCTTCTGGGACAGGTCGCCGTTGGCGACGGCCGTGGTCACCTGGGCGATGTTGCGGACCTGCGAAGTGAGGTTCGAAGCCATGAAGTTGACGTTGTCGGTGAGGTCCTTCCACACCCCCGACACGCCCCGCACCTGGGCCCGGCCGCCCAACTGGCCCTCCGTGCCGACCTCGCGGGCCACCCGGGTCACTTCGTCGGCGAAGGCCGACAGCTGGTCGACCATCGTGTTGACGGTCAGCTTCAGCTCCAGCAGCTCGCCGGTCGCCTCCACGGTGACCGTGCGGGTCAGGTCGCCGCGTGCCACCGCGGTCGTCACCGCCGCGATGTCCCGCACCTGGGCCGTCAGCCGGGACGCCATCGTGTTGACGGCCTCCGTCACGTCCCGCCAACTGCCCGACTGGCCCTGCACCTTGGCGCGGCCACCGAGCCGGCCCTCGGTGCCGACCTCGCGGGCCACCCGGGTCACCTCGCCGGTGAAGAGGGACAGCTGGTCCACCATCTTGTTCACGGCCCGGCCCAGGAGGCGCAGATCGCCGCGCAACTGCCGTGTCCCGTCGTGCAGATCGACGCGTTGGGTCAGATCGCCGCCGGCCACCGCGTCCAGCACGCGCGTGGCGTTCGCCGCCGGGGCGACCAGGGCGTCGAGCAGCTGGTTCACATCGTTGATCCGGGACGTCCACAGACCCTGGCCCGGGCTGGCCGAGAGGCGCTCGTCCAGCCGGCCGTGCCGCACCAGCTCCCGTCTGACGCGCTGCACCTCGGAGGTGAAGTGGACGCTGCGGTCCATGATCTGGTTGTAGACAGCGGTGAGTTCGGCCACCATGCCGTGGCCGGATTCGGGCACCTTGGTGAAGTCGCCGTCCCGGGCCGCCGTCATCGCGGCGAGCAGTGGACGCAGATCGGATGCACGAATCTGACCGTCTTCGTGTCGGTCTTCGACCACAGGAGTAGCACTGTTCTCACTCATGGCGGCCCACTTCGGTAACTCGGCGCTTATGGGCGTGGTCAGTCTGTCACTCTGTCGGCATCGACTGTGGCGTATTCGTACGAACTGCCCGGGGAGCTGTCCATGGGGGCCATTCCGACGCAACGGGAGACCGCCTCCCGTGCCTCAGAAGCGCCTGCACCCGCTTGGGAGACGCCCGTGCCCGTCCAGGAGGGGCCCGCTTCCGAGGAGCCCGCACCGTCCGGGCCGGCCGCCGAGGCGCCCGAGCCGGAGCGCGCGCGGGCGCACGCGACCCTGCCCGGCAGCTCCCTCGCCCCGGGCGCCGCCCGCGCCCTGGTGCGCGCCGCCTTCGCCGAGTGGACCGGGCTCGGCCTGCCGGGCGCCGAGTTCCTCACCGACCGCCTGGCCGACGACGCCACGCTCGTCGTCAGCGAACTCGTCACCAACGCCGTCGTGCACGCCGGCACCGACGTCGAGATGGAATGCCGCCTGGAGGGCGACGCCCCCGACACGGCAGCGGTCGTCGTCGAGGTCTCCGACCACCACCCCTCCCGCGCCCCGCGCGGCAGCGAGCCGGAGACACCGCACGACACCCCCGAGTACGGCCGCGGGCTCCGGCTCGTCGGCGCGCTCTCCGAGGCGTGGGGCATCACGTACCGCACGGGCCGCAAGACCGTGTGGGCCCGGCTGCCCGCCGGTGAGAGCGCGGCGGGCGACCAGATCGAGGCGTACGCCGGGGAGCACGCGCTGGCGCGCAACCTGCGGGTGGCGGAGATTCTGGCACCCGAAGCGCACCCGGACGAGGAGGCGGGGGAGGCGGTACGGGGCTGGCGCGGCGGAGGAGGTCTCCGGGGTACGCGTGGGCAGGGAGGGGCCCGGGGCTCGCTCGACCGTCGGCGTGACGGTGAGCCGTGGGACCCACGGGACGATGGTGAACCGTGGGGCTCACGGCACCGGAGAGAGCGGTCGGCCTCGCGGGAGGTCGGGGAGACGCGGGCCGGGGGCGGCCCACGGGAGACCCCTGCCTCGGAGGAGGCCTCCGACCCGCGGGGGAAGCCCGACCCGCGGGAGAGCCCTGACCTGCGCGAAATCTCCGAAATGCGGGAGGTTTCCGAGGTGCGGGAGGTCTCCGAGGTGCGGGAGGTCTCCGAGGTGCGGGTGGTCTCCGACCTGCGCGACTGGAACGACTTACGGGACTGGCGGGCCCGGCACGAGAAGCGCGACGGGCGGAACGGACCCGACGGTGCCTGGCTCGGCCGCGGTGCCCTGTCGTTCCTCGCCGAGGCCTCCGACCTTCTCGCCGGACAGCTCGACGAGGACCTCGTCGCGGCCCTCGCCGGACAGCTGATCGTGCCCCGGCTGGCCGACTGGTGCGGGGTGTGGCTGGAGGACGAGGCCACCGCCGGAGGCTGGAGCGGCGTGGGCGGAGCGCGCCTCGCCCGGGTCTGGCACGGCAGCGAGAACCGGATCGAGGAGCTGCGCCACGCCCTGGAGAAGGACCCGCCGCAACCGTTCGACCCGCTGGGGGCGTCCCCGTTCGAGCGCGGCCGGGACCAGGGCGGGTCCGGGCCCGTCGGCTGTCCCTGGCCCGGCGAGGCGCTCGGGGACGCCGAACCCGGTTCGGCCCTCGCCTACCGCCTGGTCGCCGGGGGCCGGCCGCTCGGCACCCTGGTCATCGGGCGGTCCGGGCCGGCCGGTTTCCCCGACGAGATCACCGGCCTCGTCGAGGACCTCAGCCGCCGGGTGGCCCTCGCCATCGGCGCCGCCCGCCAGTACGCCCGGCAGGCCACCATCAGCGCCGTGCTCCAGCGCGGACTGCTCCCCGGCGCCGTCGCGGAGATCCCCGGGGTGCGCAGCGCGCTCGTCTACGAGCCCTACGACAAGGGCGGTCCCAGCGGCGACTTCTACGACGTGTTCCCGGCAGGCGACGGCCGCTGGTGCTTCGCCGTCGGCGACGTCCAGGGCAAGGGCCCCGAGGCGGCCGTCGTGATCGGCCTGGCCCGGCCCTGGCTGCGGCTGCTGGCCCGCGAGGGCTACCAGGTCGCCGACGTCCTCGACCGCCTCAACCAGCTCCTGCTCGACGACGCCACGGAGGCCGCCGACGCCGCGGCCCGGGCGCTGGTCGCCGCGGGCGCGCGACCGACCCCGCCGGGCGACGGCCCCCAGACCCGCTTCCTGTCCCTGCTCTACGGCGAGCTCGTCCCCTTCGAAGGCGGCGTCCGCTGCACGGTCGCCTCCGCCGGGCACCCGTTGCCCCTGCTGCTCGGGGCGGGCGGCGAGGTCCACACGGTCGCGCAGCCCCAGACCCTCCTCGGCGTCGTCGAGGACGCCACGTACACCAGCGACACCTTCGAGCTGCGGTCCGGCGACACCCTGCTGTGCGTCACCGACGGAGTGACCGAGCGCCGCTCGGGATCCCGCCAGTTCGACGACGGGGACGGACTGGCCACGGCGCTGGCCGGGTGCGCCGGCCTGGACGCGGAGCTGATAGCCGAGCGGATCAAGCGGCTCGTGCACGAGTTCGGGGCCCGGCCCCCGGCGGACGATCTGGCGCTGCTGGTGCTCCAGGCGGACTGACCGCCCGGGTGCTGGACAATGGAGGGCATGCCTTCCGCACTCCCCGACGGCGAGCCCGTCCCCGACGACGGGGCGCTGCCCGCGTCCGCCCTCGCCGGGGCCGCCGACCGTCCGCTCGGGTTCTACCTGCACGTCCCGTACTGCGCGACCCGCTGCGGCTACTGCGACTTCAACACGTACACCGCGACGGAGCTGCGCTCCAGCGGCGGCGTGCTGGCCTCCCGCGACAACTACGCCGAGACGCTCGTCGACGAGATCCGGCTGGCGCGCAAGGTGCTGGGGGACGACCCGCGGCCGGTGCGGACCGTGTTCGTGGGCGGCGGCACGCCCACCCTGCTGGACGCCGGTGACCTGGTACGGATGCTCCGGGCCGTGCGGGACGAGTTCGGGCTGGCGGAGGACGCCGAGGTCACGACGGAGGCGAACCCGGAGTCGGTGGACCCGGCGTATCTGGCGACCCTGCGCGAGGGCGGGTTCAACCGGATCTCCTTCGGGATGCAGAGCGCGCGGCAGCACGTGCTGAGGATCCTGGACCGGACGCACACGCCCGGCCGCCCAGAGGCCTGCGTGGCGGAGGCCCGGGAGGCGGGCTTCGAGCATGTGAACCTCGACCTGATCTACGGCACGCCGGGGGAGTCCGACGACGACTGGCGGGCCTCGCTGGACGCGGTGCTGGGCGCCGGGCCGGACCACGTCAGCGCGTACGCCCTGATCGTCGAGGAAGGGACGCAGCTGGCCCGTCGGATCCGCCGGGGCGAGGTGCCGATGACCGACGACGACGTCCACGCCGACCGGTACCTGATGGCGGACGAGGTTCTCTCCGGCGCGGGCTTCGAGTGGTACGAGGTGTCGAACTGGGCGACCTCGGCGGCCGGGCGGTGTCTGCACAACGAGCTGTACTGGCGGGGGGCCGACTGGTGGGGGGCCGGGCCCGGGGCGCACAGTCACGTGGGCGGGGTGCGGTGGTGGAACGTGAAGCATCCGGGGGCGTACGCGGCTGCGCTGGCTGCCGGGAGGTCGCCGGGGGCCGGGCGTGAGGTGCTGAGCGAGGAAGATCGGCGGGTGGAGCGGATTCTGCTGGAGTTGCGGCTCCGGGAGGGGGTGCCGTTGTCCCTGCTGAGGTCGAAGGGGCTGGCTGCCTCGCACAAGGCCTTGTCGGAGGGGTTGCTTCAGGAGGAGCCCTACGAGGAGGGTCGGGCGGTGCTGACCTTGCGGGGGCGGTTGCTGGCGGACGGGGTTGTCCGGGACCTCGTGGACTGAGGTGCTGGGCGTTGGTGCAGGGGGCGGGGGGTTGCGCAGCCCGGCGTAGCGGGGTGCCGCTGCGCCCACCCTCCCCAAGCTCTCGGCTTCGCTCCAGCAAGGGGGTACCCCCATCGCCCCGAGCGGCGCGCACGCCCGCAGCTGGGGTGGCGCGCAGGCCCGCAGCCGGGTGCGGCTACGGCGCTGTCACGAAGTCGATCAGCTCCTCGACCCTGCCCAGGAGTTCCGGCTCCAGGTCCTTGTACGACTGGACCCCCGACAGGATCCGCTGCCAGGCCGCGCCGGTGTTCTCCGGCCAGCCGAGAGCCCTGCACACGCCCGTCTTCCAGTCCTGGCCGCGCGGCACCCGGGGCCAGGCCTCGATGCCGAGGGACGACGGTTTCACGGCCTCCCAGATGTCGATGTAGGGGTGGCCGACGACCAGCGCGTGTGCGCTCTCCACCGACTGGGCGATGTGCCACTCCTTGCTGCCCGGGACCAGGTGGTCGACCAGGACGCCGAGGCGGGCGTCGGGGCCGGGGGCGAAGGAGTCGACGATCGACGGGAGGTCGTCGACGCCCTCCAGGTACTCCACGACCACGCCCTCGATGCGCAGGTCGTCGCCCCACACCTTCTCGACCAGCTCGGCGTCGTGGCGGCCCTCGACGTAGATGCGGCCGGCACGGGCCACCCGGGCACGTGCGCCGGGGACGGCGACCGATCCCGAGGCCGTGCGGGTGGGACGCGCGGGGCCGCCCGACGACGGCCGCACCAGGGTCACCACCCTGCCCTCCAGCAGGAAACCGCGCGGCTCCATCGGGAACACCCGGTGCTTGCCGAAGCGGTCCTCCAGCGTCACCGTGCCCGCCTCGCAGCGGATCACCGCACCGCAGAAGCCGGTCCCCGGCTCCTCCACGACCAGGCCCGGCTCCGCCGCGACCTCGGGCACCGGCTTCGGCTTCTTCCACGGCGGGGTCAGATCGGCGGAGTACTGGCGCATTCGCATGACGATAGGAGAAGGCGGACGGCGATCACCGCGACACGCCGAAACGCACCGCCAGGGCGTCCCGTTGTGCCCGCACGAACGCCGCGTCCACCAGCGCTCCGTGACCGGGCACGTACACCGCGTCCTCACCGCCCAGGCCGAGCAGCCGGTCCAGGGCGGCCGGCCACTGCGAGGGCACCGCGTCCCGGCCCGCCTGCGGCTCCCCGGACTCCTCGACCAGGTCGCCGCAGAACACCACCTCCGGGTCCCCGGGCACCAGCACCGCCAGGTCGTGCGCGGTGTGACCCGGGCCGACGTTCGCCAGCAGCACCTGCCGGCCGCCGCCCAGGTCGAGCGTCCACTCGCCGGAGACCAGGTGGCCGGGCGCGGCCAGCCGCTGCGCCGCCTCCTCGGCCGTCTCGGCCGCCAGGCCGTTGCGCACCGCGTCCGCCCGCATCTCCTCGCGGTCCCGCACCCGGGTCAGTACCGCGTCCACGCCCACCGCGCCGAACACCTCCACGTCCGTGAGCGCCGCGGCACCGAAGACGTGGTCGAAGTGCGGATGGGTCAGGGCGAGATGTGTCACACGGTGACCCGCGAGTGCCCGCGCCTGCTCGCGCACCTTCGCGCCCTCGGCGAGGCTCGACCCCGGGTCGATCACGAGGGCCGCGTCCTCGCCGACGACCAGCCCCGCGGTGCAGTCCCACACCGGCAGCCGGCACCGCCCCACCCCCGCGGCCACGCGCTCCCACCCCAGGTCTTCCCAAGTCACCGTCATACGGCGACGCTAGCGGTGGGCCCGGCTCGGGGCACGGCGCCGCACGACCAGCCTTGCCGGGGGTGTACCCCACCGCCGTACACTGGGCCGGGGAATGCTGGCACTCGCACGCGCAGAGTGCCAGGCCGGACCGGCAGGGCAAGCAGGCGGAGACATCTGGAGGTGTGCGCGATGCTCAGTGAACGCAGGCTTCAGGTGCTGCGCGCCATCGTCCAGGACTACGTCGGCACCGAGGAGCCGGTGGGCTCCAAGGCCCTCACCGAGCGGCACAACCTCGGCGTCTCCCCGGCCACCGTCCGCAACGACATGGCGGCCCTCGAGGACGAGGGGTACATCGCGCAGCCGCACACCAGTGCCGGGCGCATCCCCACGGACAAGGGCTACCGGCTGTTCGTCGACAAGCTCGCCGGTGTCAAGCCGATGACCGCGCCCGAGCGGCGCGCGATCCAGAACTTCCTCGAGGGTGCCGTCGACCTCGACGACGTCGTGGCGCGTACGGTACGGCTGCTCGCGCAGCTCACGCGTCAGGTCGCCGTCGTGCAGTACCCGTCGCTGACCCGCTCGACCGTGCGGCACGTGGAGTTGCTCTCCCTCGCGCCCGCGCGCGTGATGCTCGTGCTGATCACGGACACCGGGCGGGTCGAGCAGCGGGTGGTCGACTGCCCGGCGCCCTTCGGCGAGGCCTCGCTGGCGGATCTGCGCGCGCGGCTCAACAGCCGTGTGGCGAACCGCCGTTTCGCGGATGTGCCGGGTCTGGTGGAGGATCTCCCGGAGGCGTTCGAGCACGAGGACCGGGGTACCGTCTCTACGGTGCTCTCCACGCTTCTGGAGACGCTCGTCGAGCAGAACGAGGAGCGGCTGATGATCGGCGGCACCGCCAATCTGACCCGCTTCGGTCATGACTTTCCCCTCACGATCCGGCCGGTGCTGGAGGCGCTCGAGGAGCAGGTCGTGCTCCTCAAGCTGCTCGGCGAGGCGAAGGATCCGGGCGTGACCGTACGGATCGGTCACGAGAACGCCCACGAAGGACTCAACTCCACGTCCGTCGTGTCGGTCGGCTACGGTTCGGGCGGCGAGGCAGTCGCCAAGCTCGGCGTGGTCGGACCGACCCGCATGGACTACCCGGGAACGATGGGAGCGGTACGCGCAGTGGCACGGTACGTCGGACAGATCCTGGCGGAGTCGTAGTGGCCACGGACTACTACGCCGTACTCGGCGTGCGCCGCGACGCGTCGCAGGAAGAGATCAAGAAGGCCTTCCGGCGGCTCGCGCGTGAGCTGCACCCGGACGTCAACCCCGATCCGAAGACCCAGGAGCGGTTCAAGGAGATCAACGCCGCTTACGAGGTGCTGTCGGATCCGCAGAAGAAGCAGGTCTACGACCTCGGCGGCGACCCGCTCTCGCAGGCCGGCGGCGGTGGCGCGGGCGGCTTCGGAGCCGGTGGTTTCGGGAACTTCTCGGACATCATGGACGCGTTCTTCGGCACGGCGTCGCAGCGCGGACCGCGCTCGCGCACCCGTCGCGGCCAGGACGCCATGATCCGTATCGAGGTCGAGCTCGACGAGGCGGCCTTCGGTACGACCAAGGACATCCAGGTCGACACGGCCGTCGTCTGCAACACCTGCAACGGTGAGGGCGCGGCGCCGGGCAC
Source organism: [Streptosporangium] indianense (assembly GCF_021474405.1). Taxonomy (GTDB): domain Bacteria; phylum Actinomycetota; class Actinomycetes; order Streptomycetales; family Streptomycetaceae; genus Streptomyces; species Streptomyces indiaensis. The sequence goes on from NZ_JAKEIO010000032.1 coordinate 20,485, forward strand.
CTCCGCCCAGACGTGCGACATGTGCCGCGGCCGCGGTGAGGTCTCGCAGGTGACCCGGTCCTTCCTGGGCCAGGTCATGACGTCCCGCCCCTGCCCGCAGTGCCAGGGCTTCGGCACGGTCGTCCCGACCCCGTGCCCGGAGTGCGCGGGCGACGGCCGGGTCCGCTCCCGCCGCACGCTCACGGTCAAGATCCCGGCCGGTGTCGACAACGGCACGCGCATCCAGCTCGCCGGCGAGGGCGAGGTCGGCCCCGGCGGTGGTCCGGCCGGTGACCTCTACGTCGAGATCCACGAGCTGCCGCACAGTACGTTCCAGCGGCGCGGCGACGACCTGCACTGCACGGTGACGATTCCCATGACGGCGGCGGCCCTCGGCACGAAGGTGCCGCTGGAGACGCTCGACGGCATGGAGGAGGTCGACATCCGCCCGGGCACCCAGTCCGGCCAGTCGATCCCGCTGCACGGCCGGGGCGTCACGCACCTGCGCGGCGGCGGACGCGGCGACCTCATCGTCCACGTCGAGGTCCAGACCCCGACCAAGCTCGACCCCGAGCAGGAGCGCCTGCTGCGCGAACTCTCCAAACTCCGCGGCGAGGAACGCCCCACCGGGCAGTTCCAGCCGGGGCAGCAGGGGCTGTTCTCGCGGTTGAAGGATGCGTTCAACGGTCGCTGACGCGAGTGGTCGGGCCGCTGCCGGGGGTCCGGGGGGTCGTCCTCCGGGCAGGCACGGTCAGCCGGGGCAGCAGGGGTTCTCGCGGCTGAAGGATGCGTTCAACGGTCGCTGACGCGAGTGGTCGGGCCGCTTCCGGGGGTCCGGGGGTCGTCCTCCGGGCAGGCACGGTCAGCCGGGGCAGCAGGGGCTGTTCTCGCGGTTGAAGGATGCGTTCAACGGGCGTGGAGCCGGCGCCTGTGACGGGTGATGCGGGGTGCCTCCCGGGTGACGGGAGGTGCCTGTTCCTCTGGTCTATGCCAGTCGGCAGGCCGGTTTAGGGGTTGTCCGGAGGACGTGACAACATGCCGTCATGTCCTCCGCACTGACCGATCTCTTCCCCCACCCGATCGTGCAGGCCCCCATGGCGGGCGGCGTCTCCGTACCGAAGCTGGCCGCCGCCGTGTGCGAAGCGGGCGGGCTGGGATTCCTCGCCGCCGGCTACAAGACCGCCGACGGGATGTACCAGGAGATCAAGCAGCTCCGGAGCCTCACCGGCAGGCCCTTCGGCGTCAACGTCTTCATGCCGCAGCCGGAGTACGCCGACCCCGCCGCCGTCGACGTCTACGCCCATCAGCTGGCCGGCGAGGCCACCTGGTACGAGGCCGAGCTCGGCGACGCGGACAGCGGACGGGACGACGGCTTCGAGGCCAAGCTCGTGGTGCTGCGCGACAACCCCGTACCGGTCGTGTCGTTCCACTTCGGCGTCCCGAGCCGGGAGGTCGTCGACGCCCTGCACCGCGTCGGCACCTTCGTCCTGGCCGCCGCGACCACCCCCGACGAGGCCCGGGCCGTGGAGCGGACGGGCGCGGACGCGGTCATCGCCCAGGGCGTCGAGGCCGGCGGCCACCAGGGCACCCACCGGGACATCCCCGAGACGGACGGCTCCGGCCTCGGACTGCTGTCGCTCATCGCGCAGGTCCGCGAGGCCGTGAGCATCCCGATCATCGCCGCCGGCGGCATCATGCGCGGCAGCCAGATCGCCGGTGTCCTCGCCGCGGGCGCGAGCGCGGCCCAGCTGGGCACCGCCTTTCTCGCCACCACCGAGTCGGGGGCGCACGCCCTGCACAAGCAGGCACTGACCAACCCCCTGTTCGTGCGCACGGAGTTGACCCGGGCGTTCTCCGGGCGGCCCGCGCGCGGCCTCGTCAACCGGTTCCTGCGCGAGCACGGCCCGTACGCGCCCGCCGCCTACCCCGAGATCCACCACCTCACCGCGCCGCTGCGCAAGGCCGCCGCCAAGGCCGGTGACGCGCAGGGCATGGCGCTGTGGGCGGGACAGGGGCACCGGATGGCGCGGGACCTGCCCGCCGGGCAGCTGGTGGAGGTGCTGGCCGGGGAACTGGCCGCCGCCCGGGCGTCGTTGACGAGTGGGGGTGTGCTGTGACCGCGCCGGTGTTCGTGGCCGAGGACTTCGCCGCGGGCGGTGACGGCCGGTACGTCCTCGACGGGCCGGAGGGGCGGCACGCCGTCTCCGTGAAGCGGCTGCGCGCCGGTGAGGACGTCGTCCTCACGGACGGGGCCGGCCGCTGGGCGGACTGCGTCGTGCTCGACACGGAGGGCAAGGACCGGCTGATCCTCCGGCTGGAGTCGGTGCACGAGGAGCCCGCGGAGCAGCCCCGGGTCACCGTCGTCCAGGCCCTGCCCAAGGGCGACCGGGGAGAGCTCGCCGTGGAGACGATGACCGAGGTCGGCGTCGACGCGATCGTGCCGTGGTCGGCGGCGCGCTGTATCACGCAGTGGAAGGGCGAGCGCGGGGCGAAGGCGCTGGGCAAGTGGCGGGCGACGGCCCGGGAGGCGGGCAAGCAGTCCCGCCGGGTGCGCTTCCCCGAGGTCGCCGAGGCGGCCACGACCAGGCAGGTCGCCGCCCTGCTGGCGGGAGCGGAGTTCGCCGCCGTGCTGCACGAGAGCGGGGACACACCCCTGGCCACCGCCGACCTGCCGGCCACCGGCGAGATCGTGCTGGTGGTGGGACCCGAGGGGGGCGTGGCGCCGGAGGAACTGGCGCTGTTCGAGGAGGCGGGGGCGAAGGCCTACCGCCTCGGGCGCAGTGTGCTGCGCACATCGACCGCCGGGACGGCCGCCGCGGCCGTACTCCTGGCACGCACCGGACGCTGGTCCTGACCCCCTCGGAGGCACCGTGGAACTCGCACAGGTACGTCTGCTCGTGACCGACTTCGCCGCCTGTTACCGCTTCTACGGCGAGGTCCTCGGCCTCAAACCGCAGTCGGGGGCGGCGGACGGGCCGTACGAGAAGTTCAGCCCCGCGGTCGGCTCCGCGGGGATCGCGCTGCAGGACCGGTCGATGATGGCCGAAGTGCTCGACGAACTGGGCGACACGGCCGAGGGCCACCGCTCTCTTGTCGTGCTGCGGGTGGACGGTCTGGACGCGTACTGCCAGGAGATCACGATGCGCGGCGCGACCGTCCTGCACGGCCCGGCGCCCATGACGGACCGTATGCGGGTGGCCCATCTCAAGGACCCCGAGGGAAACTTGGTGGAGCTTCAGGAGTGGCTGCTGCTGCGCGGCTGACGCCTTTGCGCCCTACCGCGCGGCCCCCGACAGTGGCAGGCTCCCCTCCATGGGGGCTTCGAAAAGTCATCGGCCGGTGCCGCGCGGGCGGCGCGTCGCGATCGCGGCGGCGTTCGCCGTGGTGGCGGTGGGCGGCGCCGTCGCCTGCGAACCGGGCAGCGTCAGCGCCGCGTCCGTCGCCTACACCACCGACGAGACCGTGACCAAGGAACTCAACCGGCAGAAGGCGGGCGTGCGGTGGCTCACCTGCACCGCCTCCTACGGGGAGAACGGCGGGAAGTCGTCACCCTCGGCGCGTGAGCGGACCGTCGCCACCGTCGACTGCGAGGGCGAGACCGACGACGGCAAGGACATCACCGTCGACGGCAAGGTCACCCACGCGGTGGACGGCGCCTGCGTGCGCGGGAACATCACCGCCAAGGTGGACGGCAAGGTGTGGTTCCAGGTCGACGGCCTCGGCGACTGCAACTCCAGCACCCCGCCCCCCGTCGGCGGGCCGGCGAACGGGCAGCCCGGACCGACCGTCACGGTGACCGTCACCCAGACCATCTGGTGCGAGCGGTACCCGGACTGCCGCCCTGTCGAGGGCAAGTGATCCGAACCCTGTCCGTGCGGCGTCGTCCCTGCATAGGGTGATCAGGTGACATCGCCTGCTTACCTCCGGTTCCCCCATGTGCACGGCGACCTGGTCGCCTTCACCGCCGAGGACGACGTGTGGCTCGCTCCACTCGACGGCGGCCGGGCCTGGCGGGTCAGCGCCGACAACATGCCGGTGACCCAGCCCCGCATCTCGCCCGACGGCACCACCGTCGCCTGGACCTCCGGCCGGGACGGCGCCCCCGAGGTGTTCATCGCCCCGGTCGACGGCGGCCCCGCCAAGCGGCTGACGTACTGGGGGAGCCCCAAGACACAGGTGCGCGGCTGGACCTCCGACGGCGAGGTGCTGGCGATCAGCGCCCATGGGGAGGCCAGCCTGCGCCGCACCTGGGCGCGTGCCGTCCCGCTGGACGGCGGACCGGCCACCACCCTGCCGTACGGGCCCGTCGGCGACGTCGCCCACGGCCCGCACACGGTGCTGCTGTCCGCGCCCATGGGACGCGAGGCGGCCTGGTGGAAGCGGTACCGCGGCGGTACGGCGGGCAAGCTGTGGATCGACCCCGAGAACAACGGCGAGTTCGTGCGGCTCCACGAGGACATCGACGGCAACCTCGAATACCCGCTGTGGGTGGGGGACCGGATCGGTTTCCTCTCCGACCACGAGGGCACCGGAGCGCTCTACTCCTCCCTCGCCGACGGGTCCGACCTGCGCCGCCACACCCCTCTCGACGGTTTCTACGCTCGGCACGCCGCGACCGACGGCACCCGTGTCGTCTACTCCAGCGCCGGTGAGCTGTGGATCCTGGACGACCTGGACGGGGCCGAGCCGCGGCGGCTGGACGTGCGGCTGGGCGGACAGCGCGTCGATCTCCAGCCGTTCCCGGTGAACGCCTCCCGCTGGTTCGGCTCGGCCTCCCCGGACCACACCGCACGCGGCAGCGCGGTCGCCGTACGCGGCGCCGTGCACTGGGTCACCCACCGCTCCGGCCCGGCCCGCGCACTGGCCTCGACCCCGGGCGTACGCGCCCGGCTGCCGCGGACGTTCCGCGCGGACGGCGAGCAGTGGGTGGTGTGGGTGACGGACGCCGAGGGCGACGACGCCCTGGAGTTCGCGCCCGCCACCGGACTCGCCCCGGGGGCGACACCCCGCCGCATCGCCGCCGGACAGCTCGGCCGGGTACTGGACCTCGCCATGGCGCCCGACGGCAGCCGTGCCGCCGTGTCCTGCCACGACGGGCGCCTGCTGCTGGTGGAGCGGGAGACGGGGGAGGTGCGCGAGGTCGACCGCAGCGAGGACGGCGACGTGTCGGGCCTCGTCTTCTCACCCGACTCGTCCTGGCTGGCCTGGTCCCACCCCGGCCCCCGGCCGCTGTGCCAGCTGAAACTCGCCAACACCACCGACCTGTCGGTCACCGAGGCCACCCCGCTGCGCTTCCAGGACTACGCGCCTGCCTTCACGATGGACGGCAAGCACCTCGTGTTCCTGTCGACCCGCTCCTTCGACCCGGTCTACGACGAGCACGTCTTCGACCTGGCCTTCGTGGTGGGCGCCCGGCCGCACCTGATCACCCTCGCCGCCACCACGCCCTCCCCGTTCGGGCCGCAGCGGCACGGCCGCTCCTTCGAGACGCCCGACCGGGAGGAGACCCCCGACAGCGAGGGCACCCCCACCACCCGCATCGACCTCGAAGGCCTCGCCGACCGCATCGTGCCCTTCCCGGTCGAGGCCGCCCGCTACACCAACCTGCGGGCCGCCAAGGACGGTGTCCTGTGGCTGCGCCACCCGGTCGCCGGTGTGCTCGGCGCGTCCCGGGCCACCCCGGACGACCCCGACCCGAAGTCCGAGCTGGAGCGCTACGACCTCGCCCAGCAGCGCCTGGAACACCTCGCCGTGGACGCCGACCACTTCGCGGTCAGCGGCGACGGCAAGCGGGTGCTGCTGTGGACGGACGGGCGGCTGAAGGTCGTCCCCAGCGACCGGCGCGCCTCCGGCGACGACGACAGCGACTCCAACATCACCGTCGACCTGGGCCGCGTGCGGCAGTTCGTCGACCCGGCGGCCGAGTGGCGCCAGATGTTCGACGAGAACGGCCGCATCATGCGCGACCACTTCTGGCGGCCCGACATGAGCGGCGTCGACTGGGACGGCGTCCTCGACCGCTACCGCCCGGTCGTGGAGCGGCTCGCCACCCACGACGACCTGGTCGACCTGCTGTGGGAGGTCCAGGGCGAACTGGGCACCTCGCACGCCTACGTCATCCCGCGCGGGGGACACGGCGGCGGCCCCCGCCAGGGCCTGCTCGGCGCCGACATCTCCCGCCACGATGACGGCAGTTGGCGCGTCGACCGCATCCTGCCCTCCGAGACCTCCGACCCGGACGCCCGCAGCCCGCTGGCCGCGCCGGGCGTCGCGGTGCGCCCCGGGGACGCCATCGTGGCGGTCGCCGGACAGCCGGTCGACCCGGTTCTCGGCCCCGGCCCGCTGCTGGTCGGCACCGCGAACAAGCCGGTGGAGCTGACCGTCTCCCCGTCGGGCGGCGGCGACCCCCGGCACGCCGTCGTCGTCCCGGTCGCCGACGAGGAACCTCTGCGCTACCACGCCTGGGTCGCCGACCGCCGCGCCTACGTCCACGAGAAGTCCGGCGGGCGCCTCGGCTACCTCCACGTCCCGGACATGCAGGCTCCCGGCTGGGCCCAGATCCACCGCGACCTGCGCGTCGAGGTCGCCCGCGAGGGCCTGGTCGTCGACGTCCGTGAGAACCGCGGCGGCCACACCTCCCAGCTGGTCGTCGAGAAGCTGGCCCGCCGTATCGTCGGCTGGGCCGTCCCGCGCGGCATGCGCCCCTACAGCTACCCGGAGGACGCCCCGCGCGGTCCCGTCGTGGCCGTCGCCAACGAGTTCTCCGGCTCCGACGGCGACATCGTCAACGCGGCGATCAAGGCCCTGGGCCTCGGCCCGGTCGTCGGCACCCGCACCTGGGGCGGCGTCATCGGCATCGACAGCCGTTACCGCCTGGTCGACGGCACGCTGGTCACTCAGCCCAAGTACGCCTTCTGGCTGGAGGGCTACGAGTGGGGAGTGGAGAACCACGGCGTGGACCCGGACGTGGAGGTCCTGCAACGCCCGCAGGACCACGCGGCGGGGAGGGACACCCAACTGGACGAGGCAATCAGGCTGGCTTTGGAGGCATTGGAGTCCAGTCCGGCGAAAACGCCCCCGGCTGTGCCAACCCTTTAGGGGCGCGGGGCTGCATCGAATTTGCGGCTCCGCCGCGTGGGCGCGACCAGCCCAAACGCACTCGCACCCGACGACGATACGATGCCGTCGGCACCACAACGCCCGAACTTCGGAGGTAACCGCATGGCCGGGGAACCCCAGGACGACTGCCTGTTCTGCAAGATCGTCGCAGGCACCATCCCGGCGACCATCGTCCGCCAGACGGAGACGACCGTCGCGTTCCGCGACATCAACCCCCAGGCCCCCACCCACGTCCTGATCATCCCCAAGGCGCACTACGAGAACGCCGCCGCCCTCGCCGCCGCCGACCCGGCCCTCACCGCCGACGTGGTCCGCGAGGCCCAGGCCGTAGCGGACGAGGAGAAGCTCGACAGCTACCGCCTCGTCTTCAACACCGGCAGCGGCGCCGGCCAGACGGTCTGGCACGTGCACGGCCACGTGCTCGGCGGCCGCGGCCTCGAATGGCCCCCCGGGTAGTCCGCCTTGTCCGTACGTGAACTCGTGGTGCTCGGCACCGCCAGCCAGGTCCCGACCCGGCACCGCAACCACAACGGCTACCTGCTGCGGTGGGACGGCGAGGGCATCCTGTTCGACCCCGGCGAGGGCACACAGCGCCAGATGCTGCGCGCCGGGGTCGCCGCCCACGACCTGAACCGGATCTGCGTCACGCACTTCCACGGCGACCACTCCCTCGGCCTGGCCGGGGTGATCCAGCGCATCAACCTCGACAAGGTCCCGCACGAGATCACCGCCCACTACCCCCGCTCCGGGCAGCGCTTCTTCGACCGGCTCCGGTACGCCACCGCCTACCGCGAGACCGTTGGCATCACCGAGGCCCCGGTCGCCTCGGACGGGCCGCTCGCCCGCACGGACGGGTACACGATCGAGGCCCGGAGGCTGTCGCACCCGGTGGAGTCGTACGGCTACCGGATCGTCGAGCCCGACGGCCGCCGCATGCTGCCGGAGCGGCTCGCCGCGCACGGCATCAAGGGCCCGGACGTGGGCCGGATCCAGCGCGAGGGCGCGCTCGGCGGGGTGTCGCTGGAGGACGTCAGCGAGGTGCGGCGCGGACAGCGGTTCGCGTTCGTCATGGACACCCGCCTCTGCGACGGCGTGTACGCGCTCGCCGAGGGCTGCGACATGCTCGTCATCGAGTCGACCTTCCTCGACGAGGACGAGGAACTCGCCGTCGAGCACGGCCATCTGACAGCAGGTCAGGCGGCCCGCGTGGCCCGGGACACCGGCGTGCGGCACCTCGTGCTGACCCACTTCAGCCAGCGCTACACCGGCCGTGGCGGCCCCTCCCGCTCGAGCGAAGCCGAGAGCGGGGGAGAGTTCGAGCGCCAGGCCCGGGCCGCCGGGTACGAGGGTGAGCTGACCGTGGCGCACGACCTACTCAGGGTGCCGGTCCCGAAGCGTCGGTGAAACGGCCGTACGATGAATTGATGTCCCTCCCCAAAGCCGAACTGCACCTTCACATCGAAGGCACCCTGGAACCGGAGCTCGCCTTCGAGCTCGCCGCGCGCAACGGCGTCACCCTGCCCTACGCCGACACCGACGAGCTGCGTGAGGCCTACCGGTTCGAGGACCTGCAGTCCTTCCTGAACCTGTACTACGAGCTCATGGCCGTCCTGCGCACCGAGCGGGACTTCGAGGACCTGGCGAACGCCTATCTCGCCCGGGCCGCCGCGCAGGGCGTGCGGCATGCGGAGATCTTCTTCGACCCGCAGGCCCACACCAGCCGTGGTCTCGGTATCGGCACCGTCGTCGAGGGGCTGTGGCGGGCGCTCGGGAACAGCGAGGCCGACCACGGCGTCTCGACCCGGCTGATCCTGTGCTTCCTGCGCGACGAGTCCGCGGAGTCGGCTCTGGCCACGCTGGACGCCGCCAAGCCGTACCTGGACCGGATCACCGGCGTGGGTCTCGACTCCGCCGAGGTCGGGCACCCGCCGGTGAAGTTCCGCGAGGTCTACGAGGCCGCCGCCGCACTCGGTCTGCGGAGGGTCGCGCACGCCGGTGAGGAGGGCCCGCCGGAGTACATCACCGAGGCGCTGGACGTCCTCGGCGTGGAGCGGGTCGACCACGGACTGCGCTGCGTGGAGGACCCGGCGCTGGTGGAGCGGCTGGTGCGCGACCGGGTGCCGCTGACGCTGTGCCCGCTGTCCAACGTCCGGCTGCGCACGGTCGACACCCTCGCCGACCACCCCCTGCCGGCCATGCTGGACGCCGGCCTGATGTGCACGGTCAACTCCGACGACCCGGCCTACTTCGGCGGTTACGCCGGCGACAACTTCGACGCGGTGCGCGCCACCCTCGGTCTCACCGAGGAGCGGCTGCGCGAGCTGGCCCGCAACTCCTTCCTCGCCTCCTTCCTGGAGGACGACGAGGAGCGGCGGGCGCGGTACCTGGCCGAGGTGGAGGCCTACACCTTCGGTTAGGGCCTGTCGTTTGGATCATGGCGCAGGGCATCGGCAGCACCTGTGAGCGCCGGTGAGCCCCGCGTCTGCGTCATGATCCAAACGACAGGCCCTAGCTCCGGGCGGGTCTCAGAAGACCTCCGACCCCGCCTTGCCGTAGGCACGCTGGGCGGGGACGGCCGGGGTGTCGACCGGGATCTCCACCACCGGCTGCTCCGGGGCGCCGATCTCGGGGATCGCGCCGGTGGGCGTCCCCGTGGCGGCGGCGACCAGGGCGGCCGGGTGACCGCCGCGGCGGCGGATCGCGCCGGGCAGCAGCGGACGTCCGCCGGTGTGCAGGGCGACGGCGGTCATCGGCAGGGCGATCACGAGCAGACCCGTGCCGAGGATCGCGCCCATGGCCGGGAAGCCGGCCTGCGCCGACAGCACGCTGCCGGTCAGCGGCCCGGCCGCGGTGCCCAGGGAGGACGCCGAGCCGACCAGCACGGCCCAGCGGCCGCGCGGGTCGAGCGAGGCGGCGAGCCCGATGAGGTACGACAGCACCACCGGGTAGAGCGTGTTCCAGGCGATCTCGCCTGCGGCGAAGCTCCCCAGGTCGGTCGCGGACGCGCTGAGCGCGATGCAGACGGCGATGAGGACGGTGCCGCCGCCGATGGGTATCGCGCGTCCGAGCCGGGCTCCGAGGGCACCCGCCGCGAGGACTCCGGTCAGGCCGGCGCCGAGAGCGACGGCGAAGACGACGCCGACGGTGGCCTCGCCGAGGTGCGCCTGCTCCAGGCCGATGCGTCCGCTCACGCCCCACAGGGAGTTCTGGGCGAGTGACCAGCACACCATGGCGGCGGCCAGCAGCAGCCCCGAACGGGCGTGCGGCAGCCGGGCCTTGTCGTGCCGGGCGATGGGCGTGGCGGGCACACCGGCGGGCAGGCGGCCGGTCAGCGGCCAGACCGCCAGGGCCGTGAGAGCGATCGCGGCCAGCGGCAGACCGTGCCCCGGGCCGAGGTGCGGCACCGTCAGATACACGGCGCCCGCGAGGGCGGAGACGGAGAGCAGCCCGGCCGTGGAGGCCCGGTGCGGATCCCTCTGACCGGCGATGAGGGTGGCGGCGACGGTCGTGGCCGTGCCGGAGCCGAACCCGCCGACGACCGCGCCGGCGACGACAGCGGGGACGGCGGTGCTCAGGGCGGCACCGCCGTAGCCGAGCAGGGCCAGGGCGAGGCCGAGCCGGGCGAGGGTGCGGGCTCCGATCCGCTCGACCCGGGAGGCCAGGGCGAACCCGGCGGCGGCCGAACTCAGCAGCAGGGCACTGCCGACGGCGCCGGCCTGGGTGGCGGAGAGCGGAAGGTCCGAATCGAGCCTGCCGACGGTGGTGGGCAGCAGATACGGAGCGAGGTACCCGGCCGTGAAAAGGGCGACGAGGGGCCAGGGAGTGGTGCGGGGGGCGAACACGGGCGTTCCCAGGGCATGCGAAAGGAGCGGGAGAAAAGGGGGATTGGGCGACGACCGTCGACGGACAGGAACGCGCGAGCAATTTGTATCAAGCACGTAGTCGCCCACGGGAGCCCGGGGCATGTGATCTGGAGCACGTTGCGTTTGGGGTGGTGAAGCCCGGGTAAACGGGGGCTTTCGCCAGGCGGCGAGCGGGCTTTCGCCGTCGTCGGCGGGGGCCTTCGTTCACGCCAGTGCTCCGATCCGGTCCCCGTCGGAACGGTCGCCTCGGCCTTCGCCCGGACCTCTCACATCCCGGCGACGATCAGCCCCTCGTGCCGCGGGCCGACTTGATGGCGTCCCGGTGAGTAGGGCGTACATCGAGCTGCGCGGCACGGCGGTTGACGTTCCCTTACATGACCCGCATTCTCATATATGGATGCCTCTGTATGAGGAGACGGACTTCGTGAACCTCGCCATCACCGACGTACGCCTGACGCCGATCCTGGTCGCCGACCCGCCGCTGCTGAACAGGCAGGGCTTGCACCAGCCGTACACGCCCCGGCTGATCGTCGAGGTCGTCACCGCCGACGGTGTCACCGGCGTGGGGGAGACCTACGGCGACGCCACGTACCTGGAACTGGCCGCGCCCTTCGCCGAGCGGCTGAAGGGATGCCGGGTCAGTGATCTGAACGGACTGTTCACGGTCGCGGACCAGGTCGCGGTGGACGCCTCCCGCGTCGAGAACGCCGTCGACGTCGGCGGGCTGCGCGGCGTCCAGACCGCCGACAAGCTGCGGCTGTCCGTCGTCTCCGGCTTCGAGGTCGCCTGCCTGGACGCCCTCGGCAAGGCGCTCGGGCTGCCCGTGCACGCGCTGCTCGGCGGCAAGCTGCGCGACTCCGTCGCATACAGCGCCTACCTGTTCTACAAGTGGGCCGCCCACCCCGACGGTGTGCCGGCCGGGAAGGACGACTGGGGCGCCGCCCTCGACCCGGCCGGGGTGGTGGAGCAGGCCCGGCGCTTCACCGAGCGCTACGGCTTCACCTCCTTCAAGCTCAAAGGCGGTGTCTTCCCGCCCGACGAGGAGATCGCGGCGATCAAGGCCCTCGCCGAGGCCTTTCCCGGGCATCCGCTGCGGCTCGACCCGAACGGCGCCTGGTCCGTCGAGACGTCCGTGAAGGTCGCCCGGGAGCTGGGAGACGTCCTGGAATACCTGGAGGACCCGGCGCTCGGCACACCCGCCATGGCCGAGGTCGCCGAGCGCACCGGGGTGCCGCTCGCCACCAACATGTGCGTGACGACGTTCGCCGAGATCCCGGAGGCCTTCACCAAGGGCGCCGTCCAGGTGGTCCTCTCCGACCACCACTACTGGGGCGGTCTGCGCAACACCCAGCAGCTCGCCGCGGTCTGCCGCACCTTCGGGGTCGGCGTGTCGATGCACTCCAACACCCACCTCGGCATCTCGCTCGCCGCGATGACCCACGTCGCGGCCACCGTGCCGAACCTCCACCACGCCTGCGACTCCCACTACCCCTGGCAGTCCGAGGACGTCCTCACCGAACGGCTCGCCTTCGACGGCGGCCGGGTCGCCGTCTCCGACGCGCCCGGCCTCGGCGTGGAGCTCGACCGCGAGCGGCTGGCCGCACTGCACCGGCGGTGGCTGGACGACGACGGTGCCCTGCGCGACCGCGACGACGCGGCGGCGATGCGGGTCGCCGATCCGCAGTGGGTGACACCCGCGCTGCCCCGCTGGTAGGCCCGACGAAGCCGGGAAGGGGAGCGTGCCAGGGGCCCGCGCGAGCTGACGGGACGGACGGGTACGGCGTGATCGGCGTCACGTCGCCGGTGATGTGGTGCAAACTGGCCTGATCCGTACCACGTCAGGGAGCGCATCGTGACCGCGTCCACCGCCCCGGCCGGAAAGGGATCGCACCGCCAGAACCAGGTCGATCCCCTCGCCCCGCTGCGCACACCGGACGACCCGCCCTGGGACGTCTACCTCACGGGCACCGTGTTCCTGGACATCATCTTCACCGGCCTCGACTCCGCCCCGGTGCGCGGGACGGAGTCGTGGGCGCGCGGCATGGGGTCGAGCCCCGGCGGCGTCGCCAACATGGCGACGGCCCTGGCCCGCCTCGGGCTGCGCACGTCCCTCGCTGCGGCCTTCGGCGACGACCACTACGGCGACTACTGCTGGGACGCCCTGGAGCACGGCGAGGGCATCGACCTCTCCTCGTCGCGCACGGTGCCCGGCTGGCACTCCCCGGTGACCGTCTCCATGGCCTACGAGGGCGAGCGCACGATGGTCTCGCACGGCCACGAGCCGCCCCCCGAGGAGCCGGCCCCGGAGTGCCCGCCCCGTGCGCGTGCCGCCGTCGCCTCCCTCGCACCCGGCGTGAGTGCCCCCTGGATCGCCGAGGCCGCGAGCAACGGCACCCGGGTCTTCGGCGACGTGGGCTGGGACGACACCGGCGCGTGGGACCTGGCCGGTCTGCCCGACCTGCGGCACTGCGAGGCGTTCCTGCCCAACGCCGAGGAGGCCATGCGGTACACGGGCGCGGACTGCCCCAGGGCGGCGGCGCACGCCCTCACCGAGTACGTGCCGCTCGCGGTGGTCACCCTCGGGGCCGACGGGGCCTACGCGGTGGACCGGCGGACGGGGGAGACGGCGGAGGTGCCGGCCATCGCCGTCGAGGCGCTCGACCCGACCGGGGCCGGTGACGTGTTCGTCGCCGGGTTCGTCGCCGGGACCCTGGCGGACTGGCCGCTCGCGGACCGGCTGGCCTTCGCCGGGCTGACGGCGGCGCTGTCGGTGCAGGAGTTCGGGGGGTCGCTGTCGGCGCCGGGGTGGTCGGAGATCGCGGCGTGGTGGCGGAAGGTGCAGTCGGTGGAGGGGCAGTCGCCTGCGGCGCTGGAGCGGTACGGGTTCCTGGCCGGGCTGGTGTCGGAGGAGTGGGTGCGGCCCTGGCCGTTGCGGCGTGCCGTCCCCACGATCGGTTTCCGGCGCTCGGCCTGACCTCCCGGCCCACCAGGGGGCTTCGCCCCTGGCCCCCGGCCTGTGCACACCCACCGCCCCGTAGCCGTCGGCCGGGAAGTGCCCTCGCCTCCGGGCACTCGGCCGAGAAGTCCCGTCGCCTCCCGTTTCCCGCCCCACCGCCAAAACCTCTACGGCGTTGTCACTCCCCCGTCGTACCCTGGGAATCGCGAGGCCGCCCTCAGCTGTGCGGCCGTGACGAGGAGGAACCGCAGGCCTTAAGCGCCGGCCCATGACTCAATCATCGACAGCTCACACCCCCGCGCAGGAGCAGGCGAGAGCACAGCTCACCGTCCCCGCCCAGCACCCCATGGTGACCGTTCTGGGGTCCGGCGACTCCCTCCTGCGCGTGATCGAGAAGGCCTTCCCGGCGGCCGACATCCACGTCCGGGGCAACGAGATCAGCGCGGTCGGCGACCCGAAGGACGTCGCCCTCATTTCGCGCGTGTTCGACGAGATGATGCTGGTGCTCCGCACCGGGCAGCCGATGACGGAGGACGCAGTGGAACGCTCGATCGCCATGCTCAAGGCGAGCGACAACGGCGAGAGCGACGGCCAGGAGACCCCGGCCCAGGTGCTCACGCAGAACATCCTGTCCTCGCGTGGCCGCACCATCCGCCCCAAGACCCTCAACCAGAAGCGCTACGTCGACGCCATCGACAAGCACACGATCGTCTTCGGCATCGGCCCCGCGGGCACCGGAAAGACGTACCTGGCGATGGCCAAGGCGGTGCAGGCCCTGCAATCCAAGCAGGTCAACCGCATCATCCTGACCCGCCCGGCGGTCGAGGCCGGCGAGCGGCTCGGATTCCTCCCGGGCACGCTCTACGAGAAGATCGACCCGTACCTGCGCCCGCTCTACGACGCGCTGCACGACATGCTCGACCCGGACTCGATCCCGCGCCTGATGGCGGCGGGCACCATCGAGGTCGCGCCGCTGGCCTACATGCGCGGCCGTACCCTCAACGACGCCTTCATCATCCTGGACGAGGCCCAGAACACCAGCCCCGAGCAGATGAAGATGTTCCTCACCCGCCTCGGCTTCGACTCGAAGATCGTGATCACGGGTGACGTGACGCAGGTCGACCTCCCGGACGGCACGAAGAGCGGTCTGCGGCAGGTGCAGGACATCCTGGACGGCGTCGAGGACGTGCACTTCTCCCGGCTGTCGTCGCAGGACGTGGTCCGGCACAAGCTGGTGGGCCGTATCGTCGACGCGTACGAGAAGTACGACACCACGCACGGCACCCGGAACGGCACGCACAAGGGCGGCGGCAAGTCCGGGCACAAGGGGAAGTAGACAAGCACAACACCATGTCGATCGACGTCAACAACGAGTCCGGTACCGAGGTCGACGAGCAGGCGATCCTCGACATCGCCCGCTACGCGCTCGCCAGGATGCGCATCCACCCGCTCTCCGAGCTCTCGGTGATCGTCGTGGACGCCGACGCCATGGAGCAGCTCCACATCCAATGGATGGACCTCCCCGGCCCGACGGATGTCATGTCCTTCCCCATGGACGAGCTGCGTCCGCCGTCCAAGGACGACGACGAGCCGCCGCAGGGCCTGCTGGGCGACATCGTGCTGTGCCCCGAGGTCGCCGAGAAGCAGGGCAAGGACGCGGAGACGCAGCACACCATGGACGAGGAGCTCCAGTTGCTCACCGTCCACGGCGTGCTGCACCTGCTGGGCTACGACCACGAGGAACCGGACGAGAAGGCCGAGATGTTCGGCCTCCAGGCGGCCATCGTGGACGGCTGGCGCGCGGAGCGGGGCCTGACCGGCCCGTCCCCGGCGCCGACGGTCTCGTAACGCCCGCCGATGAGTCCGCAACTCGCCCTGGGCGCCATCGCCCTGGTCGTCGTGGCCTGGCTCGCCGCCTGCGCGGAGGCGGGCCTCGCGCGCGTCTCCAGCTTCCGCGCCGAGGAGGCCGTGCGCTCCGGCCGCCGCGGCAGCGCCAAGCTCTCCCAGGTCGCCGCCGACCCGACCCGCTATCTGAACGTGGCGCTGCTGGTCCGCGTCGCCAGCGAGATGGCCGCCGCCGCGCTGATCACCTACGGCTGCCTGAAGGAGTTCGACGGCACCACCGAGGCCCTCCTGGTCGCCATCGCGGTCATGGTCCTCGTGTCGTACGTCGCCGTCGGTGTCTCCCCGCGCACCATCGGCCGCCAGCACCCGCTGAACACCGCGACGGTCTCCGCGTACATCCTGGTGCCCCTGGCCCGGATCATGGGCCCGATCCCGTCCCTGCTCATCCTCATCGGCAACGCGCTCACCCCCGGCAAGGGCTTCCGGCGCGGCCCCTTCGCCTCCGAGGCGGAGCTGCGCGCCCTCGTCGACCTCGCCGAGAAGGAGTCCCTCATCGAGGACGAGGAGCGCCGCATGGTGCACTCCGTGTTCGAGCTGGGCGACACCCTGGTCCGCGAGGTCATGGTCCCGCGCACGGACCTGGTGGTGATCGAGCGCTTCAAGTCCATCCGCCAGGCCCTCACCCTCGCCCTGCGCTCCGGCTTCTCGCGCATTCCTGTCACCGGCGAGAGCGAGGACGACATCGTCGGCATCGTGTATCTGAAGGACCTGGTCCGCAAGACGCACATCAGCCGCGACGCCGAGGCCGAGCAGGTGTCCACGGCGATGCGCCCGGCGTTCTTCGTGCCCGACACCAAGAACGCGGGCGACCTGCTGCGCGAGATGCAGAAGGAACGCAACCACGTCGCCGTCGTCATCGACGAGTACGGCGGCACGGCCGGCATCGTCACCATCGAGGACATCCTCGAGGAGATCGTCGGCGAGATCACCGACGAGTACGACCGTGAACTGCCGCCCGTCGAGGAGCTCGGCGAGGACCGCTTCCGGGTCACGGCCCGCCTCGACATCAGCGACCTGGGCGAGCTGTACGGCCTGGAGGAGTTCGACGACGAGGACGTCGAGACGGTCGGCGGGCTGCTGGCCAAGGCCCTGGGGCGCGTCCCGATCGCGGGCGCCTCCTCGGTCGTGGACCTGCCCGACGGCCGGGAGCTGCGCCTGACCGCGGAGGCCGCGGCCGGCCGCCGGAACAAGATCGTGACGGTGCTGGCGGAGCCGGTGGCCCCGGCGGACCCGGACGAGGAGGAGAAGCCGGAGTGACCCCGCAGGAGCTGCGCGCGTTCTGCCTGTCCTTCAACGCGGCGGTGGAGGACTTCCCGTTCAGCCCGGAGATCTCGGTCTTCAAGGTGATGGGGAAGCTTTTCGCCCTCTCGTTCCTCGACGCGCGCCCTCTGACGGTCAACCTCAAGTGCGACCCCGACGAGGCCGTCCGCCTCCGCGGCGAGCACGAGGGCCTCATCGTCCCCGGCTGGCACATGAACAAGCGCCACTGGAACACGGTGACGGTGGACGGCGGGCTCCCCGACCGGCTGGTCCGGGAGCTCATCGAGGACTCGTACGACCTGGTCGTCGCGGGCCTGCCCCGGGCGGACCGCCTGCGCCTCGACCGCCCCTGACGCTTCCGTATGCTCGGATCATGACCGACAGCAGCGCGCTCGACCCCGAGGACCGCAAGATCGTCACCCTGGCCCGTTCCGCACGGGCCCGCAACGGCGTGCCCGAGGGCGCGGCCGTACGCGACGAGACCGGACGCACCTATGTCGCGGCCACCGTGGCCCTCGACTCCCTGAAGCTCACCGCCTTGCAGACGGCGGTGGCGATGGCGGTGGCCTCGGGCGCGACGTCCCTGGAGGCCGCGGCGGTCGTCACGGAGGCGGAGACCGCGTCCGACGCGGACCGGGCGGCCGTACGCGACCTCGGCGGCGCCCAGACACCGGTGCTCGTGGCGGGGCCCGACGGAACGGTCCGTACCACCGTCACCGCCGGCTGAACTGCGCTGCGACCGCAGGTCATCAGGCCAGTTTTCAACCTTGCCGCCGTCTGCCCCACGCGCATCAATGGAACCGCACGTTCCGACGGACCGTCAGGTTCGGCTCTCGGCAGTGTGCCCGCACGCACCTGCCGAGCGGTCCCCCCACATGGAAAGGGAGCCGGAATCCCATGAGATGCAAGCGAATCGGAGCAGGTGCGGCACTGGCGGCCGGGGCCCTCGCGGTCACCGGGCTCGCCTTCGCCCCGGCGGCTCTCGCCGTCACCCCCCAGACGGCGACGATCACCGCGGACTGCGGCGGCTTCGGCAGCGGCGAGGCCACGCTCACCGCCACGCAGGAGGGCACCGCCGCCGCCCTCACCCTCAAGTCCGCGATCACGGCGCCCGTCGCGCTGGGAGAGGACTCGATCGCGTCCACCCTCACCCTGGTGAAGAGCGGCGGCGGCACCGTCGACTTCACCGGCACGAAGAACCCGGCGATGGCCGCCGGTGCCCCCGTCGAGGTCGGTCCCCTCAGCGGCACCGTGACCTCCGGCGACAGCCTGGAGGCCTTCGGCGGCTCGCTGAGGATGACCGTCTTCGGCATCACCATCACCTGCACGGCGACCGGGCCGCAGTCACCAGGCCCGTTCGTTTTCGACTGAGAACGACCGCGAGCGCGGCCCCGGGGTCAGAGCGCGTCGGGGCCGCGCTCACCCGTCCGCACCCGCACGACCGTCTCGACGGGCAGCGCCCACACCTTGCCGTCGCCGATCTTGCCGGTGTGCGCGGCCTTCACGATCGCGTCGATGACGTCCTCGGCCACCGCGTCCTCGACGACGACCTCGATACGGACCTTCGGCACCAGGTCGACCCGGTACTCGGCGCCGCGGTACACCTCGGTGTGGCCGCGCTGGCGGCCGTAGCCGCTGGCCTCGCTCACGGTCAGACCGTGCACGCCGAGTTCCTGAAGGGCGTTCTTGACCTCGTCGAGGCGGTACGGCTTGACGATCGCGGTGATGAGCTTCATGCCTGGGGGGTGACCTTCTGGGCGTGGGAGAGGACGGAGGAGGAGACCGGGGCGCCGTGGCCCAGGACCCCGTGATCGTAGGCCGTCTCGGCGTGCACCGTAAGGTCCAGGCCGGTCTGCTCCTGCTCCTCGCTCGCGCGAAAGCCCATCGTGGCGTCGATCAGCCGGCCGATCCCGTACGTCACGCCGAACGCGTACACCGCCACCACGACCACGGCCACGAGCTGCCTGCCGAGCTGACCGAGCCCGCCGCCGTAGAGGAGGCCCTCGGCGCCGCCGGTCATCGATTCCACGGCGAAGACGCCGATGAGGAGCGTGCCGATGACACCGCCGACCAGGTGGACGCCGACGACGTCCAGGGAGTCGTCGTAGTTCAGCTTGAACTTCCAGCTCACGGCGTACGAGCAGACGACACCGGCGGCGAGGCCCACCACCAGCGCGCCGAGCAGGGAGACGGACCCGCAGGACGGGGTGATGGCGACCAGGCCCGCGACCGCGCCGGACGCGGCGCCCAGGGTCGTGGGGTGGCCGTCGCGCTTCTGCTCCACGAAGAGCCAGCCGAGCAGGCCCGTGCAGCCCGCGGCGAGGGTGTTGAGGAACGCGGCGGCAGCGAGGCCGTTGGCGCCGAGCGCGGAGCCGGCGTTGAAGCCGAACCAGCCGAACCACAGCAGACCGGCACCCAGCATCACCATGGGCAGGTTGTGCGGGCGCATGGCGTCCTTCTTGAAGCCCATGCGCGGGCCCAGGACCAGGCACAGCGCCAGCCCCGAGGCACCGGAGACGATCTCCACGGGCAGCCCGCCGGCGAAGTCCAGGGCGCCCAGCTTCTCCAGGATCCAGCCGCCCGGGCCCCACACCCAGTGGGCGACCGGAACGTATACGAGCAGCGCCCAAACCGGCACGAAGACCAGCCAGGCGCCGAACTTCGCCCGGTCCGCGACGGCACCGCTGACCAGCGCGGCCGTGATGATCGCGAAGGTGAGCTGGAAGGTGGCGAAGAGGACGGTGGGGACGGTGCCCTGGACGCTGTCCGGGCCGAGGCCGCTCATCCCGGCGTGCTCCAGTCCGCCGATGAGACCGCCGGCGGCGTCCTCGCCGAAGGTGAGCGAGTAGCCGGCCGCCAGCCACACGACCGTCACCAGGGCGATCGAGACGAAGCTCATCATCAGCATGTTGAGGACGCTCTTCGTGCGGACCATGCCGCCGTAGAAGAGGGCCAGACCCGGGGTCATCAGCAAGACGAGGGCGGTGGCGGCGAGCAGCCAGGCGGTGTCGCCGGTGTCGGCGCTTGCGGCGGCCAGAGGCACGGTGTCTCCAACAGGTGGGGGCTCCGGGGGCTTGTCAGAGATTCACCGGCCTGCGTTTCCGGTTGCGTACGGGTGTGTTTCCGTGACGTTTCGTTGCGTGAGGGTTTCGGGAAGCTCACCACGCCCGGCCGGTGCGGGGCGGCTCCGGGGATCAGGGACAATGGGCGCCATGAGCGTTCGTACCCAGTCATCCGAAGAGCCGGCCGGAGCTGTCCACAGGGCTGGCTTCGCCTGCTTCGTGGGCCGCCCCAACGCGGGCAAGTCCACCCTCACGAACGCTCTGGTCGGCCAGAAGGTGGCGATCACGGCGAACCAGCCGCAGACCACGCGGCACACCGTGCGGGGCATCGTGCACCGCCCGGACGCCCAGCTGATCCTGGTCGACACCCCCGGGCTGCACAAACCGCGCACACTGCTGGGCGAGCGGCTCAACGACGTGGTGCGCACGACCTGGGCCGAGGTCGACGTGATCGGCTTCTGTCTGCCGGCGAACGAGAAGCTGGGCCCCGGTGACCGTTTCATCGCGAAGGAACTGGCGTCGATCAAGAAGACGCCCAAGATCGCGATCGTCACGAAGACCGACCTGGTGGACGGCAAGACGCTCGCCGAGCAGCTCATCGCGATCGACCAGCTCGGCAGGGAGCTCGGCTTCGAGTGGGCGGAGATCGTCCCGGTGTCGGCGGTCGGCGACCAGCAGGTGGGCCTGCTGGCCGACCTGATCGTCCCGCTCCTGCCGGAAGGGCCGGCGCTCTACCCGGACGGGGAGCTCACCGACGAGCCCGAGCAGGTCATGATCGCGGAGCTGATCCGCGAGGCCGCGCTGGAGGGCGTGCGCGACGAGCTGCCGCACTCCATCGCCGTCGTCGTCGAGGAGATGCTCCCGCGCGAGGACCGCCCCGCCGACAAGCCCCTCCTCGACATCCACGCCTTCGTGTACATCGAGCGCCCCAGCCAGAAGGGCATCATCATCGGCCCCAAGGGCAAGCGCCTGAAGGAGGTCGGCATCAAGTCCCGCAAGCAGATCGAGGCCCTGCTCGGCACTCCCGTCTTCCTCGACCTGCATGTGAAGGTGGCGAAGGACTGGCAGCGGGATCCGCGACAGCTGCGGAAGCTGGGGTTCTGAGAAGGGCCCTCGCTAGAGGGCCGCGGGGAGGCTTGCCCAGACCGCGTTGCCGCCGGTGAGGGTCGAGCGGGTGATCCCCCAGGCGTCGGCGATCTCCCGCACGAGCAGCAGGCCGCGGCCGCCCTCGTCGTCGGGGCCGGGGCAGCGGTCGGGGATGCCGCGGCCCGTGAGGTCGCCGTCGTGTACCTCCAGCCGGAAGCGCGCGTCCGTCATCAGCTGGACACCGCACAGGATCCGTTCGCTCAGCGTGTGCAGCACGGCGTTGGTCACCAGCTCGGACACGAGCAGCACCGCGCTCGCGCACACCTCGTCGGGCACGTGCCACGCGTCCAGCCGTGCGCGCATGGCGTGGCGGGCGACTCTGACGCTGGTCCGCTGCGGTGGCAGCTCCAGCCAGTCGGTGCGGTGCGGGCGTACCGCGTCCAGGAACCGGGGAGTGGGTGTCGTGTGGGGGGACACGGCGATCGCCTTCCGTGGGGGGTGGGCGCAATCATGGAAGGGATGAGCGGACAACGGACCGGCCGGGTGGGGGAGTTGCTGATTCCGGAAGCCTGGTCACACAAGTAATCATGCGCGCAGAGCAGTTCACGCTGCAACCATCTGCCCGATGCGACCTGACGGGCACTCTCCCCCCGGGGACCCGCCCGCGCCCGGCGGCACCGTGGGCGTCACGCCGTGGGGTGCTGCGCCTCCAGCAGTTTCCGGTACCAGTGGTAGGACGCCTTCGGGGTCCGCTCCAGGGTGTCGAAGTCGACGTGGACCAGGCCGAAGCGGCGTGCGTAGCCCTCCGCCCACTCGAAGTTGTCGAGCAGGGACCACACGAAGTAGCCGCGCACGTCGACGCCCGCCTCCACCGCCCGGTGCAGGGCCCGGACGTGGCCGTCGAGGTAGGCGATGCGGTCCTGGTCGTCGACGTCCGGGTACGAGCAGCCGTTCTCGGTGATGACCACGGGCGGGAGCCGGTCCCCGTAGCGGTCGCGGAAGGCGGTGAGGAGTTCGGTGAGGCCCTCGGGGACGACCGGCCAGCCGAAGTCCGTGACCGGGCGCCCCTCGATCTCCCGCACGGAGAAGGGCAGTTCGGCGGGCATGGTGATGCCGCCGAACTCGATTTCCGCCCCCTGCGGAGCGCCCACCCTGGTCGGCGCGTAGTAGTTGATCCCGTACCAGTCGAGCGGCTCGGCGATCACCTTCAGGTCCGCCTCCACATCCCCCGGCATCAGCTCGCCGATGCCGTCCGGGTAGCGGCCCAGCAGCAGCGGGTCGGCGAACAGGCGGTTCAGCAGCAGGTCGTAGAAGTCCGCGGCCTCCACGTCCGCCGTCTCGGCCGACGCCGGCCAGGTCGGGCCGTGCGAGTTGGCGACGCCGATGTCCGTGGCGCCCGAGGCGCGCAGGGCCCGGGCGGCCAGGCCGTGGGCGAGCAGCTGGTGGTGGGCGGCCGGCAGCGCGTCGAACAGCAGCTGCTTCCCCGGTGCGTGCACGCCCAGGGCGTGGCCCAGCAGGGTGTGCTCGGCGGGTTCGTTCAGGGTGATCCACTTCGTCACCCGGTCGCCGAGGCGGCCCGCGACCGTCGACACGTACGCGGCGAAGCGCTCGGCGGTGTCGCGCTCCAGCCAGTCCAGGTCGGTCGGCAGGTCCCAGTGGAACAGAGTCGGCACCGGGCGGATGCCCGCCGCGCACAGGTCGTCGACCAGCCGGTCGTAGAAGTCCAGACCCTTCTCGGAGCGCACCCGCGGCCACGAGATCGAAAAGCGGTAGGCGTTCACGCCGAGGCCGGACAGCAGGGCCACGTCCTCGCGGTGTCGGTGGACGTGGTCGCAGGCGACCGCGGCCGTCGAGCCGTCCTTCACCCGTCCCGGTGTGGCCGTGAAGGCGTCCCAGACGGACGGCTCGCGCTCGTCCGCGCCGCCCTCGATCTGGTGCGCGGAGGTGGACACGCCCCAGAGGAAGCCGGCCGGGAAGCGGGGGATCGGGTTGCCTGCGTCAGTCGCCATGCGCTGGATCATCCGTACCGCCGGTAACGGAAGTCAACGCCCGGGCGGGAAGGAGTGGTTGCACCCCTGCTGTCACCCCTGCCCGCCGCCACCCGCGGTGTGCGTGCGCCCGACGCCACACCTCTTGGACGCACGCCCCCGCCGGCACGCCCCTCGGCGACTACGCCCCTTCCTTCAGTACCCGGGAGATCAGTTTGCGCTGCTCGTCCGTCAGCCGGGGGTCCGCGCAGTACACGGTCTTCCCGTCCACCGTGAGCTGGTAGGCGAACCCGTCCGGGACCCCGAGCGGAGGCGTGCTCCGCCCGGCGGCCAGGGCCTGATCGGCCAGGGCGTGCCATTCCGCGGCATCGGGCCGGTCCGCGGTGTCCACCTCGGCGTACCGCTCGATGCCCGCGAACCCGCCCGTGCGCCTCACCTGAATTCGCATGGCACCTGTCTAGTACGGAACTACAGGGTCCGCACCCCGACCTGCTCCCAGGCCTTGGAGACGGCGTCCAGCTCCTCCCCGTCGCCGAAGCGCTCCCGGGCGGCCTTCACGGTGAGCGTGGCGAAGTCGGCGAACAGCGCGTCCTGCTGCAGTTCGCCGCCGGTCAGCACGTCGTACCAGACCTGCCCGGCCCGCTCCCAGGCGTGGCCACCGAGGGCCGTGGCGGCCAGGTAGAAGGCGTGGTTCGGGATGCCGGAGTTGATGTGGACACCGCCGTTGTCCCGGCCGGTGCGCACGAAGTCGTCCATGGTCGCCGGCTGCGGGTCCTTGCCGAGGACGTCGTCGTCGTACGCCGTGCCCGGCTCCTTCATGGAGCGCAGCGCCGTGCCCGTCACCCGCGGGGCGAGCAGGCCCGCGCCGATCAGCCAGTCGGCCTCGGCGGCGGTCTGGCCGAGGGTGTACTGCTTGATCAGCGCGCCGAAGACGTCCGACAGGGACTCGTTGAGCGCGCCGGGCTGGCCGAAGTAGGTGAGGTTGGCCGTGTACTGCGTGACGCCGTGCGCGAGTTCGTGGCCGATGACGTCGATCGGGATGGTGAAGTCGAGGAAGATCTCGCCGTCCCCGTCACCGAACACCATCTGCTCGCCGTTCCAGAAGGCGTTGTTGTAGTCGCGGTCGTAGTGCACCGTCGCGTTCAGCGGGAGGCCGTTGCCGTCGATCGAGTCCCGCCCGAAAGCCTGGAGGAACAGCTCGAAGGTGGCGCCGAGGCCCGCGTAGGCGCGGTTGACGGTGGCGTCCTTGCCGGGCTTGTCACCCTCGCCGCGGACCTTGTGGCCGGGCAGGTCGGTGCCGTGCCGGGCGTCGTGGACGGTGCGCTGCGGCTTGCCGTCGGCGACCGCGGCGACGGCGGCGGCGCCGATGACCGTGGTGAGGCGGCGCTGGGTGCGCTCGAAGGCGTCGCGCTGCAGGGTGCGGCGGGCGGGTCCGGCGAGTGCGGGGTCCTCGGCCTGGGCGAGCTTGTCGAGGACGTGGGGCGGAACGATGGTGCAGAAGACGGGCTCGAAGCCCCCGTGAGTCGTCATGCCCGGCACCCTTGCACTGCGTGACGAAACTGTCACTAGTCGCCACCATGATTGGTGAAATACCGGGACAACGACCCTCACGCTCCGTGCTGGATGCTATAGGGAAGTGGGATAGCGCACTTTTTGTCCCATATGGGCGTACGGTCCCGCATACTGATACGACCCCACGCGCCGGGAGTGGCTCGGCTAGCATGCTGCGCATCATGCGTTTCGGGCTGCTTCTCCTTAGCTGCCGCGGCGAGGGCCTGTAGTCGAGGCCGACTCCCTCCCCGCGGAGCTTGGTGCTGCGTCGTCGGCCGTCCTTCCGGACACCCCTGAGGAGCCCCCGCATCATGGCGAACCGCCAGCAGCCCAGTTCCATGCCGATCCACAAGTACGGCCGCTACGAGCAGGTCGACATCCCGGACCGCACCTGGCCGGAGCAGCGCATCACCACCGCCCCCCGCTGGCTCTCCACCGACCTGCGCGACGGCAACCAGGCCCTGATCGACCCCATGTCGCCCGCCCGCAAGCGCGCCATGTTCGACCTGCTGGTCAAGATGGGCTACAAGGAGATCGAGGTCGGCTTCCCGGCCTCCGGCCAGACCGACTTCGACTTCGTGCGCTCCATCATCGAGGAGCCCGGGGCCATCCCCGACGACGTCACCATCTCCGTACTGACCCAGGCCCGCGAGGACCTGATCGAGCGGACCGTGGAGTCCCTGAAGGGCGCCAAGCGCGCGACCGTCCACCTGTACAACGCCACGGCCCCCGTCTTCCGCCGGGTCGTCTTCCGCGGCTCCAAGGACGACATCAAGCAGATCGCCGTCGACGGCACGCGCCTGGTGATGGAGTACGCGGAGAAGCTGCTGGGCCCGGAGACCGAGTTCGGCTACCAGTACAGCCCCGAGATCTTCACCGACACCGAGCTGGACTTCGCGCTGGAGGTCTGCGAGGCGGTCATGGACGTCTGGCAGCCCGGCCCGGGCCGCGAGATCATCCTGAACCTGCCCGCCACCGTGGAGCGTTCGACGCCGTCCACGCACGCCGACCGCTTCGAGTGGATGGGCCGCAACCTCTCCCGCCGCGAGCACGTCTGCCTGTCCATCCACCCGCACAACGACCGCGGCACCGCCGTCGCCGCCGCCGAGCTGGCCCTGATGGCCGGCGCCGACCGCGTCGAGGGATGCCTGTTCGGGCAGGGCGAGCGCACCGGCAACGTCGACCTGGTCACCCTGGGCATGAACCTGTTCTCGCAGGGCGTCGACCCGCAGATCGACTTCTCCGACATCGACGAGATCCGCCGTACGTGGGAGTACTGCAACCAGATGGAGGTCCACCCGCGCCACCCGTACGTGGGCGACCTGGTCTACACGTCCTTCTCCGGCTCCCACCAGGACGCCATCAAGAAGGGCTTCGACGCCATGGAGGCCGACGCCGCCGCCAAGGGCGTCACCGTCGACGACATCGAGTGGGCCGTCCCCTACCTGCCGATCGACCCCAAGGACGTCGGCCGCTCCTACGAGGCGGTCATCCGGGTCAACTCGCAGTCCGGCAAGGGCGGTATCGCCTACGTCCTGAAGAACGACCACAAGCTGGAACTGCCGCGCCGGATGCAGATCGAGTTCTCCAAGCTCATCCAGGCGAAGACGGACGCCGAGGGCGGCGAGGTCACGCCGAAGGACATCTGGGCGGTCTTCCAGGACGAGTACCTGCCGAACCCCGAGAACCCCTGGGGCCGGATCCAGGTGCGCAACGGCCAGTCGACGACCGACACCGACGGCGTGGACACGCTGAAAGTAGAGGCCACGGTCGACGGCCAGGACACCGTCCTGACCGGTACGGGCAACGGTCCGATCTCGGCCTTCTTCGACGCCCTGCAGTCCGTCGGCATCGACGTACGCCTGCTGGACTACCAGGAGCACACGATGAGCGAGGGCGCCTCCGCGCAGGCCGCCTCCTACATCGAGTGCGCGATCGACGACAAGGTCCTGTGGGGCATCGGAATCGACGCCAACACCACCCGGGCCTCGCTGAAGGCCGTCGTCTCGGCCGTCAACCGCGCGGCTCGCTGACCAGCCGTACGGGTTCACGGCCACCGGCCGCCCACGGGTGCCGCAGGGGCTCCGTCCGCCGTTGTCCGGCGGGCGGGGCCCCGTCGCATACCGGCCATTTGCTGTGGAGGTCACGGAAAGGTCTCCTCCGGGGTGCTGACTCCTCGTCTCGGATGTGGCTAACATCACGCAAGCGCGGCGACGTTGCCGTGCGGCGTGACGGAGGTGCGACGTGCTGCCAGGACGGGGACGAAACGGCCATGCCGCCAGGCTTTCTCGCATCCTGGGCACCCGGACCGCGTGGACGACCGCCGGTGACGGAGAGTTCTTCTGCCCCGGCTGCGGTGGCGACCGCAACTACCAGCGGCTGACCGGACAACGCCGCTTCACCCTGCTCGGCCTGCCCGTGCTGCCGCGCGGCGAGACCGGGCCGGTCGTCGAGTGCGCCGCCTGCCGCCGCCACTTCGGCACCGACGTCCTCGACCATCCGACCACCATCCGCTTCTCCGCGATGCTCCGCGACGCCGTGCACACCGTCGCCCTCGCGGTGCTGGCGGCGGGCGGCGCCGGATCACGTTCGGCACTGGAGGCCGCCGTCCTGGCCGTGCGCGCCGCCGGGTTCGACGACTGCACGGAGGAGCAGCTGGCCGCCCTCGTCGAGGCGCTGGAGGCCGACACCGGCCGGATCGCCGGCGAACCCTGCGGCGCCGGGCTGGCCATAGAGCTCCACGAGGCGCTGGACCCGCTCGCTCCGCACCTCGCCGCCGTCGGCCGCGAATCGATCCTGCTGCAGGGCGCCCGCATCGCCCTGGCGGACGGCCCGTACACCCCGGCCGAGCGGGACGCGCTGGCGACGGTGGGGGCGGCGCTCACCATCTGCTCCGACGACGTCACCCGGCTGCTGGCCGCGGCGGCGCGCACACCCTCGTAGAGCCCGCACCTTCGCGAGGACCCGCCCCCCTGTTACTCCCCGGGGAGTAACGCGCGGCCGGGGCCGCCCCCGGCAGTACTCCCCGGTTCGGCCTCACGTCCGACGAACCGGCCCCCGTCCCGCGGGAGTCTGGAGACCGATCCAGACACCGACCGGAGGGAGCCGGACACATGGGGGCCGTAAGGACGCGCACCGGGCGCAGGCGGGCCGTGCCCTGGGCGGTGGTCGGGCTGTGGCTGGCCGCGCTCGTGCTGGTCGGACCGCTCGCCGGCAGGTTCGCCGACATCCAGCAGAACCGCGCGGTCGACTACCTGCCCGACAGCGCCGACTCCACCCAGGTGGCGCGCATCCAGGACGAACTGCCCGGCGGCGAGGCGACCGACCTGGTGCTTGTCTACCACCGCGGCGGCGGACTGACCGACGCCGACCGGCGCGCCGCCGCCAAGCAGATCACCGAGGTGAGCGGCGCGTACGACCTGACGCGGGAACCGAAGGGCATTCCGTCGAAGGACGGCTCCACCCTGATGTACCCGGTCTCCACCACCCAGCCCGGCCAGGACGACGAGGCCCGCGACGCCTTCGTCGACGGAGTGCGGGACATCGCCGAGGGCGGTGGCGGACTGAGCGCCGAGGTCGGCGGGCCCGGCGCGCTGAACACCGACATGAACAAGGTGTTCGGGACCCTCGACGCCACGCTGCTGTTCGCCACGCTCGGCGTCGTCACCGTGCTGCTCGTCCTCATCTACCGCAGCCCCTTCCTCTGGCTGGTGCCGCTCGCCGTGGCGGGCGTGGCCGCCACCGTCGCGATGGCCGCCGGGTACGGACTGCACGAACTGTTCGACGTCACCGTCACCGGCCAGAGCGGCGGCGTGATGACCGTGCTCGTCCTCGGCGCGGGCACCGACTACGCGCTGCTGATCGTCTCCCGCTACCGCGAGGAACTACGGCGCCATGAGCGGCCGTACGACGCCATGCGTGCCGCGCTGCGCGGCTGCGGACCGGCCGTCCTGGCCTCCTCGGGGACCGTCGCGGCCGGGCTGCTGTGCCTGCTCGCCGCGGACCTCAACAGCAGCCGCGGCATGGGACCCGTCGGCATGGTCGGGGTGCTCGCCGCGCTGGTCGCCATGACGACCCTGCTGCCGGCGGTCCTGGTGCTGCTGGGGCGGCGCGTCTTCTGGCCGCTGATTCCCGCGTTCGGCAGCGAGCCCAAGGCCCGGCGGTCGCTGTTCGCCGCGATGGGCTCCTCGGCGACCCGGCGCCCCGTCACCGTGCTCGTCGGCGGTGCGGCGCTGCTCGGTGCCCTCGCGCTCGGCACGCTCAACCTGTCCGGCAGCCTGAAGCAGGAGGACTCCTTCACCGAGCGGCCCGAGTCCATCACCGCGATGCGGACCCTGGCGCGGGAGTATCCCGAGCGCAGCAGCCGGCCCGTGACGGTCATCGCGCCCGAGCGGCGGGCCCGGGCGGCCGCCGACCGGGCCCGTACGACCCAGGGCGTCGCCGAAGTGGCTCCCGGCCGCAGCGGCTCGGGCTGGACCGAGATCGCCGTCTTCACCACCGCCGCACCCGAGACCCCGGCCGAGACCCGGACCATCGAGGCACTGCGGACCTCGCTCGACCCCATGGGTGCGTACGTCGGCGGGCCCAGCGCCCAGCAGATCGACCTGGCCGACAGCGAGTCACGGGACCGGAAGGTGATCGTGCCGCTGGTGCTGGCCGCCGTGTTCGTCATCCTGGTCGGCCTGTTGCGCAGTCTCGTCGCGCCGCTGCTGTTGCTGGCCGCGGTGGTGGCGGTCTGGGGCGCCGCGCTCGGCATCGGGGGGCTGGTGTTCGAGCCGGTGTTCGGGTTCGCCGGGACCGATCCGGGGCTCGGGCTGCTGTCCTTCGTGTTCCTGGTAGCCCTCGGTGTCGACTACGGCATCTTCCTGATGCACCGCATGCGGGAGGAGTCCGTACGGGGGGCGGAGCCGGAGGCGGCGGCGCTCACCGCGCTGCGGACGACCGGTGGGGTGATCGCCTCGGCGGGGGTGGTGCTGGCGGCGACGTTCGCGGTGCTGACCACGCTGCCGATGGTGGGGCTGGTGGAACTCGGGTTCGTCATCGCGGTCGGGGTGCTGCTCGACACCTTCCTCGTGCGGACCTACCTGGTGACGACGGCGAGTGTGCTGCTGAAGCGGCGGATGTGGTGGCCGGGGAGCCTCTCGCGTGCACCGCAACTGCCCGGCGCCGCTGAGGGCGGGGCGTTGCGCAACCCGGCGGAGGGGGATACCGCTCTCGGTGGGACGGGTGCCGCCCCCCGCGGCACGCATGCCCGCAGCTAGGCGGAACAGTGCGGCGTCCCTCCCTCCCGGAGGGGCGCCTTCCTGGTCGAGGATGATGCCCGTGCAGGTACCCACCACCCCGCAGAAGACCTGGTCGCGGTCTGCTGAGCGGATCATCGGTGTGATCAATCGCGACCCCATGACCGCCCCGCACGCCGCCCGCAACGACGCGGTGCTCGCCGTCGTCTCCGCGGGGCTGGCCGTCGCCCTGGCCCTGCTCGTCGACGACGGGCGCAGGCCCGACGCGGTGGGCTGGGTACTGCTGCTCGCCTGCAACGTGCCGATCGCGTGGCGGCGCCGGCAACCGCTGCTCGTGCTGCTCGCGGTCGTGGCCTGCGTCGCCCCGTACCACGCCCTCGACAACACCCATTCCGCGCCGACCCCGGTGACGTACATCGCGCTGTACACCGTCGCCGTGACCGGCCGTCCCCTGCGCACCGTCCTGGTGGGCGCCGGTGTCATCGGCCTCTCGGTCAGCGTGATGCTCACCGTCAGCATGCACGAGGCGCTGGAGGTGCTCCGCATATCGGGCTGGGTCGTGGCCGTGCTCTTCTGCGGTGTCGACGTGCGTGTCTACCGCCAATACGTCGCCTCGATCGTGGAGCGGGCCGAACGGGCCGAACGCACCCGGGAGGAGGAGGCCCGGCGGCGGGTCGCCGAGGAGCGGCTGCGGATCGCCCGGGACCTGCACGACCTGCTCGCCCACAGCATCACCCTCATCGGCGTGCAGACCTCCGTCGCCGCCCATGTCCTGTCCGCCGACCCCGAGCGGCTCGACCGGGCGACGGTGGCCAAGGCCCTCGACGACATCGCGGAGACGTGCCGCAGCGCCCGCGGCGAACTCCGTACGACCCTGGAGGTGCTGCGCGAGCACGGCCCCCCGGACGCTCGCGGCCCGCTGCCCGGCCTCGACGGGCTGTCCGACCTGGCGGAGGCGGCGCGGCTGGCCGGTGCCCGGGTCGAGCAGACCGTACGGGTGGGGCAGGCACCGCCCGCCGTCGGCGCCGCCGCCTACCGCATCGTGCAGGAGGCCCTGACGAACGCCGTACGGCACGCGGGGCCCGAACCGGCCGTCCATGTCGCCCTGGACGAACGGCAGGGCGCCCTGCACCTGTCGGTCCGTGACGACGGCACCGGCCCGGCCCCGGGCGGCACCCCGGGCTTCGGGCTCGTCGGGATGCGGGAGCGGGCCCGCAGCGTCGGTGGCACACTCGACGCCGGACCGCGTGCCGGGGGCGGGTTCGAGGTGACGGCGGTCCTGCCGCTGACCATGACGGGGGAGAGAGCCGGATGACCGTACGGGTGCTGCTCGCGGACGACCAGACCCTGGTGCGGGAGGCGTTCGCGATGCTGGTGGAGTCGGCCCGGGACATGGAGGTCGTCGGCCAGGCCGCCACCGGCCGGCAGGCCGTCGAACTGGCCCGCAGCGCACGCCCCGACCTGGTGGTGATGGACATCCGCATGCCCGACCTGGACGGCATCGAGGCGACCCGGCTCATCGCGGCCGACGAGGACCTCGCGGGCGTGAAGGTCCTCGTCCTCACCACGTACGACACCGACGAGAACATCGTCGAGGCGCTGCGGGCCGGTGCCTCCGGGTTCCTGGTGAAGGACACCCGGCCCGCCGAACTCCTCGACGCCATCCGCACGGTCGCCGCCGGCGAGGCCCTGCTCTCGCCCGGCCCCACCGCACGGCTGATCGAGCGGTTCCTGCGCAGCCCGAGCGCACCGGAGACGGGCGGGCCCGAATGCCTGTCCGGGCGGGAACGGGAGGTGCTCGCGCTCGTCGCGCGCGGACTCACCAACACGGAGATCGGCGACACGCTGGGCCTGAGCCCGCTCACCGCGAAGACCCACGTCAGCCGCATCATGGGCAAACTCGCGGCACGGGACCGCGCCCAGCTCGTCATCGTCGCCTACGAGTCGGGGATGGTGACGCCGGGCAACGTCTGACGGACGGACAAGACCCCTAGAGCAAACCGGCCGCCGCGAGGTACTTCCCGACCTGCTCCACCTCGTCCGGCGCCAGCGGGGTCTGCGGCTGTGCCGTCGCCGGGCAGTCGATGATGCCGCGCAGGTGCAGCGCGGCCTTGAACGCCCCGATCGCCGAGGAGTTCGGGCCCATACGGGCCGGATCGCCGACCGACACCATGCCGAACAGGGCGCACAGCCGCTCCTGTTCGGCACGGGCCCCGTCCCAGTCCCCGGCGCGGCACAGCCGGTCCAGGCGCACATAGCCGTGCGGGTCGACGTTGCCCAGGCCCGGCACCGTGCCGTCCGCGCCGATCGCCAGGGCCGCGTCGACGATCAGCTCGGACCCGGTCAGCACGCTGAAGCCGGTGATGCCCCGGCGTTCGCGGACGCCGGTGACGACCTGGCGGAAGGCGGCCAGGTCGCCACTGGAGTCCTTCAGGCCGGCCACGACCCCGTCCGCGGCGAGTTCCAGCACCACGTCCGCCGGCAGCTTCGTGTGGACGGCGACGGGCAGGTCGTAGGCGATCACCGGGACCGGGCTCGCGGCGGCGACCGCGCGGTAGTGGCGTGCGATCTCCGCGGGGTGGGTGCGGGCGTAGAACGGGGCGGTGACGACGACCGCGTCCGCGCCCGCCGCCGTCACCGACGCGACATGGTCCAGGACCCGGGGCGTCGTCATGTCGATCGCCCCGGCGAGCACCGGGAGCCGCCCGCCCATATGGCCCGCGACCGACTCGACGACCAGCCTGCGCTGCCGGTCCGGCAGGAACGCCGCCTCCGAGGTCGAGCCGAGGACGAACAGCCCGTGCACCCCGCCGGCCACCAGATGGTCGACCAGCCGGAGCAGCGAGGGGACGTCCACCTCGCCGTCCGGTGTCAGGGGCGTGCAGACGGGCGGGATGACACCGGTCAGCGGGGTGAACGTCATGGGGCCTCCATCGGGTCGCGCCGGCGGACGAGGTCGCGGGTCGACTCGTCCTCCCCGACAGGATGGTGGCAGCGGTAGCGGTGTGCGGGCGCCGACGCGGCGGAGAAACCCGGCATCTCCTGCGCGCACACCCGGTCCGCCTTCCAGCAGCGCGTGCGGAACGGGCAGCCGCTCGGCGGGCGGGTCGCCGACGGCACCGGACCGACCAGCGGGATGGGCTCGACCGGGTCGAGCAGACCGGGCGTGGCGGAGAACAGGGCGCGGGTGTACGGATGCCGGGCCCGGCCGGTGACCAGGGCGGCCGGGGAGTCCTCCACGATCCGGCCCAGGTACATGGTGATCACCCGGTCGCTCATCCGCTGTACCGTGCGGATGTCGTGGGAGACGAACACCAGGGCCAGGCCCAGGCGTTCCTTCAGGTCGAGCAGGAGGTTGAGGATCTGCGCGCGGACCGACACGTCCAGGGCGCTGGTCGGCTCGTCGGCCACAATCAGGTCCGGGGCCGGCGCGAGCGCCCGGGCGATCGCGACACGCTGGCGCTGCCCGCCCGACAGCTGGGCCGGCAGCGCGGCGGCGAGTCCCCGCGGGAGACCCACGAGGGACATCAACTCTCGCACCCTCTCCTCACGTTCGCCTCTCGTGCCGCGGTCGTGCACGTCGAGCGGGTCCCGCAGGATCTGCCGGACGGTCAGACGGCGGTTCAGGGCCGTCGACGGGTCCTGGAAGACCATGCCGATGCCGGCGCCGACGGCCCGGCGGCGCTCGGCGGCCGGCATCGTCCACAGGTCACGGCCCCGGAACGACACCGTCCCCCGGGTCGGCCGCTGCACCCCGACCAGCACCTTCGCCAGCGTCGACTTGCCGCAGCCGGACTCGCCGACCACACCCACGGTCTCGCCGGGCGCGACGGCCAGATCGACGCCGGTCAGCGCGTACACCCGGTCCCGGGCGAACAGGCCGCCGCTGCGGGCCTTGTGGACGACGTGCGCGTCCGCCAACTCCACCAGCGCGTTCATGACACCGCCTCGGTCTCCGTGGCCGCCGGCCGCACGGCCGGGTGATGACAGGCCGCCGTGTGTCCGGGAGGGCCCGCCAGGACAGGAGCCGTCGTACGGCACACCTCGGCCACGCGCGGGCACCGGCCGGCGAAGCGGCACCCCGGGGGGAAGTCCGCCGGGGACGGCACGACGCCCCTGATCTGCGTCATCCGCTCCTGTGCCGACTCCAGCGACAGCACACTGCCGAGCAGACCGCGCGTGTAGTGGTGCGCCGGTGCCTCCACGAGGTCGGCGGTCACGCCCGTCTCCACGATCTGCCCGCCGTACATCACCACCACCCGGTCGGTGACGTCCGCGACCAGCGCCAGGTCGTGCGAGACCAGGATCAGAGCGAAACCGAGCTCCTCGCGCAGCCGCAGCAGCAGCTCCACGACCTGGGCCTGCACGGTCACGTCCAGGGCGGTCGTCGGCTCGTCGGCGACGATCAGCCGCGGGTCGCGGGACAGGGCCATGGCGATCAGGACGCGCTGGCGCTGGCCGCCGGACAGCTCGTGCGGGTAGCTGCGCAGGGTGCGCTCGGGGTCGAGGCCGACCATCGTCAGCAGCTCCGCCGGACTCCGCCGCCCGCCGCGCCGCACGACCTGCTTCAGCTGCGCGCGGATCGTCATCGCCGGGTTCAGCGACGACAGCGCGTCCTGGTAGATCATCGCCATGTCGTGGCCGAGCAGCCTGCGCCGGACGCGCATCGGCTCGGCGAGCAGATCCCGCTGGAGGAAACGGACCTGGCCGCCGACCCGCGCCCCCTTCGGCTCCAGGCCCATGATCGCCAGCGCGGTGAGGGACTTGCCGCAGCCCGACTCGCCGACCAGCCCGAGCACCTCCCCGGGGTGCACCTCGAAGCTGATGCCGTCCACGACGTCGACGCCGCCGTGCCGGCGGTCGAAGCCGATGACGAGGTTCTCCACGGCGAGCAACGGCTGCCCGTCCCGGGGGACATGCCGGGCCCGGGCCCGCAGCCTGCGCGCCGCCTCCGCCAGACCGGGCAGCGGCACCACCTCCCCGCCGCCGGGCTCCGCGGCCTCCAGCCGGTCGTCCTCCGGTGCCTCCACCTCCCGCGCCGAGGGCGCCGCCCAGGCGTCCGACACCCCCTCTGACAGGATGTTCAGCGACAGCACCGTCACCAGCATCAGCAGCCCGGGGAACACCGTCGCCCACCAGCCGCCGGTCAGCACCATGTTCTTGCCGTCCGCGATGACACTGCCCCAGGACGGGTCCGGTGGCCGCACACCCGCCCCGATGAACGACAGCGACGCCTCGAAGACGATCGCCTCGGCGACCTGGACCGTGCAGAACACCAGCACCGGCGCGGCACAGTTGACCGCCACGTGCCGCAGCACGATGTAGGGCGTCCGCGCGCCGATCACCCGTTCCGCCGTCACGTAGTCCTCGCCGTACTGGTCGAGGACGTTCGCCCGGACCACCCGTGCCACCGGCGGTGTGAACAGGAACGCGATCGCGCAGATCAGCACCGTGATGCCACCGCCGAAGACCGCCACCAGCACCGCGGCCAGCGCGATGCCCGGGAACGCCATCACCACGTCCAGGCAGCGCATCAGCGTCTCGTCGACCGCCTTGCGCGAGGTCGCCGCGACCGCCCCGAGGAGCGCGCCGGCCACCAGGGCGATCCCCGTCGCGCCGAGCCCGATCGCGAGCGACCAGCGCGCCCCGTACATCAGCCGGCTGAGGATGTCCCGGCCGAGGCTGTCCTGGCCCATCCAGTGCTCGGCGGACGGGTGGCCGGTGCCGTCGACCGGCGGCCGCTGGTCGAGCGGGTCGTGGGGGGCGAGGAGCGGGGCCAGCAGCGCCACCAGGGCGACGACGGTCAGGAAGCAGACGGCGATCTTCGACAGCGGCGGCAGCCGGCGCAGGCCGCGCAGCCGCACCCCGGGCCGGGACAGCGCCGCGGTGAGACTCCTCCGGGGCATCATGGCGTCGCATCCCTCAGTCGCGGGTTGACCAGCAGGTACAGCACGTCGATGACGAGGTTCACCACGACGAACCCGGCCGCCGTGGTCAGTACGACGCCCTGGACCACGGCCGGGTCGCCGTTCTTCACGGCGTCGATCATCAGCTTGCCCATGCCGGGCAGCGAGAAGATCGTCTCGATGACGACCGCGCCGCCGAGGAGGTAGCCGACCCGCAGGCCGAGCACGGTGAGGGGATTGATCAGGGCGTTCCTGAGGACGTTGCGCCCCACCACCACCCGGGGCGGCAGCCCGCTCCCGATCGCCGTCCGGACGTAGTCCTTGTCGAGCTCCTCCACGACGGCCGTGCGCACGATGCGGGTCAGCTGCGCCGCCACCGGCAGGGACAGGGCGAGCGCCGGGAGGGTCATCGTCTTCAGCCAGCCGGTGAGGGAGTCGGCCGGGTTGATGTAGCCGCCGGTCGGGAACCAGCCCAGGTCGACCGCCAGGTACTGGATCATCACCAGCGCCAGCCAGAAGCCGGGCGCGGCGACACCGGTCAGCGACACCACCCGGATGATCTGGTCGGGCAGCCGGTCCCGGTGGATCGCCGCGGTCACCCCGCCCACGAGGGACAGCACGACCGCGATGCCCAGACCGAGGAACGTCAGCTGCAGGGTGAGCGGCAGCGCGGTGGTGACCTGGTCGATCACCGGCGCCCGGGTCAGCGCGCTGGTGCCCAGGTCGCCGTGGAGCAGGTCGGCGACGAAATCGGCGTAGCGCACCGGCAGGGGGTCCAGCAGCCCGTGTTCCTCGCGGAAGTCGTGCAACTGCTGCGGCGTCGGGTTGGCGCCCTGGAAGAACGCGGACGCCGGGTCGACGTCGGAGAAGCGCATCACCAGGAACACGAACAGCACGATGCCGAGCGTGAGGGGCACGAGCAGGGCGAGACGGCGGAGCAGGATGCGCGCGACGGCCGTCATCCGCTAGGCCCACCTGGCCTGGAGGAGGTTGATGCCCGGGTACGGCTGGGCCCTTATCCCGCTGAGCCGCGCCGGGTCCCAGGCCGTCATCAGCTCGTTGTGGACGACCGGGTAGAGCACGGCCTGTTCGGCGACGACATCGACGTAGTCCTGGACGATCGCCTTCTTCCGCGCCGGGTCGGGCTCCCGGGTGGCCCGGTCCATGTCCTTGAAGAGCTGCCGGGCGACGGGGTCGGCGGCCCAGCGGGTGTACTGCATCCAGAGGTTCCCGGGGCCGTAGTTGTAGTGCATGATCAGGTCGGCGTCGAGGCCGAACTGGTTGGGGTTCGAGGCGGCCACGACCACCTGGTAGTCCTGCTTCTGGTCCAGCTTCGTGAACACGGCGGTGGTCTCCTGCGGCGACAGGGTCGTCTGCACCCCGATCGCGTCCCAGGACGCCTTGATGGTGGGCAGGCAGTCCACGATCCAGCTGACGTTGACGGCCAGGATGTCGATGCTCAGCCCCTTGACGCCGGCCTCCTTCAGCAGCGCCTTCGCCTTGTCCGGCTCGTGGTCGTAGACCGTCTTCGCCCGGCGATAGGACGGGTTGGCCTCATCGAGGAAGGAACTGGACGGCCTGCCGTGGCCCTTGAGCGCGACCTCCACCATCTTCTCGGTGTCGATGGCGTAGTGCAGCGCCTGGCGCACCCGCACGTCGTCGAACGGCTTGTGCCGGGTGTTGAACATCAGGAACAGGTTGTTCATCCCGGCCCCGCCGGCGACCGTCATGCCCCCGCTCTCCAACTGCCCGATGTTGGCGTACGGGATGTTGTCGGCGATCTGCGCGCCCGCGCTCGACCCCGAGATCTTCGCGACGCGGGGGGCGGCGTCCACGATCGTCAGCCAGTTCATCTTCCGGAAGGCGGGCTTGCGGGGGCCGTTGTAGCCGTCGAACGCCTCGAAGGTCGTGTTGGACTTCGGGTGGTGCGCGGTCTGCCGGTACGGCCCCGAGCCGATCGCCTTGCCCTTGATCGCGTCGTCCCAGGCGCCCGGCCGGGAGAACACGTGCTTGGGCATGATCTTGGCGAGCGTCAGCCGCGACAGCCCGTCCGGGAACGGGAACTTCAGCACCAGCTCCACGTTCCGCGCGTCGATCTTCCGGACCTCCTTCAGCCAGCTCGCGAAGAAGCCCTTGGCGAGGGTCTGGGTGTCCGGGTCGAGGATCCGCTCGAAGACGAAGACGACGTCGTCGGCGGTGACGGGCTTGCCGTCGTGGAACGTCGCACCCGCCCGCAGCGTGAACCTCCACGTCGTGCTGCCCGGGTCCTTCGGCACCTCGGTCGCCAACGCGGCGTACGGCTTGCGCGAGATCGGGTCCGTGTCCAGCAGCCCCTCGTAGATGTGGTGGTTGGCGGCCATGCAGAACGCCGACGCCGTCTGCGTGGGGTCCCAGCTGCCGTCGTTGCCGTAACCGATCACCGCGGTGAGGGTCCGGTCCCGGCCGCCGCCGCTGCCGGTGTCGTTGGTGGACTCCGGCCCCGACGAACAGGCCGACAGCGACGCGGAGACGGCGGCGGCCGCGCCCAGCGCGCCCGTGTACTTCAGGAACGCCCGGCGGTGCGGCGCCGGCACGTCGGGGATCACGTCGCGCACGGGTCCTCCAGCGAGGGTCTGGGGGGGGGGGGAGGGGACTGGCAGCGGAGATACGACGTCCTACGTCCGGTGGTCAGCGTGACCATAGGAGGGGCCGTGGGGGTGGTCAAGGGCTCGCACACGAATGGCGTAGCCGCCAGAGGCCGGACCAATGGCGCCGTAGGCCACGGGTAATTGACGCCGCATCAGCCCTGGTGCTGCACCGGGTGCGCGGCCGGGACGCGCCGTCGGACCTGCGGGTTCCGGGCCGAAACCGCCACCGGGCGGGCGGGGGCGGACCAGGATGAGGGGCGTGAGCGAGCTGTGGAACGAACGTGACGCCGGCGTCCTGAGACTGCCGTCCGGCCGGCTGGTACGGGGCCGGGGCCTGCGCCACCCCCTGGAACCCGGGGCGCCCCTGCCGTCCTACGGTGTCTACCTGCTGGGCCGGCAGCCGCCCGAGGTCCCCTGGGAATCCGCGTGGATCCGGTGGCCCGACTTCCGCCTCCCGGCGGACGGGGCGGCGGCCCGAGCGGTGCTGGCCGACGCGTGGGAACGCAGCGCCGGGGAGCGGGTGGAGCTCGCCTGCGGAGGCGGCCGGGGCCGCACGGGCACGGCACTGGCCTGCCTGGCGGTGCTGGACGGGATACCGGGGGAGGAAGCGGTGGCGTACGTCCGCCGGCACTACGACCGGCGTGCGGTGGAGACGCCGTGGCAGCGGAGATATGTGCGCCGTTTCGGCGAGGGGTGAGACCGGCCTCGGCGTACGTGCGCTGCCACGGCAAGGGCGAGCCCCTCCTTCGGCACGGCACCTCATACCTTGGTCGCGGCGCCGTAGACCGACGGCCGACGGCGGACCCGGTGTCGCGCTCGGCACAGTGGGCGGCATGGCAGAGACCAAGGGGACCAGGCAGGCGAAGGGAATCAGCCGGGCGCAGTTCCTGGCAGGGGCCGCGGCGGGCCCCACCCCCCCGCGCCCCGGCCCGAACAGGGCCCCGGGGGTTCCCCAGGCCTGGCGGGTCCCCCTGGTGGATGGCCAAGGGCCC
>NZ_JAKEIO010000033.1 GCF_021474405.1 [Streptosporangium] indianense
CCCCGGCCCCCCGCTTCTCCGCGACCCCGACCTCCGTCCGCACCGGCCCGGCCCGGCCCGGCGCCGACACGGCGGACATCGCCCGGGAGTGGGACGTCCCCGGGCTGCTCCCCGCGTCCCGAAACCCTCAGTGAAAGGCCCCCTCGTGAGCACCGAAGCGTACGTGTACGACGCGATCCGCACCCCGCGCGGCCGCGGCAAGGCCAACGGCGCCCTGCACGGCACCAAGCCCATCGACCTGGTCGTCGGACTCATCCACGAGATCCGCGCCCGCTTCCCGGACCTCGACCCGGCCGCCGTCGACGACATCGTCCTCGGCGTCGTCGGCCCGGTCGGCGACCAGGGCTCCGACATCGCGCGCATCGCAGCCATCGCCGCCGGGCTGCCCGACACCGTCGCGGGCGTCCAGGAGAACCGCTTTTGCGCCTCGGGCCTGGAGGCCGTCAACCTGGCCGCCGCGAAGGTCCGTTCCGGCTGGGAGGACCTCGTCCTGGCCGGTGGTGTCGAGTCGATGTCCCGCGTGCCGATGGCCTCCGACGGAGGTGCCTGGTTCAACGACCCGATGACCAACCTCCAGGTCAACTTCGTGCCGCAGGGCATCGGCGCCGACCTCATCGCCACCATCGAGGGCTTCTCCCGCCGGGACGTCGACGAGTACGCCGCGCTCTCCCAGGAGCGGGCCGCCACCGCCATGAAGGACGGCCGCTTCGAGCGGTCCGTCGTCCCCGTTAAGGACCGCAACGGGCTCGTCGTCCTCGACCGCGACGAGTTCCCGCGCCCCGGCACCACCGCCGACTCCCTCGCGGGGCTCAAGCCGTCCTTCGCCGACATCGGCGAACACGGCGGTTTCGACGCCGTGGCGCTCCAGCAGTACCACTGGGTGGAGAAGATCGACCACGTCCACCACGCGGGCAACTCCTCCGGCATCGTCGACGGCGCCTCGCTCGTCGCGATCGGCTCCAAGGAGGTCGGCGAGCGCTACGGCCTCACCCCCCGCGCGCGGATCGTCTCCGCCGCCGTCTCCGGCTCCGAGCCGACCATCATGCTCACCGGCCCCGCCCCGGCCACCCGCAAGGCCCTCGCCAAGGCAGGCCTGACCATCGACGACATCGACCTCGTCGAGATCAACGAAGCGTTCGCGGCGGTCGTGCTGCGCTTCGTGAGGGACATGGGCCTGTCCCTGGACAAGGTCAACGTCAACGGCGGCGCGATCGCGCTCGGCCACCCCCTCGGCGCGACCGGCGCGATGATCCTCGGCACCCTCGTCGACGAACTCGAGCGCCAGGACAAGCGCTACGGCCTCGCCACGCTGTGCGTCGGCGGCGGCATGGGCGTCGCCACGGTCGTCGAGCGCATCTGACCCCCTCCCGACGGATCACACGGAGCACCTCCACATGAGCACTGAGTCCACCACCATCCGCTGGGAACAGGACCGCACCGGCCTCGTCACCCTGGTCATCGACGACCCGAACCAGTCCGCGAACACCATGAACCAGGCGTTCCGCGACTCCCTCGCCGCCGTCACCGACCGCCTGGAGGCCGAGAAGGACTCCATCCGGGGCGTCATCATCACCTCCGCCAAGAAGACCTTCTTCGCCGGCGGCGACCTGCGCGACCTCATCCGCGTCACACCCGAGACCGCCCAGGAGCTGTTCGACGGCGGCATGGCCATCAAGCGGAACCTGCGCCGCATCGAGACCCTCGGCAAGCCCGTCGTCGCCGCCCTCAACGGCGCGGCCCTCGGCGGCGGTTACGAGATCGCCCTGGCCTGCCACCACCGCGTCGCCCTCGACGCACCCGGCTCCAAGATCGGCTGCCCCGAGGTCACCCTCGGCCTGCTCCCCGGAGGCGGCGGCGTCGTCCGCACCGTCCGTCTGCTCGGTATCGCCGACGCCCTGCTGAAGGTTCTCCTCCAGGGCACCCAGTACACCCCGCGCCGCGCCCTGGACAACGGCCTCGTCGACGAGGTGGCCGACAGCCACGAGGACATGCTCGCCAAGGCCCGGGCCTTCATCGACGCCAACCCCGAGTCCCAGCAGCCCTGGGACAAGCCGGGCTACCGCATCCCGGGCGGCACGCCGGCCAACCCCAAGTTCGCCGCGAACCTGCCCGCCTTCCCCGCCACCCTGCGCAAGCAGACGGGCGGCGCCCCCTACCCGGCCCCGCGCAACATCCTGGCCGCCGCCGTCGAGGGCTCCCAGGTCGACTTCGAGACCGCGCAGGTCATCGAGGCCCGCTACTTCGTGGACCTCGCGGCCGGACAGACCTCGAAGAACATGATCCAGGCGTTCTTCTTCGACCTCCAGGCCGTCAACTCCGGCGCGAACCGCCCCAAGGGCGTCGAGCCCCGCAGGGTCCGCAAGGCCGCCGTCCTCGGCGCCGGGATGATGGGCGCCGGCATCGCCTACTCCTGCGCCCGCGCCGGCATCGACGTCGTCCTGAAGGACGTCTCCCTGGAGGCGGCCCTCAAGGGCAAGGCCTACTCCGAGAAGCTGTGCGCCAAGGCCGTCTCCAAGGGCCGTACGACCCAGGAGAAGGCCGACGCGCTGCTCGCGCGCATCACCCCGACCGCCGAGGTCCAGGACCTGGCCGGCTGTGACGCCGTGATCGAGGCGGTCTTCGAGGACACCTCCCTCAAGCACAAGGTGTTCCAGGAGATCCAGAACGTCGTCGCCCCCGACGCGCTGCTGTGCTCCAACACCTCCACCCTGCCCATCACCGCCCTCGCCGAAGGCGTCGAGCGCCAGGGCGACTTCATCGGCCTGCACTTCTTCTCGCCCGTCGACAAGATGCCGCTCGTCGAGATCATCAAGGGCGAGCGCACCGGAGATGAGGCCCTCGCCCGGGCCTTCGACCTGGTCCGGCAGATCAACAAGACGCCGATCGTCGTCAACGACTCGCGCGGCTTCTTCACCTCCCGCGTCATCGGCCACTTCATCAACGAGGGCGTC
This sequence comes from [Streptosporangium] indianense, assembly GCF_021474405.1. GTDB lineage: Bacteria > Actinomycetota > Actinomycetes > Streptomycetales > Streptomycetaceae > Streptomyces > Streptomyces indiaensis. The sequence continues at coordinate 2,952 of NZ_JAKEIO010000033.1, forward strand.
GCCATGGTCGGCGAGGGCATCGAGCCCGCCTCCGTCGAACAGGCCGCCGCGCAGGCCGGTTACCCGGCCAAGGTGCTGTCCCTCATGGACGAATTGACCCTGACCCTGCCCCGCAAGATCCGGGCCGAGTCGAAGCGGGCGGTCGAGGAGGCGGGCGGCACCTGGACGGCCCACCCGGCCGAGGCCGTCATCGACCGCATGGTCGACGAGTTCGGCCGCACCGGCCGCAGCGGCGGCGCCGGCTTCTACGACTACGGCGACGACGGCAAGCGCACCGGCCTGTGGCCCGGGCTGCGCGAGCACTACACCAAGCCGGGGTACCGGATCCCGTTCCGGGACATGCAGGAGCGGATGCTGTTCTCCGAGGCGCTGGACACCGTCCGGCTGCTGGAGGAGGGCGTGCTCACCTCGGTCGCCGACGCCAACATCGGCTCCGTCTTCGGCATCGGCTTCCCCGGCTGGACCGGCGGCGTGCTCCAGTACATCAACGGCTACGAGGGCGGCCTGCCCGGCTTCGTGGCCCGCGCGCGGGAACTCGCCGAGCGGTACGGCGAGCGCTTCGCCCCGCCCGCGCTGCTGGTGGAGAAGGCGGACAAGGGGGAGCGGTTCAGCGACTCAGACCGCGTCTGACCCGCCGGAGTCCGAAGGCCCGGTGAGCCACTCGCCCAGCTCTTCCTTCAGCGACCGCTGAAAGGCGGTGAGCAGCGCCTGCACCACCAGCGGGTGCATGTGCGCGGACAGGGACCGCACGTCCTGCGCGTCCCGTTCCGCCACCTCACCGCGGAAGAGCCGGGACAGCTCCCGGGCCGCGGCGTGCGCATGCTCGACGAGCAGGGCGCGCGCCGCGGAGATCGCCTCCTGCGAGAGCGGCACGTCCAGCAGTCCGGCGCCCAGCCGGAGCAGACCGAGGTCGGCCTCGTAGCCGCCGTCCGCGGGCCGGACCACGCCCATGGCCGCGAGCCGTTCGACGTCCTCGCCGGCCAGTGGCCGTCCGGCCCGCCGCTCCAGTTCCGCCCGGGTGACGGTCTCGACGGTCTCCGGCGCCCAGGAGGCCACCACGGCCCGGTGGATGGCGAGGTCGCGCGCGCTCAGGTCCGACGGCAGCTGCCGCAGGTAGCGCTCGATGCCCGCCAGTGTCATGCCCTGCTGCTGCAGTTCCTCGATGAGCGCCAGCCGGGCCAGGTGCTCACGCCCGTAGTGCCCCACCCGCCGCGGACCGAGCACCGGTGGGGGCAGCAGCCCCTTGGTGCCGTAGAAGCGGACCGTGCGCACGGTGACACCGGCCCGGGCCGCCAGCTCGTCGATCGTGAGGGTCGGCTCCTCGGTGTCGGTCGTCATGTGAAGCAGTATCGCTGTCTCACCACTGCTGTGAAACCACCCGGATCCGGGGGACGGCAGTGTGAGAAGTCGCGCTCTGTGACGTACGCCACCGCGTGAGCCGCGGAGCGTGGGGGAAGGTGGCCCCTTGGTCTGTGCCTTTACCGAGGGCACGGACCTTATGTACGTCCGGAAGCCGAGCGCGACCCGCTCGGGCACACCAGAGAGTGGATCCACCGTGAGCAAGGACGCCGTGAACACGGCTGCGGCCACGCCGCGTACCGATGCGGCCGCAGTGCCCGCGGACGCGGGCGACGCCGGGTACAGCAAGGACCTCAAGGCCCGCCACGTCAACATGATCGCCATCGGAGGCGCGATCGGCACCGGACTGTTCCTGGGCGCGGGCGGCCGCCTCCACAACGCGGGCCCGGCCCTCGCGATCGCCTACCTGGTGTGCGGCGTCTTCGCCTTCTTCGTGGTCAAGGCCCTCGGTGAGCTCGTGCTCTACCGCCCCTCCTCGGGCTCCTTCGTGTCGTACGCGCGTGAGTTCCTCGGTGAGAAGGGCGCGTACGTCGCAGGCTGGATGTACTTCCTGAACTGGTCGACGACCGGTATCGCCGACATCACCGCGATCGCGCTCTACACGCACTACTGGAGCCTGTTCACCGACATCCCGCAGTGGGTGCTCGCGCTGGTCGCCCTCGCGGTGGTCCTGGCGGTGAACCTGATCTCGGTGAAGATCTTCGGCGAGATGGAGTTCTGGTTCGCGATCATCAAGGTCGCCACCCTCGTCGGCTTCATGCTGATCGGCATCTTCCTGCTCGCCACGCAGCACGAGGTGGGCGGCCAGACCCCGGGCCTGAGCGTCATCACCGACAACGGCGGCGTCTTCCCGCACGGCATGATGCCGGTCGTCCTGGTCATGCAGGGCGTGATCTTCGCGTACGCGGCGCTGGAGCTGGTCGGTGTCGCCGCGGGCGAGACCGCGGAGCCGGAGAAGGTCGTCCCGCGCGCGGTGAACTCGATCATGTGGCGCGTGGGTCTGTTCTACGTCGGCTCGGTCGTCCTGCTGGCCCTGCTGCTGCCCGGTTCGGTCTACTCGGCCGACCAGAGCCCCTTCGTCACGGTGCTGTCGAAGATCGGCGTCCCGGCCGCGGGTGACGTGATGAACCTGGTGGTCCTGACCGCCGCCATGTCCTCCCTCAACTCGGGCCTCTACTCCACGGGCCGGATCCTGCGCTCCATGGCGATGGCGGGCTCCGCCCCCAAGTTCACCGCACGTATGAACCGCAGCCAGGTTCCCTACGGCGGCATCCTGCTGACCTGCGGGGTGTGCGTGCTCGGCGTCGGCCTGAACTTCCTGGTGCCGGCCCAGGCCTTCGAGATCGTGCTGAACGTGGCCTCCCTGGGCATCATCAGCACCTGGGTGATCATCATGGTGTGCCACCTGGTCTTCGTCCGGCGCGCGAAGGCGGGCCTGATCAGCCGCCCCTCCTTCCGGCTCCCGGGCACCCCGGTCACGGAGATCGCCACGATCGTCTTCCTGCTGGCCTGCCTCGGCATGATGTGGAACGACCCCGAGGTCGGCCGCAAGACCCTTCTGCTCATCCCTCTGATCGCAGCCATGCTGGTCGCCGGCTGGTTCGGCGTCCGCCGCAGGGTCTCCCGGACGGCGGACCAGGAACTGTCCCAGCTGACGAAGTAGCGGCCGGGGCCACTGTCAGTGGCCCCGCCTGATCCAGGAGCGGCCGGTGCGGCCGGGGACAGGCGTGACCGTGTACGACCCTCGGACGGGGCGGCTCAGCCCTGGCTGTCGAAGGCCGCTGTCAGGCACGCGGCGAGGCGGTGGGCGAGCGTGCCGTCGGGGTCCAGGCGGGGGTTGAAGATCGTGACGGTCAGGCCGGCGGCGCCGCCCGCGAACAGGGCCGTGCGCAGCACGGTCTCCAGGTCCTGCCAGGTCAGCCCGTCGGGCTGCCGGTAGTCGACGGCGGGCATGACCGCGTCGTCCAGGACGTCGACGTCGAGATGGATCCAGTACCCGGCGCCCGTGCCGTTGCCGGTCAGCAGTCGCACGGCGCGCCGGGCCGCCTCGGCCGCCCCCAGGGCGCGCACGGTGTGCAGCTCCAGCGCGTGCAGCGCGGGCGGCAGCGGCTGCATCCCGTATGCCGCGGACTCCTCCGCGTCCCGGAATCCCAGGGCGACGACGTCCTCGTCCCGCACAAGCGGGCCCCGGCCCTCCAGATCGGCCAGCACCCGCGGGCCGCGCCCGGTGGCCAGCGCGAGTTCCATGGAGGCCACCTCGCCGGCCGGCTCGGCCGAGGGCTGGTAGAAGTCGCTGTGGCCGTCCAGGAAGAGCAGACCGTGCCGGTCGCGGCGACGCAGCGCGAGCAGGGTGCCGAGCAGCACGCTGCAGTCGCCGCCGAGCACGACGGGGAACCCGCCGGCGTCGAGGACCTCACCCACGGCATCGGCCAGCGCGACGGAGTACGCCGCGATGCCGTCCCCGTTCAGAACCCCCGTGACCGGGTCCCGCTCCGGGTCGTACGGAGGCGGCTCGACCCGGCCCGCGCGCACGGCTCCGAGCCCCTCGGCCAGCCCCGCCCCGAGCAGCGCCTCCGGCAACTCCTCCACGCCGGTGGGGCGCAGCCCGAGCACGGAAGGGGCCTCGACGATCACCACGTCCCGCACGCCCGGCTCCTCGGTCAGCCGCCCTGTTCAGCCGCCGGCCCCAGACGACCGGCGCGCATGGGCCCACGGTAGAGCGAAAGCCGAGCCCAACACGTCAGCCCGCCCCCGCGCGTCAGCCCGCGCCCGCGTGTCAGCCCGCGCCCGCGGGTCAGCCCGTGCCCCGCGCGTCAGCCCGCGCCCGCGGGTCAGCCCGTGCCCCGCGCGTCAGCCCGCCCCCGCGTGTCAGCCCGTGCCCCGCGTGTCAGCCCGTGCCCCGCGTGTCAGCCCGTGCCCCGCGTGTCAGCCCGTGCCCCGCGTGTCAGTCCGCGCCCGCGGGTATGGCCGCGCCCCGCGCGTCAGGGGCGGGTCAGTGGCCGTGTGCCCCGTTCGTCGCGGCGATCCGCTTCCACGACTTGGGCTGGGTGACGCCCTTCGCCGTCTTGGCCACCGCGGCGGCGCGGGCCGCCGGCACCCCCGGCTTCGACGGCTGGTACAGCCAGGTGTCGAAGAGCGCGGCCAGCGGCTTGCCCGAGACCTCCTCCGCGTACCGCCGGAAATCCGCCACCGAGGCGTTGCCATGGGCGTACGTCGACGGCCAGCCCTTGAGGATCGCGAAGAACGCCTCGTCGCCGACCTTGTTGCGCAGCGCCTGGACGGCCAGTGCGCCACGGTCGTAGACCGCGATGTCGAACTGGTTCTCCGGCCCGGGATCCCCGGGCTTCACCGTCCAGAACGGGTCGTCGGCGGGGTGCGAGGCGTACACGTAGTCGGCGAGTTCCTGCGCCGTGCCCTCGCCCTCGTGCTCGGACCACAGCCACTGCGCGTACCGCGCGAAACCCTCGTTGATCCAGATGTCCTTCCAGCCCTTGAGCGACACCTCGTCGCCGTACCACTGGTGGGCCAGCTCATGGACGACGACCGACACGTTCGACCCGTTCGCGAACTGCCGCGGGCTGTAGAACGGCCTGGTCTGGGTCTCCAGCGCGTACCCGGTGTTCGTGTTCGGCACGTACCCGCCGAGCGCGCTGTACGGATACGGCCCGAAGTACCCGGCCAGCCAGTCCGCGATCTCCCCGGTCCGTTCGATGCTCGCCCGCGCCGCCCCGGCGTTCGCGCCGAGGTCCTTGCTGTAGGCGTTGAGGACCGGGATGCCGCCCTCGGTCGTGCCGGTCGTGATGTCGAACTTCCCGACCGCGAGCGTGGCGAGGTACGTGGCCTGCGGCTTGTCGGACCGCCAGTTCCAGCGGGTCCAGCCGAGCTTCGAACTCGTCGACTGGAGCGTGCCGTTGGAGATGGCCTGGGTGCCGTCCGGGACCAGCACGGAGACGTCGTAGGTCGCCTTGTCCAGCGGATGGTCGTTGGCGGGGAACCACCACGCGGCCGCCTCCGGCTCGTTCGCCGCGACACCCCCGTCCGGGGTGCGGTGCCAGCTGGTGAAGCCGAAGGCCCGCTTCGACGACGGCACCCCGCGGTAGCGCACCACGACCGTGACGGGCGCGCCCTTGGCCAGCGGCGTCTTCGGCGTGATCTCCAGCTCCTGCTCGCCCGAGGTCCTGAACGAGGCCTTCGCCCCGTTGACGCGCACCTCGCCGACGTCCAGCAAAAAGTCCAGGTTGAAGCTCGTCAGGTCCTGCGTGGCGCGGGCCACGAGCGTCGCCGTGCCCTCCAGTTCGTCCGTGGCCGGCTGGTACTTCAGCCGGAGGTCGTAGTGCGAGACGTCGTATCCGCCGTTGCCGTGGGCCGGGTAGTAGGGGTCGCCGATACCCGGCGCGCCGGGGGAGAGGGGCGCGGCCGAAGCCGGGGTCGCCAGCAGGAGAACGGCCGCCGCCAGGGCTCCCGGCGCGATGATTCTGCGGTGCACGCAAGGCTCCAAGTCGTAGGGTCCCGAGGTCTTCCGGGGTCTGTCCGGAGCCTATTGACTCCCTGTGCCCCTGATCATGTCCATGGCCCCCGCTGTCACACGATCGCCATTCGGCCGACATGATGCACCCGCCCCGACCGCTCGATCGGGACACGCCGGTCCGTCAGCTGCCCTCTTCTGCACAGGAGTTCACCGATGTAGCGTCCGGCGCATGCCGAAACGCACGCGCTTCACGACCTGGAGACCGCTCGCGACGGCGGCCACGGCCGCCCTCTTGGCCACGCTTGTCACCCCCGCGGCCGCACAGGCCGCACCGGCTGCCCCGCGCGGGAGCGAACCCGTCCACTCCTACGAGAACGCCATCCGCGAGGCCGTCTGGGTGGACACCGGGCTCGACGGCGACCGCGACGGAAGGACCGACCGGGTCGCCGTCGACATCGTCCGCCCCCGCGAACCCGCCCGGCAGGGCCGCAAGGTCCCCGTCATCATGGACGCCAGCCCGTACTACTCCTGCTGCGGGCGCGGCAACGAGAGCCAGAAGAAGACGTATGACGCGCAGGGCCGTGTCGCACAGATGCCGCTGTACTACGACAACTACTTCGTGCCGCGCGGCTACGCCTTCGTCGGCGTGGACCTGGCCGGAACCAATCGCTCCGACGGCTGCGTCGACGTCGGCGGCCGTTCCGACATCCAGTCCGCGAAGGCCGTCGTCGACTGGCTGAACGGCCGCGCCAAGGCCTACACGAGCCGCACCGGCACCACCCGCACCCAGGCCGGCTGGACCAACGGCCGCACCGGCATGATCGGCAAGAGCTGGGACGGCACCATCGCCAACGGCGTCGCCGCCACCGGCGTCAAGGGCCTGAAGACCATCGTCCCGATCAGCGCCATCTCCTCCTGGTACGACTACTACTTCCAGCAGGGCGCGCCCCTCTACGACTCCGGCCCCGAGTGGCTGTCGGACTACGTCGACAGCCCCGACGCCCGCGCCAAGTGCCAGGCGGTCCAGCAGAAGCTCGTCGACGGCGCCCCGCGCACCGGCGACTGGACCCCGCTGTGGACCGAGCGCGACTACGTGAAGGCCGCGCGCAAGGTCACGGCCAGCGTCTTCCTGGTCCACGGCATGCAGGACCTCAACGTCCGCATGAAGCACGTCGGCCAGTGGTGGAACGCCCTCGCGAAGAACGGCGTCGAGCGCAAGATCTGGCTGTCGCAGACCGGCCACGTCGACCCCTTCGACTTCCGGCGCGGCGCATGGGTCGAGACGCTGCACCGCTGGTTCGACCACGAACTCATGGGTATCGACAACGGCATCGACCGCGAGCCCATGGCCGACGTCGAGCGTGCCCCCGACCGGTGGCAGACCTCCAGGACCTGGCCGCCGAGCGGCACCCGGGCCGCCACCCTGCGTCCCGGCCAGGGCTCCCAGGCCGGCGTCGGCACCCTCGGACTGCACCCCGGCCACGGCACCGAGACCTTCACCGACGACCCGAAGCTGAGCGAGACCGACTGGGCCGCGCAGATCGACGGGCCGACACCCGAGAAGGCCGGTTTCAGCACCGGACCGCTCACCCGCGACCTGCGCCTGGCCGGCTCCTCCCGGGTCACCGTCACCGCCACGCCCTCCTCCCCGACGGCTCACCTCTCCGCCGTCCTCGTGGACGTCGGCCCCGCCACCATCCGCGACCACACCAACGCGGGCGAGGGCATCACCACCCTCACGAACCGCACCTGCTGGGGCCCGAGCACCACCGGCGACAGCTCCTGCTTCAAGGAGACGAAGGCGAAGACCGCCGACGTCGGCTACACGGTCGTCAGCCGCGGCTGGGCCGACCTCGGCAACCACGCCTCCGGCCACAGGGGTTCCCCGCTGACCCCCGGCAAGCGGTACACGATCACCCTCGACCTCGCGGCGACCGACCACGTCGTCCCGAAGGGCCACCGCCTCGCCCTGATCGTCGGGGGCACGGACCAGGGCCTCATCGACCCTCCCGCCGACAAGCCGAAGCTCACGCTCGACCTCGCCCGCACCTCGGCGCGTGTCCCGTTCACCGGCGGGGCCGCGGCCTTCGCGCGCGCCACCACGGGCACCGCGACCGCCACCCCCGACGCCACGTACCTGGACGGCGTTCGGGAGCCGCGCACCACGCACCGCGTCCCGGAGGGAACCCGGTGACCCGCGCCGGCGCCCTCGTCCTGACCACCGCCGCCCTCACGGCCTGCCTGGTCACCGCCCCGGCCCAGGCGTCCTCCGACTCCCCGCCGCGCACCGGCTTCGAGCAGTCCGAGGGCGCCCGCTGGACCACCCAGCGCGAGGAGCAGGACTTCCTCGGAGCCGTCGACCGGTCGAGCAGGCGCGTCTCCGTGACCCGCTTCGGCACGACGAAGCAGGACCGCCCGCTCCAGCTGGTGCGGATCGGCAACCGCCCGAGCCCCGACAAGGTGCTGCTCGTCTGCAGCCAGCACGGCGACGAACCCTCCGGCCGCGAGGCCTGCCTGACCACCGTCCGCGACCTCGCGTACGCCCGCGACAGCCGCACCCGGCGCTTCCTGGACCGCACCACGGTCCTGGTCGTGCCCACCGCCAACCCGGACGGCCGGGCCGCGAACACCCGCGGCAACAGCGACGGCGTCGACATCAACCGTGACCACCTCGCCCTGAAGACCGCCGAGGGCCGCGCCCTGGCCGCCGTCATCCGCGACCAGCGCCCCGACCTCGTCTACGACCTGCACGAGTACGGCGCCACACCCCGGTTCTACGACAAGGACCTCTTCGACTTGTGGCCGCGCAACCTCAACACCCACAAGGCGGTCCACGACGAGGCCAGGACCCTGTCGGAGGCGTACGTCCGGCCGGCGGCCCGCAGGGCCGGGCACTCGACCGGGACCTACGGCATCTGGACCGACCCCGAGACCGGTGAGCCGGTCAAGCAGGTCGCCGGAGACGGACAGGAGCGCATTCTGCGCAACATGTCCGGTGTGAAGCACTCCGTCGGGCTGCTCATCGAGAGCCGCGTCGACCCGCTCACCGAGGCGGAGAAGGCGGACGAGTCACTCAACAACCGGCGCCGGGTCACCTCCCAACTGGACGCGCTCCGGGGCATGTTCGGATACACCGATGAGCGCCGGGCGCGCATCGAGGCGACGACGGCGCGGGCCCGGCTCGAGGGCTACGCCGACACCGGTCCCGTCTACGTCGGCGGTGCCGACAACGATCCACCCGAACCAGAAGAAATCATCCCGAACCCGCCCTGTGGCTACCGGCTCACGGCCGCCCAGTACGCCGAGGTCGGCGACGAACTCGCCCTGCACGGCGTGCGGGTGCGCAAGGACCGCGACGGCGTACGCGTCCCGCTGCGCCAGCCCCTGCGGGCACTCGTGCCGCTGCTGCTCGACGACCGGGCCGAGTACCACCTGACCGGAGGTTCATCCGAAACCGCTTGTCGAGAGGGGTGAAATTCCGCCACACGTGGTAGCAGCGTTACGAGGACCCGCGTCCTCAGCTGCTGTCCCGATGAAAGGTGCCGCCTGTGACGCAAGAACGACCAAGCGACAAGGACTCCCCGGAGGGAGCCACGCTGCCGGGGTCGGAAGCGGGTCTGCCCGGGCAGGACCGGCCGCAGACCGACCGCATCGTCTTCGGCGTCACGGCGGCCCTCACGCTCGCCTTCGTGATCTGGGGCGCGACGGCGACCGACTCGCTGGAAGACGTCTCCACCAGCATGCTCGGCGGGCTGATGCACAACGGCGGCTGGGCGTTCATGCTCGCCGCCTCCGGCTTCGTCGTCTTCGCCCTCTGGCTCGCGATCAGCCGCTACGGCCGTATCCACCTCGGAGCGGAGGGCGAGGAGCCCGAGTTCCGCACCGTGTCGTGGGTCGCGATGATGTTCAGCGCGGGCATGGGCATCGGCCTGATGTTCTACGGCGTGAGCGAGCCGCTGTCCCACTACGGCACGCCCCCGCCGGGCACGAACCCGGCCGACTCCGGCGAGCGCATGGAGACGGCCATGGCCACCACCCTGTTCCACTGGACGCTCCATCCGTGGGCGATCTATGCGGTGGTCGGCCTCGCCATCGCCTACAGCACCTTCCGCAGGCGCCGCCGGCAGACCATCAGTGCGGTGTTCACCCCGCTCATCGGCAGGAAGAACGCCAACGGCGGCATCGGCCGGGCCATCGACGTCCTCGCGATCATCGCGACCGTCTTCGGCTCCGCCGCCTCGCTGGGTCTGGGCGCGCTTCAGATCGGCTCCGGTGTGCAGGAGCTGAAGTGGATGGACAAGGTGAGCACCGGGCTGCTCGTCACGATCATCGCGGTGCTGACCCTGGCCTTCGTCGCGTCCGCGATCTCCGGTGTGGAGAAGGGCATCCAGTGGCTGTCCAACACCAACATGGTGCTGGCGCTGATCCTCGCCCTGTTCGTGTTCGTGGCGGGCCCGACCATCATCGTCCTGGACCTGCTGCCCACCTCGGTCTTCGCCTACCTCGGCGACCTTCCCCAGCTGGCCGGCCGGACCGAGGCGAGCGGCGGCGAGGGCGTCGCCGACTGGCTGGGCAGCTGGACGGTCTTCTACTGGGCGTGGTGGATCTCCTGGACGCCGTTCGTCGGCATGTTCATCGCCCGCATCAGCCGCGGCCGTACGATCCGCCAGTTCGTCGGCGGTGTCATCCTCGTGCCCAGCACGGTCAGCCTGATCTGGTTCGCGATCTTCGGCGGCTCGGCGATGAAGATGAAGGAGGAGGGGCAGCTCGGCAAGGAGGCGACCCCGGAGGGCCAGCTCTTCGACGTGCTCCAGCAGTTCCCCATCGCCACCGTCACGAGCCTGCTCGTGATGATCCTCGTCGGCATCTTCTTCGTCTCGGGCGCCGATGCGGCCTCCATCGTCATGGGCACCCTGTCGCAGAAGGGCGCGCTCGAACCCGGCCGCTTCGTGGTCGTGTTCTGGGGCGTGGTCACCGGTGCGGTGGCCGCGATCATGCTGCTGGTCGGCAGCGGTCAGGGGGATGCGCTGACCGGTCTGCAGAACCTCACGATCCTCGCGGCCGCGCCGTTCGTCGTCGTGATGATCTTCATGTGCGTCGCCCTCATGCGCGACCTGCGCCGGGACCCGGTGATCGTGCGCGAGCAGATGGGCTCCGAGGCCGTCGAAATGGCCGTCATGGAAGGCCACAAGAAGTACGACGGTGAGTTCGAGTTCCGTGTCGGCCCGGGCCGCGGCCCGGACGTCGAGGGAGACCCGATCGGCAAGCACTGATCCGCACGGCAGCGGGCGGCCCGGGTTCCACGTACTCGGGCCGCCCGTGCGTCTCGCCGGCCGGCTCGCGTCGGCACGCGCCCCGCGTGGAGTGGTGGGCATCGGTTCCGGGTGGCCAGGATGGTGCGGCGATGCGGACCGTATGTGGCGGGTCACGCCGTTCCCCGTGCCCCTGGCGGGGCGCCGCCCGCCTCAGCCCGAGACCAGCCGGGCGGCCTCCTGCGCGCACCCCCAGGCCACGGTGACGCCCGCGCCGCCGTGGCCGTAGTTGTGCACCAGCAGCCGCCCGTCCGGCAGGGTGTCCCGCTCCAGCCGGACCGCGGGCCGGGTGGGCCTGAGGCCCACCCGGTGCCCCAGCACCCTGGCCCCGGCGACCTCCGGCCGCAGGGCCGCACAGCGGCGGACGATCGCCTCGGCCGTCGCGGGGTCGGGCTCCAGCGACCACGCGTCCTCCTCGGAGGTACCGCCGAGGACGAGCCCGCCCGGCTGCGGGAACAGGTACGCATGGTCCCCGGCCGCGTCGGTGGAGACCAGCCAGGTGTCGATCCCGGGGTTCTCCACGACGACCAACTGCCCCCGCACCGGCCGCACGGAAGGGTCCGGCACGAGCTCCCGCGCGGCGAGACCCGTGCAGTTGACCACGACCGGCGCGTCCACCTCCGCGAGGGCGGACACCGTACGCGTCTCGACCACGCCGCCCGCCGCGACGAACCGCTCCCGCAGCCACGGCAGATGGACCGGCATGTCGATGAGCGGCAGCCTCGCCCACAGGCCTGTGCCCGGGTACTCGTCGGCCGTGGCCGTCCGCAGCCCCGGCACCCGGCCCGCCAGCCACGCGTCGGCCTCGTCGAGGAGGGTCTCGCCCTGTACCCCTTCGACCATCCGTACGCCGGCCGGTTCGGTTCCCGCAGCCAGCTCCTCGTACACCTCCAGCGACCGCAGCGCCCACGCCCGTGCCGTCGCGAGCGGCTCGATCCGGTACGGCCACCACAGCGCGCCCGCAACGGCGGAGGTGGTCGCCCCGACGGCGTCCCGCGTCCACACCCGCACCCGCCGGCCCCGCTCCGCCAGGGCCAGGGCGGTCGTCAGCCCGATCACCCCGCCGCCGACCACCACGATCTCGCCACTCAGCTCACTCGACATGCCGGGACCGTAGCGGAATCCGTCATGCCGTGCTCACATCACGCGCAGTGTGGGGATACTCACCGTATGTGTGCCGAGTACGCGACCTTCGGCCTGGCGCCCGCGATGCGAGCCGGGGGAGTCCACAGCGACGGTGGTTACCGGGTCCACCGGGATTTCGTCGACTTCATCGTCGACGGACGCCCCCTGTTGTTCCGGCTCTCCGACCTCGACGCGGTCTCCCCGCTCGCCTCCGACGTCCCACCCGCGATCTTCACGGCGCAGGTCCGCAGCCTGCTCCTGGAGAGCCCGGCCCCGCTGCCCGACGGCCGCTACGTCGTCTACGGCTGTCCCGAGTGCGAGGACCTGGCCTGCGGCGCCGTCACCGCGGTGATCCGCAGCGAAGGCGAGGACGTCATCTGGCAGGACTTCGCCTGGCAGACCGACGACCACGCCGACCTGGAACTCAACGGCTACCACGGCATCGGCCCGTTCCGCTTCCGCGGCCCCGAGTACCGGACGGCGCTCGGCGCCCTGCTGAACGGCTCCGCGCCCGACCCCCGGCGCCGTGTCCTGCTGATCGGCGCCCGTGCCGTCGTCCTCGCCAAGCTGGCCGCCGCCTTACGCACCATCGGCGTCGGCGCCGACATCGCCCAGGACGCCGACGGCGTACCCGCCGACGAACTGAGCGGCTACGGCGCCGTCGTCCTCGGTCACGCGGCCGGGGAAAAGGAACGTGCCGCCGTCCGCCGCGCCTTCGAGCGGGCCGGGGTCCCGGTCGCCCACGTCGACGGCCTCGCCCCGATCGTTCCGCTCCTCGTCGCCCAGATCGAACACGCCCTGGACCGCAGCCCGGCCGACCGGCGCCGCCTCACCGGCCTCACCGCGGCCGCGGGCACCGCCGACGTCGAGGTCACGTCCACCTGCCGGGTCACCCTGACCGCGTACCGCCTCGACCGGCTCTCCCGCACCCACACCCACGAGGTCTTCGACGGCGTCCTCGAAGCCGGCCGCCACCGCCTCGCCCTCGACCCGAAGACGGCCAGGGGCCGCTCGTACGTCGTCGCGCGCACCTCCACGAGCGTCCTGGCGGCGGCCGTGCGGCAGTGAGCGGCCCGACGGTTAGGATCGGCGCCCTGATGACTGCCACCCTCGTCGCCAAGAACCTCGCCGCCGGCCACGGCGACCGCTCCCTGTTCACCGGGCTCGACCTGGTCGTCGCCCCCGGCGATGTGATCGGCCTGGTCGGCGCCAACGGAGCGGGCAAGTCCACCCTGTTGCGGATGCTCGCCGGACTCACCACGCCCGAGCAGGGCGAACTGCGCCTGTCCCCGCCGGCCGCCACCGTCGGCCACCTCCCGCAGGAACCGGACCGCCAGCCCGGCGAGACGGTGCGGGCGTTCCTGGCCCGCCGCACCGGCGTCGCCGAGGCCCAGCGCGCCATGGACGAGGCCACCCAGGCCCTGGTCGACGGGGCGCCCGGCGCCGACGACGCCTACGCCACCGCTCTGGAGCGCTGGCTCGGCCTGGGCGGCGCCGACCTCGACGAACGCGCCGAGGAAGTCGCCGACGGCCTCGGTCTGGCGGTCGGCCTCGACCAGCCGATGACGTCCCTGTCCGGCGGCCAGGCGGCCCGCGCCGGACTCGCCTCCCTGCTCCTGTCCCGCTACGACGTCTTCCTCCTGGACGAGCCGACCAACGACCTCGACCTGGACGGCCTGGAGCGCCTGGAACGCTTCGTGAGCGGCCTGCGCGCCGGCACGGTGGTCGTCAGCCACGACCGCGAGTTCCTCACCCGCACCGTCACCAAGGTCCTCGAACTCGACCTCGCCCAGCGGCGGATCAACCTCTTCGGCGGCGGCTACGACGCCTACCTGGAGGAGCGGGAGGTAGCCCGCCGCCACGTCCGCGACGAGTACGAGGAGTACGCCGACAAGAGGGCCGCCCTCCAGGACCGCGCGCAGATGCAGCGCTCCTGGATGGACAAGGGCGTGAAGAACGCACGCCGCAAGGCGGGCAACGACAATGACAAGATCGGCCGCAAGTTCCGCAGCGAGGACAGCGAGAAGCAGGCCGCGAAGGCCCGCCAGACCCAGCGCATGATCGAGCGCCTGGACGTCGTGGAGGAGCCCCGCAAGGAGTGGGACCTGCGGATGGAGATCGCGTCCGCTCCGCGCTCGGGCGCGGTCGTCGCGACCCTCCGCGACGCCGTGGTGCGCCGTGGCGGCTTTGTCCTCGGCCCGGTGTCCCTGCAGATCGACTGGGCGGACCGGGTGGCGGTGACGGGAGCGAACGGCGCCGGCAAGTCCACGCTGCTCGCCGCCCTGCTCGGCCGCGTCCCGCTGGACGCCGGGCACGCCGCGCTCGGCTCGGGCGTCCTGCTCGGCGAGGTCGACCAGGCCCGCAAGCTGTTCCACGGTGAGGAGTCGCTGCTCGACGCCTTCCGCACGGCCGTCCCGGACACCGAACCGGTCGAGATCCGCACCCTCCTGGCCAAGTTCGGCCTCAAGACGGACCATGTCCTGCGCCCCGCGGCGAGCCTCTCCCCGGGCGAGCGCACCCGGGCCGCGCTGGCACTGCTCCAGGGCCGGGGCGTCAACCTCCTGGTCCTCGACGAGCCGACCAACCACCTGGACCTGCCCGCCATCGAGCAGCTGGAGTCCGCCCTCGAGGCCTACGAGGGCACCCTGCTGCTGGTCACCCACGACCGGCGCATGCTGGACGCGGTGCACGTGAACCGCCGCCTGGAGGTGGCGGACGGCAAGGTGACCGAACGCTAAAGGGTCGTCAGGCGGGTGGCGAGGGAGGGGTAGTCCACGACGTACCCCTCCTCGTCGAACGCCAGGTCGCTGCGGAAGTCGCCGGAGGCGAAACGGACCCGCCCGGGCCCGAGATGCGTGTACGTCTGCCGCGACGGCCGCACCGCCAGGTCCGGCACCGACGCCCACGCCATCAGGAACTCCCGCTCACCGGGCTCCCGGTGCAGCCGGTGCCGCAGCACCGGCATGGTGTTGGTGAGCGGGCACAGCCCGAGATCGCAGTCGAGGGCTCCGCCGACGTCCGGGAGCGGCTCGCCGTTCACGGTCCACCGGCCGTGGCCGTCGTGCCGCAGGTCGAGCGTGCGCAGGCCGCCCGCGGTCTCGGCCGTCACCCGCAGGCTACGGGTCACGAACCCGTCGGCGGTGTCGAGTTCGTACGTGACCCAGTACGGCTCGGGTTCGATACCGACGGCCCGCCCGCGCGCCCGCAACACGCCTTCCCCTCGCTCGGGCCAGGCGGTCTCGAACCCCCGGCTGGCGAACACTTCCCAGGTGATGGCAGACATATCTTCACCCTAGGCATGAAAGAGGGGCGAAGCCCCGCCTTTCAGGGGCGTGGGGAACTGCGCGACCAGCCACAACGGCCCCGCAGCTCCCCACGGCCCCCACGGCGGAGCCGTCAGCGCTTGCCGCCCTTGGGGTCCGCCAGCCCCGCGCGGCGCAGCGCATCTGCCATCGCGCTGTTGGCAGGCGGCGGCGCCTGACGCGAACCGCCACCACGGCCGCCGCCACCGACACGCCCGCCCTGCCGCTGCTGCGGCGGACGCCCACCCCGCTGCCGACGCTCACCGGAGCCGCCGCCCTTGCCCTGCGAGGCCGCCGCCTCGTCCTCCAGGCGCAGCGTCAGTGAGATCCGCTTGCGCGGGATGTCGACGTCGAGGACCTTCACCTTGACGATGTCGCCGGGCTTCACCACGTCCCGCGGGTCCTTCACGAACGTCTTCGACATGGCGGAGACGTGCACCAGGCCGTCCTGGTGGACGCCCACGTCGACGAACGCCCCGAACGCGGCGACGTTCGTCACGACGCCCTCCAGGATCATCCCGGACGACAGGTCGGAGATCTTCTCCACGCCCTCCTTGAAGACGGCCGTCTTGAAGGCCGGGCGCGGGTCGCGGCCCGGCTTCTCCAGCTCCTTGAGGATGTCGGTCACCGTCGGCAGACCGAACGACTCGTCGACGAAGTCCTGCGGCTTCAGCGAGCGCAGCACCGCCGTGTTGCCGATGAGCGCGGCGACCTCCTGCCCGGCGGTCTTCACCATGCGCCGGACCACCGGGTAGGCCTCCGGGTGCACGCTCGACGCGTCCAGCGGGTCGTCACCGCCGCGGATGCGCAGGAAGCCCGCGCACTGCTCGTACGCCTTCGGGCCGAGCCGGGCCACCTTCTTCAGCTCGCCGCGGGCCTTGAACGGTCCGTTCTGGTCCCGGTGCGCCACGATGTTCTCGGCGAGCCCGGAGGTGATGCCGGAGACCCGGGCGAGCAGCGGGGCCGACGCCGTGTTGACGTCGACGCCCACGCCGTTCACACAGTCCTCCACCACCGCGTCCAGCGAACGCGACAGCTTCACCTCGGACAGGTCGTGCTGGTACTGGCCGACACCGATCGACTTCGGGTCGATCTTCACCAGCTCGGCCAGCGGGTCCTGGAGCCGCCGGGCGATCGACACGGCGCCGCGCAGCGACACGTCCATGTCGGGCAGTTCCTGCGAGGCGAAGGCCGACGCCGAGTACACGGACGCTCCGGCCTCGGACACCATCACCTTCGTGAGGTTCAGCTCGGGGTGCTTGGTGATCAGTTCGCCCGCGAGCTTGTCGGTCTCGCGGGAGGCGGTGCCGTTGCCGATGGCGACCAGCTCGACCGCGTGCTCCTTCGCGAGCCGGGCCAGCTTGGCGATGGCCTCGTCCCACCGGTTGGCCGGGACGTGGGGGTGGATGACGTCCGTGGCGACGACCTTGCCGGTCGCGTCGACGACGGCGACCTTCACGCCGGTACGGAAACCGGGGTCGAGGCCGAGCGTCGCGCGGGTGCCCGCCGGGGCGGCGAGCAGCAGGTCGCGCAGGTTCGCCGCGAAGACCCGCACGGCCTCGTCCTCGGCGGCGGTGCGCAGCCGCAGCCGCAGGTCGAGGCCGAGGTGGACGAGGATGCGGGTGCGCCACGCCCAGCGGACGGTGTCCTTCAGCCACTTGTCGCCGGGGCGGCCCCGGTCGGTGATCCCGAACCGGTGGGCGACGATCCCCTCGTACGAGGACGGGCCGTCGGTCGGCTCCTCGGGCTCCAGGACGAGGTCGAGGACCTCCTCCTTCTCGCCGCGCAGCATCGCGAGGACCCGGTGCGAGGGCAGGTCCGTGAACGGTTCGGCGAAGTCGAAGTAGTCGGCGAACTTCGCCCCCGCCTCCTCCTTGCCCTCCCGCACCTTGGCGGCCAGCCGCCCGCGCACCCACATGCGCTCGCGCAGTTCGCCGATGAGGTCGGCGTCCTCCGAGAAGCGCTCCGTGAGGATGGCCCGGGCGCCGTCCAGGGCCGCCTGCGGATCGGCCACGCCCTTGTCGGCGTCGACGAACGCGGCGGCCGCGGCGAGGGGGTCGACGGACGGATCGCGGAGCAGCCCCTCCGCCAGCGGCGTCAGCCCCGCCTCACGGGCGATCTGCGCCTTGGTGCGCCGCTTGGGCTTGTACGGGAGGTAGATGTCCTCCAGGCGCGCCTTCGTCTCGGCACCCCGGATGCTCGCCTCCAGCTCGTCGGTGAGCTTGCCCTGCTCGCGCACCGACTCCAGGATCGCCGTCCGCCGCTCCTCCAGTTCCCGGAGGTAGCGCAGTCGCTCCTCGACGCTGCGCAGCTGCGCGTCGTCGAGCATCTCGGTCGCTTCCTTGCGGTAGCGGGCGATGAAGGGCACCGTGGAACCGCCGTCGAGCAGTTCCACGGCGGCCCTGACCTGCCGCTCCCGTACGCCGAGCTCCTCGGCGATCCTGCCTTCGATGGACACTGCGCTGATGGACCCGTTGGACCCGGGTGTCGTCACGATCCCGTACCGCCTTCTCCACTGAGGTTGCGCGGCAATTGTGGCAGGTGACGCCGACACCCGGGGATCAGGGCGGTACCCGGCAGGTCGCGGTCCGGATCACGCCCTGCGGGTGGAGGACGAGGCTCCGCCGAACAGCCGGGCCAGGGCCCGGAAGGGAAGCGTCACGACGGTGGCGATGGCGCCGCCGATCTGGCGCAGCACGTCTGCGATGGCACGGAACACGGAATTCACCTTTCTCCATTGCCGGCCGCGCGGCCGGTGGAGTGCGGGTACCTCACAGACGCGTCACCATGCGTCACCCCTTGCCGATGAGATCAGCCGGGAAGGCTCCCGCCCCGAGCGCCGCCCGCGCGAACAGCCCGCCCACCTCGGCCAGCCGGGCCACTCCTTGCGGGCCCAGGTGCGCGTAGGGGGCACGGTCCAGGCGGTCCGTCTCCTCCTCGATCTCCCGGCGCAGGGCGACGCCCTGCTCGTTGAGGTCGCCGGAATCGTCCAGCAGCCCGCGCTCCCGCAGCCGTTCGCTCGCCGCGTTCCACTCCTCCCGGCTCCAGCCACGGGTGGCGCACACCCACCTCGGGCTCATGCCCTTGCCCGTCGCCGTGTGGGTCACCATCGCCTCCAGCCCGTCGAGCCCCGCGGACATCAGGGCGGCCAGATGCCCGTCGCCCCGGTGCTCGCGCAGCAGGGTCGCCGCGTGCCAGTAGGCGAGGTGCGGTTCCTCGGGGACGGGCAGGTCGGCGTGTGCGGAGTACAGCGGCCGGGCCGCGCGCGAGCAGGCCTCGGCGGCGCGCAGGGCGAGCCGTGCCGCCTCGGCCATCTCCGCCGACGCCAGGGCCTCGTCGCCGAGCAGGCGCCGGAGGGTCGCGTCGACCGCACGCAGGCGTGCCGCCAGGACCTGTGCGGGCGCGGCGGTCTCCCACACCTTCGGCACGTACCGGGCGACGAGCTCGTGCTTGTAGTTGTAGAAGGCGGCCGTGACGGCCCCGGCCCCGACCGCTCCGAAGGCGGCGGCCCGTACGGCGAAGTTCACGGCGCGCGGGTCGGTGACCCCGACGGTGCCCAGCTCCCGTCCGAGGTCGGGGGAGAAGTAGTGCGTCGCGTGCAGGGAGTTGAGCACGGTGTGGCAGTGCCGGCCGGCGCGCGGCTCCAGAGCGGTGGTCGTCATGCCGGGCAGGTTACCAACCGCTTGGTATGTCCGCCCCGGCCGCGGGCCATGGCCTGCCCCGGCCGTGTGCCCCTTGGTCTGCCCCAGCCGTGTGCCGCATGGCAGGAAAGGTGGGGTACTCGTCCTTGCGGCCATGCTCGCGCCCCGCGAAGAATCGTCGGCATGGCCCCCCGCACGGTGCTCGCCGTCCTCTTCGACGGCTTGCAGAGTCTCGACGTCACCGGGCCCGTGGAGGTCTTCGCGGGCGCGGAACTGCTCGCCCCGGACACGTACCGGATCCGCACCGCCTCCCTGGACGGGGCACCCGTGCGGACCACCAGCGGACTGACCCTCGTGCCCGACGAGTCGCTGGCCTCCGCGCCCGCCCCGGACATCCTCCTGGTCCCCGGCGGCACGGGCAGCCTGCGGCCCGACCCGCGCCTGGTCGACTGGGTGCGCGAACGCGGGCCGCGTGCGGAGCGCCTGGTCTCGGTGTGCACCGGCGCCGCCGTGCTCGCCGGGGCGGGACTGCTGGACGGCCGTCGCGCCACGACCCACTGGGCCTACTGCGACCGGCTCGCCCGCGAGCACCCGGCCGTCACGATCGACCCCGACCCCGTCTACGTGCGCGACGGGCACATCGCGACCTCGGCCGGTGTCACCGCCGGGATCGACCTGGCCCTCGCCCTGGTCGAGGAGGACCTGGGACGGGACGCCGCTCTCACCATCGCCCGCCACCTGGTGGTGTTCCTGCGCAGGCCCGGCAGCCAGGCCCAGTTCAGCGCCCAGCTCGCGGCCCAGACCGCACAGCGCGAACCACTGCGGGACGTCCAGCGCTGGATCACCGACCACCCCGAGGCGGATCTCTGCGTCGAGACCCTGGCCGCCCGCGCCCGCCTCTCACCCCGCCACTTCGCCCGCGCCTTCCGCGCCGAGACCGGTATGACACCGGGCCGCTACGTGGACCGCGTCCGCCTCGAACACGCCCGGCGCCTCCTGGAGGACACCGCCGACGGCATCGAGGAGATCGCCCGCACCAGCGGCTACGGCACGTCCGAGGCCATGCGCCGCGCCTTCGTCAGGACCCTGGGCACGCCCCCGGCCGAGTACCGCCGCCGCTTCCGCCCCGCGACCACGTCCTGACCCCTCGAACTCCGCCTGCTGAAGGGACCTCATGCAGATCGCCATCGTCCTCTACGACCGCTTCACCGCCCTCGACGCCGTCGGCCCCTACGAGACCCTCGGCCGGCTCCCGGACGCCGAGACCGTCTTCGTCGCCGAGGAGGCCGGCCCCGTGCGCAACGACTCGGGGAACCTCGCGCTCCTCGCCGACCGGGCCCTGGCCGAGGTGCCCCACCCCGACATCATCGTGGTCCCGGGCGGCCCGGGCCCGCTCCCCCTGGCGGCGGACGGCCCTCTGCTCACCTGGCTGCGCACCGCCGACGCCGCCAGCACCTGGACGACGTCCGTGTGCACCGGCTCCCTGCTGCTCGCCGCGGCCGGACTGCTCCGGGGCCGCCGCGCGACGTCCCACTGGCTGGCCCTGGAGGAACTGAAGCGCCACGGCGCCGACCCGACGGGGGAGCGGGTCGTCACCGACGGCAAGTACGTCACGGCGGCCGGCGTCTCCTCCGGCATCGACATGGGGCTGACCCTGCTCGGCCGGATCGCGGGCGACGACCACGCGCGGCTCGTCCAGCTCGGCACCGAATACGACCCGCAGCCGCCCTACGACGCCGGATCACCCGAGAAGGCCCCCGCACACCTCGTCGAACTGTTCCGCGAGCACTCCGGGGTCATCCTGACGTAGGCACGCTCCAGCCGAACCGCGGCTGCCGGCGCTCCAGGAACGCGGCGACACCCTCCGCGGTGTCGCCGCTCGCCCGGGCCTGCCCGGCCCAGTGCGCGTCCCGGTCCGTGCGCCCGTCCGCGAACTCCTTGGCCGCCGCCTGCGTCAGCTGCGAACGGGACACCAGGATCCGGGTGAACTCCTCGACCCGCTTGCCGAGTTCGTCCCCGGGCAGCACCTCGTCCACCAGCCCGGTGCGCAGCGCCCGCGGCGCGTCGATCAACTCGCCCGAGAACAGCAGGTACTTGGCGGCGGCCGGCCCCACCAGGGACACCAGCCGCCGGGTCGAGGACGCCGGGTACACGATGCCGAGCTTCGCGGGCGTCACACCGAACAGCGCGCCCTCCTCGGCGAACCGCAGATCACAGGCCGCGGCCAGCTGCGACCCGCCGCCCACGCAGTGCCCCCGGATGGCGGCCAGTGTCGGCTTCGGGAACGCGGCCAGCGCCTCCTCGGCCCGCACGGCCAGCCCCTGCGCCTCCTCCGGCGAGCCCCGCAGCGTCGAGATGTCGGCCCCGGCGCAGAACGTCCCGCCCTCGCCGGTCAGCACCAGCGCCCGCACGGCCGCATCGCCCGCGAGCTCCTCCAGCAACGGCGGGAGGGAGCGCCACATGGCGGCCGTCATGGCGTTGCGCTTCTCGGGATGACGTATGACGACCGTCGCGACCGACCCGGTCACGCGGTGCTCCAGCTGCGGCTCCATGTGCCGGATGCTATCCGGATGCCAAACCCGTACAACCCGAATAGTTCGCCGAGACGGCACAACAGGGACAGGACCAGTCCCACAACTGACCGTGTCATACGCCAACGGTCAGAAGTGCTCGATACCTGCTGACTTGTGTTCAGTCCCGGGGTGCGGGGCGCATCGTTCCCAACACTCGAGGTGTGGCGACAATCGAGCGCGAGGGTGGCGACCGGACTATGGACGACCAGGGGCGTGGATTCGGTCCGCGCCCGGAGGGCGGTGCGGCGCCCCTCGGTCCGGCGCCCGCGGACCCGCTGCCGTACGAAGGGGTGTGGAGGTTCACCGCGCCGGCGGTCGAAGCCTCGGTCCCGCAGGCACGGCACGCCGTACGGGACCTGCTGCGGCGTCAGGGAGTGCCGGTCTCGGACGACCTGGCCCAAGGACTCCTGCTGATCGTCTCGGAGCTGGTGACGAACGCCGTGAAGCACGCGGCGGTGCTGTCGCCGACGGTCGCCGTCGAACTGGCCGTCGGCGCCGACTGGCTCCGGGTGTCCGTGGAGGACAACCACCCCTACCGGCCCACCGCCCTGGAGACCGACCACGGCCGGACCGGCGGACGGGGCCTGCTCCTGGTGCGCGAAATCACCCGCGAGGCGGGCGGGGTGTGCGAGGTCGATCACACCGCGAGCGGCGGCAAGGTGATCTGGGCCGCCCTGCCGCTCAAACCCGCGCGCTACACGTAGGACCCGTCACCGGGCTCCCGGTCACCAGCCGGCCGAGGGGCCCGTCAACTCCCTGATCGCCGGTCGGGCCGCGTCCAGGACGGTCATGAACCAGGCCGAGAAGGTGTCCTTGGCGTGCCGCTCCGCCAGCTCCGGCGGGGTCACGAACACCGTCGACGCCACCTCCGCCGGGTCCGGCCGCACCACGGCCTGCACCATGCCGACGAAGAGGTGGTTGTACTCCTGCTCCACCAGACCGGACTCCGGGTCCGGGTGGTTGTAGCGGACCGTGCCCGCCTCGGCCAGCAGGGACGGGGAGGCGCCGAGCTCCTCGAACGTGCGCCGCGCCGCCGCCGCGAAGGGCGCCTCACCGGGGTAGGGGTGGCCGCAGCACGTGTTGGACCACACACCGGGGGAGTGGTACTTGCCCAGCGCGCGCTGCTGCAGCAGCAGCCGGCCGTACTCGTCGAAGAGGAACACGGAGAACGCGCGGTGCAGCTGTCCGGGCGGCTGGTGGGCGGCGAGCTTCTCCGCGGTGCCGATCGTCACGCCGTCCTCGTCGACCAGTTCCAGCAAAATCGCGTCTGCGGTGCCGTTCGACGGGTTGTGCGTCGCGGTGGCAGGTGTGATCGGCATACCCATCCTTCACATCGGTCTTCGCGCCCCAAGTCTGCCGTACGAATCCGGCACTCCCGGCACTTCGCGGCCCGCCCGCATGTCCCGCGCGGCGACGCGGACCGTGGCCGGCGCCGGTCGGACGCCGGGAAGGGGACCCGGTAGAGGATCGTGCCCGGCCGGGCAGGCGGAAAATCGTCCCCACCGGGTCTGTGGGGCTCAGGACGCGGGCGCGCGGCGGAGGGCTGCGCTCCCCGGCGCACGCGCGGCGGCATGCGCCCCACCTGCCTCAGGCGCCTCCCGGCCACCGCGTCAGTGGCAGAGCCGCGCCTCGTGCTCCGCGTGCCCGCTCGGCTCCAGCTGGAAGGTGCAGTGCTCCACGTCGAAATGGTCCCCGAGGCAGCTCTGGAGCTCGTGCAGCATCTTCTCGTGCCCTATCGCGTTCAGGGCCTCCGGGCTGACCACGACGTGCGCCGACAGGACCGGCATCCCGGAAGTGATCGTCCAGGCGTGCAGGTCGTGGACGTCCTCCACCCCGTCCGTGGCGAGGATGTGCGACCGCACCTCCGCCATGTCGACGTCCCTGGGAGCCGCCTCCAGCAGCACGGACAGCGTCTCGCTCAGCAACTTCCAGGTGCGGGGCGCGATCATCAGCGCGATGACGAGCGAGGCGATCGGATCGGCGGCCTGCCAGCCCGTGAGCATGATCACCACGGAGGAGGCGATCACCGTGACCGACCCCAGGGCGTCGGCCGCCACCTCCAGGAATGCGCCGCGCACGTTCAGGCTCTCCTTCTGCCCGCGCATCAGCAGCGACAGCGACACCAGGTTCGCCACCAGGCCGATCGCGCCGAACAGCAGCGCCAGCCGGCCCTCGGTCTCCGCCGGCGTGATGAAGCGCTGGACCGACTCGTACACGACGTAGCCGCCGGCACCGAGCAGCAGCAGGCAGTTGGCCAGGGCGGCGAGGATCTCGGCCCGGGCGTAGCCGAAGGTGGCCCGCTCGCTGGGCGGCCGGTTCGCGAAGTGGATCGCGAGCAGCGCCATGCCCAGGCCCAGCGCGTCCGTCGCCATGTGCGCGGAGTCCGCGACGAGCGCGAGCGAGTCGGCGAGGGCGCCGCCGACGATCTGCACGACGACGATGCCGAGCGTGATCGCCAGCGCGACGCGCAGCCTGCCGCGGTACGCCGAGGTCGCCGTACCGCCGGCCGCCGCGCCGTGCGCGTGCCCGTGATCGTGCCCAGCCCCCATGAGAAGTCAGCCTCCTGTGTCCGCCTGATCGTGCTCGGGCACCCCAGTGAACTACGGGGAGGGGGTATCTGCAACGCGGCACTGAACACCGTTGTCATGTGCCCTGACCTGCGGAAACGAAGTGCAGGTCAGGGCATCGCGGGGGTCAGGAGCCGTGGTGCAGCAGCCAGCCCCGCCAAGCCGACTCGGTCATCTCGCGCACCCCGCGCCGGGCCGTCCAGCCGAGCTCGGCGGCCGCCCGGGCGGCGGAGGCCACCGCCCGGGGCGCGTCCCCGGGGCGGCGCTCCTCGACGAGCGCAGGCCGGCGGTCGCCGGTGACCTCGCCGATGACCGTGACCAGTTCACGGACCGAGACGCCCTCGCCGCGGCCGATGTTGACCGTCAGATCACCCTTGCCGCCGCCCCCCGCCAGTCGCCGGGCGGCCGCCAGGTGGGCCTCGGCCAGGTCGGCCACGTGGATGTAGTCACGGACGCAGGTGCCGTCCGGGGTCGGGTAGTCGTCGCCGAAGATCCGCGGCGCCTCATCGCGCGTGAGCCGGTCGAAGACCATCGGGACGATGTTGAAGACGCCCGTGTCCGCCAGCTCCGGCGCGGCGGCGCCCGCCACGTTGAAATAGCGCAGACATACGGTGGAGATCCCGTGCGCCCGGCCCGCCGCCCGCACCAGCCACTCCCCGGCCAGCTTGGTCTCGCCGTACGGGTTCACCGGCGCGCAGGGCGTGTCCTCCGTGATGAGGTCCACACCGGGGTCGCCGTACACGGCGGCCGACGAGGAGAACACGAAGCGTTCGATCCCGGCCCCGGCGACCGCGTCCAGCAGGGTCGCCAGGCCGCCGACGTTCTCCCGGTAGTACCGCGTGGGCTGCGCGACGGACTCGGCGACCTGCTTGCGCGCCGCGAGGTGCACCACCCCCGTCACGCCGTGCTCGGCGAGGACCCGCCGCAGCAGGTCCCCGTCCAGCGAGGAGCCGCGCACGAGCGGAACCTCGGCGGGGAGCCGCGCGGGCACCCCTGCCGACAGGTCGTCCAGGGCGAGGACGCTCTCCCCGGCCTCGGCCATGGCCTTGGCCACATGTGCTCCGATATAGCCGGCACCGCCGGTGATCAGCCACGTCATGGTCGCCCACCCTATGCGGCCACGGACACCGCCCACGCAATGTCCTCGTTGTCCGCTTAAGGACGCGCGGTTTGTGGGGCGGGCCCCGGATCCATGATGATGATCGCGGCAAGGGCTCGTGCGAACCACGTCGATCCATCCGCCGAACGGGCGGTGAACGTGGCCCTCCCGGCATCCGATAGCCTCTGCCGACATGCCGCCCGGGAGCCACCGGAGAAGGCGCCCCCACCATGTACGTCACCGGCGCGGACGCACCGGTACCCAGGGAGTGAATTCGGTTGTCGACCGCCATCCTCACCGGCCAGCCGGTCCCCGGATCGTCGATCGAGGCCGACCTGCGGTCCCTCGGGTTCGACCTCCGGACCGCGAGCGACGCCGCCGAGGCCGAGACCCTCCTCGCCGAGGTGCCGGGCGACGAGCGGGTCGCGCTGGTCGACGCCCGCTTCGTGGGGCACGTGCACGCGCTGCGCCTCGGCCTCACCGACCCCCGGTTCCCGCTCGCCGCGATCCCCGGTGCCGTCACCGCCCAGCCCGCCGGGCGCCAGGCGCTGACCCGGGCGATGGCCCGCGAGAACTCCGCCGGCGGCGGCACCCTCGTCGACAGCCTCGCCGACCGCATCCTCACCGCCCTGGACGCCGACGGCACCGCGGTGCACCGCCCCGAGCTGGGCAGTCTCGTCGCTGCCGTCCCCGCCGACCCCCAGGCCCGCAACGAGGCCCGGCAGGCGGTCGCGGACATCGACGACGAGGCCGTACGCCTGAAGTCCGCGGTGAAGGCCCGCGACGGCTTCTTCACCACCTACTGCGTCAGCCCCTACTCCCGCTACATCGCCCGCTGGTGCGCCCGCCGCGGCCTGACTCCGAACCAGGTCACCACCGCCTCGCTGATCACCGCCCTCATAGCGGCGGCCTGCGCGGCCACCGGCACCCGCGGCGGCTTCGTCGCGGCCGGTGTCCTGCTGATCGCGTCCTTCGTGCTGGACTGCACCGACGGCCAGCTCGCCCGCTATTCCCTGCAGTACTCCACGCTCGGCGCCTGGCTCGACGCCACCTTCGACCGGGCGAAGGAGTACGCCTACTACGCCGGCCTCGCGCTGGGAGCGGCCCGCGGCGGAGACGACGTCTGGGCCCTCGCCCTCGGCGCCATGGTCCTGCAGACCTGCCGGCACGTCGTGGACTTCTCCTTCAACGAGGCCAACCACGACGCCACCGCCAACACCAGCCCCACCGCCGCCCTCTCCGACAAGCTCGACAGCGTCGGCTGGACGGTCTGGGTCCGGCGGATGATCGTCCTGCCCATCGGCGAACGCTGGGCGATGATCGCCGTCCTGACGGCGGCCACGACGCCCCGCATCACCTTCTACGCGCTGCTCGTCGGCTGCGCCTTCGCCGCGACGTACACCACGGCCGGGCGCGTGCTGCGCTCCCTGACCCGCAAGGCCCGGCGGACCGACCGGGCGGCCGCCGCCCTGGCCGACCTCGCCGACAGCGGCCCCCTCGCCCAGGGCTTCGCCGAAGCGCTCAAGAAGCCCGCCCGCAAGCTGCCCGGCTTCGCCGCCCCCGCCGTCGCGCTGCTCGGCGGTCTCACCGTCGTCCTCACCGCGGCCCTGACGGACTTCGGCGGCCCCTGGCCCCTCGTCGCGGCCCTCGTCTACGCCCTGACCTCCGGCCTCGCCGTCGCCCGCCCCCTCAAGGGCGCCCTCGACTGGCTGGTCCCGCCGTTCCTGCGCGCCGCCGAGTACGGCACCGTCCTGGTCCTGGCGGCCAAGGCGGACGTGGGCGGAGCCCTTCCCGCGGCATTCGGGCTGGTGGCCGCGGTCGCCTACCATCACTACGACACCGTCTACCGCATCCGCGGCGACGCCGGAGCGCCCCCGGCCTGGCTGGTGCGCTCCATCGGAGGGCACGAAGGGCGGACGCTGCTCGTCACCGTCCTCGCCGCGCTGCTCACCGCCCCTCAGTTCAAGGTCGCGCTCACGGCTGTCGCCGTGGCCGTGGCCCTGGTGGTGCTCGTCGAGAGCATCCGCTTCTGGGTGGCCGCCCACCAGGGCGGCGCACCCGCCGTACACGATGAAGGAGAAACCGCATGATCGGCCTCGTGCTCGCGGCCGGCGCCGGCCGGCGTCTGCGCCCCTACACCGACAGCCTCCCCAAGGCACTGGTGCCGGTCGGCCCCGCGGGCATAGACGGCGAACCCACGGTCCTCGACCTGACCCTCGGCAACTTCGCCGAGATCGGTCTCACCGAGGTCGCGATCATCGTCGGCTACCGCAAGGAGGCCGTCTACGCGCGCAAGGAGGCCCTGGAGCAGAAGTACGGCCTCAAGCTCACCCTCATCGACAACGACAAGGCCGAGGAGTGGAACAACGCCTACTCCCTGTGGTGCGGCCGTGACGCCCTCAAGGACGGCGTGATCCTCGCCAACGGCGACACCGTCCACCCGGTCTCCGTCGAGAAGACGCTGCTCGCCGCCCGCGGCGACGGCAAGAAGATCATCCTCGCCCTGGACACGGTCAAGGACCTGGCCGACGAGGAGATGAAGGTCGTCGTCGACCCCGCCAAGGGCATGACGAAGATCACCAAGCTGATGGACCCCGCCGAGGCCACCGGCGAGTACATCGGCGTCACCCTCATCGAGGGCGACGCCGCCCCCGAGCTGGCCGACGCCCTCAAGGCCGTCTGGGAGACCGACCCGCAGCAGTTCTACGAGCACGGCTACCAGGAGCTGGTCAACCGCGGCTTCCGCATCGACGTGGCGCCGATCGGCGACGTCAAGTGGGTGGAGATCGACAACCACGACGACCTCGCCCGCGGACGGGAGATCGCGTGCCAGTCCTGACCCGTCTCATCCCCTCGCCGCTCGTCGTGGACATCCGCCCGGGTGCCCTCGACGACCTGGCGTGCGTCCTCGCCGACGAGCGCATCTCGCACTCCGGCCGCCTCGCCGTCGCCGTCAGCGGCGGCTCGGGCGCCAAGCTGCGCGAGCGCATCTCGCCGAGCATGCCCGGCGCCACCTGGTACGAGGTCGGCGGCGGCACCCTCGACGACGCGGTCCGGCTGGCCGGCGACATAAAGGCCGGCCACTTCGACGCGGTCGTCGGCCTCGGCGGCGGCAAGATCATCGACTGTGCGAAGTTCGCCGCGGCACGCGTCGGCCTGCCCCTGGTCGCCGTGCCCACGAACCTCGCGCACGACGGCCTGTGCTCGCCGGTCGCCACCCTCGACAACGACGCGGGCCGCGGCTCCTACGGTGTGCCGAACCCGATCGCCGTCGTCATCGACCTGGACGTTATCCGTGACGCCCCGGCCCGGTTCGTCCGGGCCGGCATCGGTGACGCGATCTCCAACATCAATGCCGTCGCGGACTGGGAACTCGCCAACCGCGTCAAGGGCGAGAAGATCGACGGACTCGCCGCCGCCATGGCCCGCCAGGCGGGCGAGGCGGTGCTCCGGCACCCGGGCGGGATCGGCGACAACGACTTCCTCCAGGTACTCGCCGAGGCACTCGTCCTCACCGGCATCGCGATGTCGATCTCGGGCGACTCGCGGCCGGCCTCCGGGTCGTGCCACGAGATCAATCACGCCTTCGACCTGCTCTTCCCCAAGCGCGCCGCTTCCCACGGCGAGCAGTGCGGTCTCGGTGCGGCCTTCGCGATGTGGCTGCGCGGGGCGCACGAGGAGTCGGCGTACATGGCGGAGGTCCTGCGCCGGCACGGCCTGCCCGTGCTCCCGGACGAGATCGGCTTCACGACGGACGAGTTCGTCAAGGCCGTGGAGTTCGCCCCGGAGACCCGGCCCGGCCGCTACACCATCCTCGAACACCTCGACCTGAACCCCGAACAGATCAAGGACACCTACACCGACTATGTCAAGGCCATCGGTAGCTGAACTACGCCCCGTCGTTCACCCCGCCGGGGTGAAGGACCGGCGCAGCGGTGAGCACTGGATGGGACGCCTCTACATGCGTGAGGTGTCCCTGCGGGTCGACCGCTACCTGGTGAACACCAGGGTCACGCCCAACCAGCTCACGTACCTGATGACCGTCTTCGGTGTGCTCGCGGCCCCGGCATTGCTCGTGCCGGGGATCCCGGGCGCCGTCCTCGGCGTGGTGTGCGTCCAGATGTACCTGCTGCTGGACTGCGTCGACGGCGAGATCGCGCGCTGGAAGAAGCAGTACTCGCTCAACGGCGTCTACCTGGACCGGGTCGGCGCCTACCTCACCGACGCCGCCGTGCTCACCGGCTTCGGCCTGCGCGCCGCCGACCTGTGGGGCAGCGGCCGCATCGACTGGCTGTGGGCCTTCCTCGGCACGCTGGCCGCCCTCGGCGCCATCCTGATCAAGGCGGAGACCGACCTGGTCGGCGTCGCCCGGCACCAGGCCGGAAAGCCGCCGGTCCAGGAGACCGCCGCCGAGATGCGCTCCTCCGGCATGGCACTGGCCCGCAAGGCCGCTGCCGCCCTGAAGTTCCACCGCCTCATCCTCGGCATCGAGGCGTCCCTGCTGATCCTGGTCCTGGCGATCGCCGACCAGGCCCGCGGCGACCTGTTCTTCTCCCGGCTCGGCGTGGCGGTGCTGGCCGGCATCGCGCTCGTGCAGACCCTGCTGCACCTCGTGTCCATCCTCGCCTCCAGCAGGCTGAAGTGAGCGGCATGAAGGTCGGCGCCGTCATCATCACCATGGGCAACCGGCCCGAGGAGCTGCGCGCCCTGCTCGACTCCGTCGCCAAGCAGGACGGCGACCCGGTCGAGGTGGTCGTCGTCGGCAACGGCTCGCCCGTCCCGGACGTCCCCGAGGGCGTCCGCACCATCGAACTGCCCGAGAACCTCGGCATCCCCGGCGGCCGCAACGTCGGCATCGAGGCCTTCGGCCCCTCCGGCCGGGACGTCGACGTCCTGCTCTTCCTCGACGACGACGGCCTGCTCGCGGGCCACGACACCGCCGAGCTGTGCCGGAAGGCGTTCGAGGCGGACCCGAAGCTCGGCATCGTGAGTTTCCGCATAGCCGACCCGGAGACCGGAGTCACCCAGCGCCGGCACGTCCCCCGGCTGCGCGCCGCCGACCCGATGCGCTCCTCGCGGGTCACCACCTTCCTCGGCGGCGCCAACGCCGTGCGCACCCGCGTCTTCGCCGACGTCGGCGGACTCCCGGACGAGTTCTTCTACGCCCACGAGGAAACCGACCTGGCGTGGCGGGCCCTCGACGCGGGCTGGATGATCGACTACCGGTCCGACATGGTGCTCTACCACCCGACGACCGCCCCCTCGCGGCACGCGGTCTACCACCGCATGGTCGCCCGCAACCGCGTCTGGCTGGCCCGCCGCAACCTCCCCGCGCCGCTCGTCCCCGTCTACCTCGGCGTGTGGCTGCTGCTCACTCTGGTGCGCCGTCCTTCCCGCAGTGCGCTGCGGGCCTGGTTCGGCGGATTCCGCGAGGGCTGGACCACCTCGTGCGGGCCCCGCAGGCCCATGAAGTGGCGTACGGTGTGGCGGCTGACCCGGCTGGGCCGGCCCCCCGTCATCTGACAAGCTCGTATCCGGGAACACCCGGGAACCCCCGGGCCGTACCCCGGCCCCGGCTCCTGCCGGACCGGCACAGGCCGAGCATCTCGAAGACGAAAGTTTCCACTAGTGAGTGAGACAACGCACGACGCCACGGTCGCGGTGACCCCGCCCGCGGCGCCCGATGAGGGCCTCACGGCGAGGGAACTCGCCGCCAAGCACGGGCTGACCGTGAGCGGCGCCCGTCCGTCCCTCGTCGAGTACGTCCGTCAGCTCTGGGACCGGCGGCACTTCATCCTCGCCTTCTCCCGGGCGAAGCTGACCGCCCAGTACAGCCAGGCCAAGCTGGGCCAGCTGTGGCAGGTGGCCACGCCGCTGCTGAACGCGGCCGTGTACTTCTTCATCTTCGGCCTGCTCCTGGAGGCCGACCGGGGGCTGCCCCGCGAGGTGTACATCCCGTTCCTCGTCACGGGTGTGTTCGTGTTCACCTTCACGCAGAGCTCGGTCATGGCGGGTGTGCGCGCGATCTCCGGCAACCTCGGCCTGGTCCGCGCCCTGCACTTCCCGCGCGCCTCGCTGCCGATCTCCTTCGCGCTCCAGCAGCTCCAGCAGCTGCTCTTCTCGATGATCGTGCTGTTCGCCGTCACGATCGGCTTCGGCCACTACCCGGACCTGTCCTGGCTGCTGATCGTGCCGGTGCTCGTGCTCCAGTTCTGCTTCAACACCGGCCTCGCGCTGATCATGGCCCGGGCGGGCGCCAAGACCCCCGACCTCGCGCAGCTGATGCCGTTCGTGATGCGGACCTGGATGTACGCGTCGGGAGTGATGTTCTCCATCCCGATCTTCCTGGCGGACAAGCCGGCCTGGATCGCGAACCTCCTGCAGTGGAACCCGGCCGCGATCTACATGGACCTGATGCGCTTCGCCCTGATCGACGACTACGGCGCGAAGTTCCTGCCCGACCACGTCTGGGCGGCCGCGGGCGCCTGGGCCGTGCTCTTCGCCGTGGGCGGCTTCGTGTACTTCTGGAAGGCGGAGGAGAGGTACGGCCGTGGCTGAGCAGCAGCAGGACGCACGCGTCCCCACCGTCGTCGCGGACGACCTGCACATCGTCTACCGCGTCAACGGCGCCAAGACCGGCAAGGGCAGTGCCACCGCCGCCTTGAGCCGCATCCTCAAGCGCGGCGAGGAGCGGGGCGTGCGCAAGGTGCACGCGGTGCGGGGCGTCTCCTTCGTGGCGTACCGCGGCGAGGCCATCGGCCTCATCGGTTCCAACGGCTCCGGCAAGTCGACCCTGCTGCGGGCCATCGCCGGGCTGCTCCCCGCCGAGCAGGGCAAGGTCTACACCGACGGCCAGCCCTCGCTGCTCGGCGTCAACGCGGCCCTGATGAACGACCTCACCGGCGAGCGCAACGTCATATTGGGCGGGCTCGCCATGGGCATGTCCCGGGAGGAGATCAAGGAGCGCTACCAGGACATCGTCGACTTCTCCGGCATCAACGAGAAGGGCGACTTCATCACGCTGCCCATGCGCACCTACTCCTCCGGCATGGCGGCCCGGCTCCGCTTCTCCATCGCGGCGGCCAAGGACCACGACGTCCTGATGATCGACGAGGCCCTGGCGACCGGCGACCGCAAGTTCCAGAAGCGCTCCGAGGACCGCATCCGGGAGCTGCGCAAGGAAGCGGGCACGGTGTTTCTGGTCAGTCACAACAACAAGTCCATCCGCGACACCTGCAACCGCGTCCTGTGGCTGGAACGCGGTGAGCTCCGCATGGACGGCCCCACGGACGAGGTGCTCAAGGAGTACGAGAAGTTCACGGGCAAGTAGCCGGTATCCGGACAGGGCCCCGACGGAACTGCCCCGGCGGGGCCCCGCGTCTGCAAAGGAAACGTCAACTCCGGCCCATCTCAGGAATCTTGGGGCCAATCGGTGTGTTCTCGTGATGCGCGGGACACCCTGACGAACCGTGTCGCGTTGTACAACGTAAGCTGTACCGGTCCCGAAACACGGCAATCAGGGCGATAATGCGCGACACCGCCCGTCGGACCACCGTGCGGACGGCCGGGCGGCGTGTCCGAAATAGTGTGTATTGGGTCGGCAGTGTAGAACGGGAGATGTGACGGCGATGGCTACGGAAACTCCCCAGCTCCACGCAGCACGTGCCGTCCCCGCCCCGGGCAGTCGGCGGTGACGGGAACCGGCACGGCGCGCCCCCTCGATCCGGAGCGCGGCACGCTCGACAAGGCCGCCGGCGAGAACTTCCCGGTGGCCCCCTTCTTCCTGCCCCGGGCCTGGCGCACCGACCTCATGGCCGTCTACGGCTTCGCCCGCCTGGTCGACGACATCGGCGACGGCGACCTCGCCCCCGGCGGCGCCGACGCCCGGCTGCTCGGCGTCTCCCCGCAGGAGGCCGGGGACCGGCTGGTGCTGCTCGACGCCTTCGAGGCGGACCTGCGCAGGGTCTTCGACGCGACCCCGCGCCACCCCCTGCTGCGCCGCCTCCAGCCGACCGTGCGCCGATGCGCGCTCGACCCCGGGCCGTTCCTCGGCCTGATCGCCGCCAACCGCCAGGACCAGCTGGTGAGCCGCTACGAGACCTACGACGACCTGCTCGCCTACTGCGAGCTGTCCGCCAACCCCGTGGGCCGTCTCGTCCTCGCGGTGACGGGCACCTCGACGCCCGAGCGGATCCGCCGCTCCGACAAGATCTGCACGGCCCTCCAGATCGTCGAGCACCTCCAGGACGTCGCCGAGGACCTCGCCCGCGATCGCGTCTACCTGCCCGCCACGGACATGAAGCGTTTCCACGTCCGTGAAGCGGATCTCGCCGCGGAATCCGCCGGAGCGTCGGTCCGTGCGCTGATCGCGTACGAAGCGCAAAGGGCCCGGGATCTGCTGAATGAAGGCGCCCCCCTGGTGGGTAGCGTCCACGGCAGGCTGAAGCTGCTGCTCGCAGGGTTCGTGGCAGGGGGGAGGGCGGCCGTCCACGCGATCGCCGCCGCCGGATACGACGTGCTTCCCGGCCCGCCCAAGCCCGGCAAGGTCCGGTTGCTGCGTGAGGTGGGCGTGACTCTGCGAGGAGAGGGGTGATCCGGGCCGTGGAGTCGCAACCACACGCGTCCCCGCCGGTACTCGCCGCCTACAGCTACTGCGAGGCCGTCACCGGACGCCAGGCGCGGAACTTCGCCTACGGCATCCGGCTGCTGCCCACGCCCCAGCGCCGTGCGATGTCGGCCCTGTACGCGTTCTCGCGGCGGGTCGACGACATCGGCGACGGCGCACTCGCCGACGACGTCAAGGTGGGCCGGCTGGAGGACACCCGGACGCTGCTCACCCGGATCCGCGAGGGCGGGGTCGCCGAGGACGACACCGACCCGGTCGCCGTCGCCCTCGCGCACGCCGCCGGGGCCTTCCCGATCCCGCTCGGCGGCCTGGACGAGCTCATCGACGGCGTCCTCATGGACGTACGCGGCGAGACCTACGAGACCTGGGACGACCTGAAGGTCTACTGCCGCTGTGTCGCGGGCGCGATCGGGCGGCTCTCGCTCGGCGTCTTCGGAACCGAACCGGGGGCGCGCGGGGTGGACCGCGCACCGGAGTATGCCGACACGCTCGGGCTCGCGCTCCAGCTCACCAACATCCTCAGAGACGTCCGCGAGGACGCCGTGGGCGGGCGGACCTACCTGCCCGCCGACGACCTCGCCAAGTTCGGCTGCTCGGCCGGCTTCAGCGGGCCGCGGCCACCGGAGGGCTCCGACTTCGCGGGCCTCGTGCACTTCGAAGTGCGGCGGGCCCGCGCCTTGTTCGCCGAGGGCTACCGGCTGCTCCCCATGCTCGACCGGCGCAGCGGCGCCTGCGTCGCCGCCATGGCGGGCATCTACCGCCGCCTGCTCGACCGCATCGAACGCGACCCGGAAGCCGTGCTGCGCGGCCGCGTCTCGCTGCCCGGCCGCGAGAAGGCCTACGTCGCGGTGCGCGGCCTGTCCGGCCTGGACGCCCGGCACGTGACCCGGCGAACCGTCAGGAGGCGTGCGTGAGGCAGACGGCGGCGTGCGTGAGGCGGACGGAGACCTGCGGGAAGCGGACCGAGGCCGCCACCGGCGCAAAGCGGCGCGCAACCCTCCGGCCCGGGGCCGCGTCCCTGACGGAGACGGCCGGTCGTGCACGGTTCGAGCAGCACGACCGGGCCGCGGGGGAGGGCGCGCGATGACCCAGGGCACACGGTCCGCGGGACCGGCCGCACCGGCGCGGCACGCCGTCGTGGTGGGCGGCGGGCTCGCCGGTGTCACCACGGCGCTCGCGCTCGCCGACGCCGGTGTGCGCGTCACCCTGCTGGAGGGCAGGCCGCGCCTCGGCGGACTCGCCTTCTCCTTCCGGCGCGGCGACCTCACCGTCGACAACGGCCAGCACGTCTACCTGCGCTGCTGCACCGCCTACCGCTGGTTCCTCGACCGCATCGAGGGCGCGGCGCTCGC
Organism: [Streptosporangium] indianense; assembly: GCF_021474405.1. Lineage (GTDB taxonomy): Bacteria > Actinomycetota > Actinomycetes > Streptomycetales > Streptomycetaceae > Streptomyces > Streptomyces indiaensis. Next base: position 38,376 of record NZ_JAKEIO010000033.1, read on the forward strand.
CCCGCTGCAGGACCGGCTCGACGTCCCCGTCCTGGACCTCGCCCGGCCCGAGGGGCGCCGGCTCGGCCGGCTGCGCAGGGACGCCCTGCCCGCGCCGCTGCACCTGGGGCGCAGCCTCGCCTCCTACCCGCACCTGTCGCTCGCCGAGCGCGCCAGGGTGGGCCGGGCCGCACTCGCGCTCAAGGGACTCGACCTGACCGACCCGGCGCTGGACACCCAGGACTTCGGCAGCTGGCTCGCGGCGCACGGCCAGTCGGCGCGTGCCGTGGAGGCCCTGTGGGACCTGGTCGGGGTCGCCACCCTCAACGCGGTCGCCTCCGACGCCTCCCTGGCCCTCGCCGCGATGGTCTTCAAGACCGGCCTGCTGTCCGACCCGGGGGCGGCCGACATCGGCTGGGCGCGCGTCCCGCTGGGCGACCTGCACGACCGGCTGGCCCGCAAGGCGCTCGACTCCGCCGGGGTGCGCACCGAACTGCGCACCCGCGTCACCTCCGTCTCGCGGACCGGGGACGGGCAGTGGTCCGTCCAGGTGCCCGGCGAGACGCTGGAGGCCGACGCCGTGGTCCTCGCCGTACCGCAGCGCGAGGCGCACGACCTGCTGCCCGCGGGCGCCCTCGACGCACCCGAGCGGCTCCTGGAGATCGGCACCGCTCCGATCCTCAACGTCCATGTCGTGTACGACCGCAGGGTCCTCGGCCGACCGTTCTTCACCGCCCTCGGCAGCCCCGTCCAGTGGGTCTTCGACCGCACCGACGCGTCCGGGCTGCGCGAGGGTCAGTACCTCGCCGTGTCCCAGTCCGCCGCCCAGGACGAGATCGACGAGCCCGTCGCCGTGCTGCGCGAGCGGTACCTGCCCGAGCTGGAGCGGCTGCTGCCCCTCGCCCGCGGCGCCGCCGTGCGGGACTTCTTCATCACCCGGGAGCGCACCGCGACGTTCGCTCCCACCCCCGGCGTCGGGAGCCTCAGGCCCGGCGCCCGCACCAAGGCATCCGGCCTCTGTCTGGCCGGAGCGTGGACCGCCACCGGGTGGCCCGCGACCATGGAGAGTGCGGTCCGCAGTGGTGTGAGCGCGGCGGACGCCGTGCTGGGCGCCCTGGGCCGGCCCCGTCCGCAAGCCCTCTTCGAGTTCGAGGAGGCGGCATGATGCCGGCCCAGGCCGGAGCGGCAGGCGGCCCCCGCACCCCCGGTACCGCAACAAGAGGAGAGACTGTGCCCACTGTGCCCCCGGCCTCGAGGACTGCCGAGGCGGTGGACGTGACCGCGCTGCTGGAGCGCGGCCGGACCCTGGCCACTCCGGTACTGCGGGCGGCCGTCGACCGCCTGGCACCTCCCATGGACACTGTTGCCGCCTACCACTTCGGCTGGATCGACGCCCAGGGCAGGCCCGCGGAGGGGGACGGCGGCAAGGCCGTGCGCCCCGCCCTCGCGGTGCTGTCCGCCGAGGTCATGTCGGCCGCCCCCGAGACCGGAGTCCCCGGCGCCGTCGCCGTGGAACTCGTCCACAACTTCTCCCTCCTCCACGACGACCTCATGGACGGCGACGAGCAGCGCCGCCACCGCGACACGGTGTGGAAGGTGCACGGCCCCGCCCAGGCCATCCTGGTCGGCGACGCCCTGTTCGCCCTGGCCAACGAGGTGCTCCTGGAACTCGGCACCGTCGAGGCCGGCCGCGCCACCCGCCGCCTGACCACCGCCAGCCGCGCCCTGATCGACGGTCAGGCCCAGGACATCTCCTACGAGCACCGCGACCGCGTCAGCGTCGAGGAGTGCCTGGAGATGGAGGGCAACAAGACCGGCGCCCTGCTCGCCTGCGCCAGCTCCATCGGCGCGGTCCTCGGCGGTGCCGACGACCACACCGCCGACACTCTGGAGAAGTACGGCTACCACCTGGGCCTGGCCTTCCAGGCCGTCGACGACCTGCTCGGCATCTGGGGCGACCCGGTCTCCACCGGCAAGCAGACCTGGAGCGACCTGCGCCAGCGCAAGAAGTCCCTGCCGGTCGTGGCGGCGCTCGCGGCGGGCGGCTCCGCCTCGGAGCGGCTCGGCGAGATCCTCGCCGCCGACGCCAAGGCCAGTGACTTCGAGAACTTCTCCGAGGAGGAGTTCGCGGCCCGCGCCGCCCTCATCGAGCAGGCCGGCGGCCGGGAGTGGACCGCCGACGAGGCCCGCCGTCAGCACACCATCGCCATCGAGGCCCTGGACGCCGTCGACATGCCCGACCGGGTGCGGGAACAGTTCACGGCCCTCGCGGACTTCGTCGTCGTACGGAAGAGATGATCACTATCGGCCGAATAGCTCTCGCGTAGTCGCCGGCCGGTGCCGTGAGTCATCACGCAGCACCGGCCGACGGCGGACCCACAGCAGATGCACACCTTGCACCACTGCACGAAGGGGAAGCCATGACAGCGACGACCGACGGAAGCACCGGGGCCCTGTCACCCCGCGCCGCCGCGGCCAGCGACACCGACACGCACACCCCCGGGGCGGCCGGGGTACCGGAAGCCGCCGCACGCGCCGCCCGGCGTGCCACCGACTTCCTGCTCTCTCTCCAGGACGCCGAGGGCTGGTGGAAGGGCGACCTCGAGACCAACGTCACGATGGACGCCGAGGACCTGCTGCTCCGTCAGTTCCTCGGCATCCGCGACGAGAGGACCACACAGGCCGCCGCGCTCTTCATCCGCGGCGAGCAGGGCGAGGACGGCACCTGGTCCACCTTCTACGGCGGACCGCCCGAACTGTCCGCCACCATCGAGGCGTACGTCGCCCTCCGCCTCGCCGGTGACGCCCCCGACACCCCGCACATGGCGAAGGCCTCCGCGTGGATCCGCGCGCAGGGCGGCATCGCCGCGGCCCGGGTCTTCACCCGGATCTGGCTGGCCCTGTTCGGCTGGTGGAAGTGGGAGGACCTGCCCGAACTCCCGCCGGAGCTCGTCTTCTTCCCGAAGTGGGTGCCGCTCAACATCTACGACTTCGGCTGCTGGGCGCGGCAGACCATCGTCCCGCTGACGATCGTCTCCGCGAAGCGGCCGGTACGCCCCGCGCCCTTCCCGCTCGACGAGCTGCACACCGACCCGGACCGGCCCAACCCGACCAAGCCCCTTGCCTCGCCGTTCAGTTGGGACGGCGCGTTCCAGCGGATGGACAAGGGCCTGCACGCCCTGCGCAAATTCGCCCCGCGCCGGCTGCGCAGGGCCGCCATGAACAGCGCCGCCCGCTGGATCATCGAACGGCAGGAGAACGACGGCTGCTGGGGCGGCATCCAGCCCCCGGCCGTGTACTCGATCATCGCCCTGCACCTGCTCGGATACGACCTCGAACACCCCGTCATGCGCGAGGGGCTGGCGTCCCTGGACCGGTTCGCCGTGTGGCGCGAGGACGGGGCCCGGATGATCGAGGCCTGCCAGTCTCCCGTGTGGGACACCTGCCTGGCGGCCATCGCCCTCGTCGACGCCGGACTGCCGCCCGACCACCCGCAGTTGGTGAAGGCGGCCGACTGGATGCTGGGCGAGGAGATCGTCCGGCCCGGTGACTGGTCCGTGAAGCGGCCCGGACTGGCGCCCGGGGGCTGGGCGTTCGAGTTCCACAACGACAACTACCCCGACATCGACGACACCGCCGAGGTGATCCTCGCGCTGCGCCGGATCACCCACCACGATCCGGAGCGGCTGGACCGGGCCGTCGTGCGCGGCCTGCGCTGGACGCTCGGCATGCAGTCGAAGAACGGCGCCTGGGCCGCGTTCGACGTCGACAACACCAGCCCCTTCCCCAACCGGCTGCCGTTCTGCGACTTCGGGGAGGTCATCGACCCGCCCTCCGCCGACGTCACCGCGCACGTCGTCGAGATGCTCGCGGTGGAGGGCCTCGCCCACGACCCGCGCACCCGGCGCGGCATCGAGTGGCTGCTCGCCGAGCAGGAACCGGACGGCTCGTGGTTCGGGCGCTGGGGCGTCAACTACATCTACGGCACCGGATCCGTCGTGCCCGCCCTGACCGCCGCCGGCCTCCCCGCCGCGCACCCGGCGATCCGGCGGGCCGCGGCCTGGCTGGAGTCGGTCCAGAACGACGACGGCGGCTGGGGCGAGGACCTGCGCTCCTACCAGGACGTCGAGGCGTGGAGCGGCAAGGGCGCCTCGACCGCCTCGCAGACGGCGTGGGCGCTGATGGCCCTGCTGGCGGCGGGGGAGCGCGACTCCAAAGCCGTCGCACGCGGCGTCGAGTGGCTCGCCGCCACCCAGCGGGAGGACGGCTCCTGGGACGAGCCGTACTTCACGGGGACGGGCTTCCCGTGGGACTTCTCGATCAACTACCACCTCTACCGGCAGGTCTTCCCACTGACCGCGCTCGGCCGCTACCTGCACGGAGAGCCCTTCGCCGGGCAGCTGCGCCGGAGCGGGACCGGCAAGCCGCTCGCCGAGGCCGAGGGGAGCTGATGAGCGCACAGACCGCCCCGGTCCCGCTGCTGATCGCCTGCGCGCTCGGCATCGAGCAGTTCGCCCTGCGCGCGGGCGGCCGGGGCGGGGCCGGCGGACCGGTCACGGTGCTGCGCACGGGCATGGGGCCGGCGGCCGCCGAGCGGGCCGTCACCCGTGTGCTGGCCGACCCGGCCCTGCGCGACGCCGCCGTCCTGGCCACCGGCTTCTGCGCGGGGCTCGCACAGGACATGCACCCCGGCGATCTGGTCGTCGCCGAGGAGACCCGGGACCCGCGCGGCACGACGCCCTGCGTCGGGACCGAGCTGCTGGTGCAGGAGCTGGCCCGCGCGCTGCCCGGGCGAACCGTGCACACCGGCCCGCTGACCGGCTCCGACCACGTCGTACGCGGCCCCGAACGGTCCGCTCTGCGCGCGACCGGCGCGATCGCCGTCGACATGGAGTCCGCCGTCACGCTCCTGAGCGCCGTGCGCGCGGGCGAGCGCCCGGTTGCGGCCGTCCGGGTGGTCGTGGACGCTCCTGAACATGAACTCGTCCGGATCGGCACGGTACGCGGTGGAATATCGGCTTTCCGTGTTCTTCGTTCCGTCCTTCCCGCTTTCTTCGAATGGCACCGTTCCTTGCTGCTCCCCAGGAGGTGAGCCAGATGGCCATGCCGCTCCGACAGTCCATCAAGGTCGCTACATACTTGGCTGAACAGAAGATCCGCCGACGGGACAAGTTTCCGCTGATCGTCGAGCTGGAGCCGCTGTTCGCCTGCAACCTCAAGTGCGAGGGCTGCGGCAAGATCCAGCATCCGGCCGGGGTGCTCAAGCAGCGGATGCCGGTCGCCCAGGCCGTGGGGGCGGTCATGGAGTCCGGCGCCCCGATGGTGTCCATCGCCGGCGGCGAGCCGCTGATGCACCCGCAGATCGACGAGATCGTCCGCCAGCTGGTGGCCAAGCGGAAGTACGTTTTCCTCTGCACCAACGCGATGCTGTTGCGCAAGAAGATGGACAAGTTCACGCCGTCGCCCTACTTCGCCTTCGCGGTGCACATCGACGGCCTGCGGGAGCGGCACGACGAGTCGGTCGCCAAGGAGGGCGTGTTCGACGAGGCCGTGGAGGCGATCAAGGAGGCCAAGCGGCGCGGCTTCCGGGTCACCACCAACTCGACCTTCTTCAACACCGACACCCCTCAGACGATCATCGAGGTGCTGAACTTCCTCAACGACGACCTCCAGGTCGACGAGATGATGATCTCGCCCGCCTACGCCTACGAGAAGGCCCCCGACCAGGAGCACTTCCTCGGCGTGGAGCAGACCCGCGAGCTGTTCAAGAAGGCCTTCGCCGGCGGCAACCGGCGGCGCTGGCGGCTCAACCACTCGCCGCTCTTCCTGGACTTCCTGGAGGGCAAGGTCGACTTCCCGTGCACCGCGTGGGCGATCCCGAACTATTCGCTCTTCGGCTGGCAGCGCCCCTGCTACCTGATGAGCGACGGGTACGTGCCGACGTACCGGGAGCTGGTCGAGGACACCGACTGGGACAAGTACGGCCGCGGCAAGGACCCGCGCTGCGCCAACTGCATGGCGCACTGCGGCTACGAGCCCACCGCCGTCCTCGCCACCATGGGATCGCTGAAGGAGTCCCTGCGCGCCCTGCGCGAGACGGTCTCCGGGAACCGGGAGTGATGTCATGACCGCTGTCCCGCTGGGCGTCCCGGAGGTGCCGGCCCGCCCGATCGCCGAGCGGCGTGTCTCGCGCCGCATCCAGGTCGGTCCGGTGGCGGTGGGGGGCGGGGCCCCGGTGTCGGTGCAGTCGATGACGACGACCCGCACCTCGGACGTCGGCGTCACGCTGCAGCAGATCGCGGAGCTGACCGCGTCCGGCTGCCAGATCGTCCGGGTCGCCTGCCCCACGCAGGACGACGCGGACGCCCTGGCGACCATCGCGCGCAAGTCGCAGATCCCGGTGATCGCGGACATCCACTTCCAGCCGAAGTACGTGTTCGCGGCCATCGAGGCGGGCTGTGCGGCGGTCCGCGTCAACCCGGGCAACATCAAGCAGTTCGACGACCGGGTCAAGGAGATCGCCCAGGCGGCGAAGGACCACGGCACGCCGATCCGGATCGGCGTCAACGCCGGGTCGCTGGACCGGCGCCTGCTCCGGAAGTACGGCAGGGCGACCCCGGAGGCGCTCGTGGAGAGCGCGCTGTGGGAGGCGTCCCTGTTCGAGGAGCACGGCTTCCGGGACATCAAGATCTCCGTCAAGCACAACGACCCGGTCGTCATGATCGAGGCGTACCGGCAGCTGGCCGAGCAGTGCGACTACCCGCTGCACCTGGGCGTGACGGAGGCCGGACCGGCGTTCCAGGGCACGATCAAGTCGGCGGTGGCGTTCGGGGCGCTGCTCTCGCGCGGCATCGGCGACACCATCCGGGTGTCGCTGTCCGCGCCGCCGGCCGAGGAGGTCAAGGTCGGCATCCAGATCCTGCAGTCCCTCGGGCTCAAGGAGCGCCGGCTGGAGATCGTGTCGTGCCCGTCCTGCGGGCGCGCCCAGGTCGACGTCTACCAGCTCGCCGAGGAGGTCACGGCCGGGCTCGACGGCATGGAGGTGCCGCTGCGCGTCGCGGTCATGGGATGTGTGGTCAACGGGCCCGGCGAGGCGCGGGAGGCCGATCTGGGGGTCGCCTCCGGCAACGGCAAGGGGCAGATCTTCGTCAAGGGCGAGGTCATCAAGACCGTCCCGGAATCCAAGATCGTCGAGACGCTGATCGAAGAGGCGATGAAGATCGCCGAGCAGATGGAGCAGGACGGCGTGGGGTCGGGGGAGCCGGCCGTCACCGTGAGCTGAACAGCACGGAATGCGAAGGGGGCCCGAGCGTGACGATACTGGAGAACATCCGGGGACCACGCGACCTGAAGGCGCTGTCCGAGGCGGAACTGGGGGAACTGGCCGAAGAGATCCGGGAGTTCCTGGTGCACGCGGTCGCCAGGACCGGCGGGCACCTGGGACCCAACCTGGGCGTGGTGGAGCTGACCATCGCCCTGCACCGGGTCTTCGAGTCACCGGCCGACCGCATCCTCTGGGACACCGGCCATCAGAGCTACGTCCACAAACTGCTCACCGGCCGTCAGGACTTCTCCAAGCTGCGCGGCAAGGGCGGCCTGTCCGGCTACCCCTCGCGTGAGGAGTCCGAGCACGACGTCATCGAGAACAGTCACGCCTCCACCGCGCTCGGCTGGGCCGACGGACTGGCCAAGGCCCGCCAGGTGCAAGGGGAGAAGGGCCATGTCGTCGCGGTCATCGGCGACGGGGCCCTCACCGGCGGCATGGCCTGGGAGGCGCTGAACAACATCGCCGCCGCCAAGGACCGGCCGCTGATCATCGTCGTCAACGACAACGAACGCTCCTACGCCCCCACCATAGGCGGCCTCGCCAGCCACCTCGCCACGCTGCGCACGACCGACGGCTACGAGCGGGTCCTGGCCTGGGGCAAGGACGTCCTCCAGGGCACGCCCCTGGTCGGCAACACCCTCTACGAGGCCCTGCACGGCGCGAAGAAGGGCTTCAAGGACGCCTTCGCCCCGCAGGGTCTCTTCGAGGACCTGGGCCTGAAGTACGTGGGGCCGATCGACGGGCACGACACCCGGGCCGTGGAGTCCGCGCTGCGGCGCGCGAAACGCTTCCACGGGCCGGTGCTCGTCCACTGCCTCACGGAGAAGGGCCGCGGCTACGAGCCCGCCCTCGCCCACGAGGAGGACCACTTCCACACCGTGGGCGTGATGGACCCGCTGACCTGCGCACCGCTCTCCCCGTCGGGCGGCCCCTCCTGGACCTCGGTGTTCGGCGAGGAGATCGTCCGGATCGGTGAGGAACGGGACGACGTGGTGGCGATCACCGCCGCCATGCTGCACCCGGTCGGTCTCGGTGCCTTCGCCGAGCGGTTCCCGGACCGGGTGTGGGACGTCGGCATCGCCGAACAGCACGCGGCCGTGTCCGCCGCGGGCCTGGCGACGGGCGGCCTGCACCCCGTCGTCGCCGTCTACGCCACCTTCCTCAACCGTGCCTTCGACCAGCTGCTGATGGACGTGGCCCTGCACCGCTGCGGGGTGACCTTCGTACTCGACCGGGCCGGGGTCACCGGCGTCGACGGGGCCTCCCACAACGGCATGTGGGACATGTCCGTCCTCCAGGTCGTGCCCGGACTGCGCATCGCCGCGCCGCGCGACGCCGACCAGCTGCGCGCGCAGCTGCGCGAGGCCGTCGCCGTGGACGACGCGCCGACCCTCGTGCGCTTCCCGAAGGAGTCCGTCGGCCCGTCGGTCCCGGCGGTGGACCGGGTGGGCGGACTGGACGTGCTGCACCGTTCCCCCGAGCCGCAGGTCCTCCTGGTGGCCGTCGGCGTGATGGCGCCGGTCTGCCTCCAGGCCGCCGAGCTGCTCGAAGCCCGCGGCATCGGCTGCACCGTCGTCGACCCCCGTTGGGTCAAGCCCGTCGACCCGGCGCTCCCCGGCCTCGCCGCCGAGCACCGCCTGGTCGCCGTCGTCGAGGACAACAGTCGCGCCGCCGGCGTCGGCTCCGCCGTGGCGCTCGCCCTGGGCGACGCCGAGGTCGACGTACCCGTGCGGCGGTTCGGCATCCCCGAGCAGTTCCTCGCGCACGCCAAGCGCGGTGAGGTGCTCGCCGACATCGGCCTGACACCCGTCGAGGTCGCCGGACGGATCAGCGCGAGTCTGGCCGTCAAGGATGAGCTGTCCAAGGAGCCACAGGAATGACCACCGCCGAATCCGCGTCGGAGTCGTCGCAGGCCGGGGAGTTCGACCTCGGCAAGCTGCTGGCCGAGCGCGGAGCCGAGCGCTACGAGCTGCACACCCGGTACCTCAACCACCAGCTCCCGCGCATGCTGCACACCATCGGCTTCGACAAGGTCTACGAGCGCGCCGAGGGCGCCTACTTCTACGATGCGGACGGCAACGACTACCTGGACATGCTCGCCGGGTTCGGGGTGATGGGCCTCGGCCGCCACCACCCCGTGATCCGCAAGGCCCTGCACGACGTCCTGGACGCCGGGCTCGCCGACCTCACCCGGTTCGACTGCCAGCCGCTGCCCGGCCTGCTCGCCGAGAAGCTGCTCGCGCACAGCCCGCACCTGGACCGGGTGTTCTTCGGCAACAGCGGCACCGAGGCGGTCGAGGGCGCGCTGAAGTTCGCCCGGTTCGCCACGGGCAGGCCCAGGGTCCTGTACTGCGTGCACGCCTTCCACGGGCTGACCACCGGCTCCCTGTCCGTCAACGGCGAGTCCGGCTTCCGCGACGGCTTCGCCCCGCTGCTGCCCGACACGGCCGTACCGCTCGGCGACCTCGACGCGCTGGAGCGAGAGCTGAGGAGGGGCGACGTCGCCGCGCTGATCGTGGAGCCGATCCAGGGCAAGGGCGTGCTGGAGGGGCCACCCGGCTGGCTTCGGGCCGCCCAGGAGCTGCTGCACCGGCACAAGGCGCTGCTCATCGCCGACGAGGTGCAGACGGGTCTCGGCCGGACCGGCGACTTCTACGCCTACCAGCACGAGGACGGAGTGGAGCCCGACCTGGTGTGCGTGGCCAAGGCGCTCTCCGGTGGCTATGTGCCGGTCGGCGCCACCATCGGCAGGGACTGGATCTTCAAGAAGGTCTACTCGTCGATGGACCGGGTGCTGGTCCACTCGGCGAGCTTCGGGTCCAACGCGCAGGCCATGGCGGCGGGCCTGGCGGTGCTGTCGGTGATGGAGAGCGAACAGGTCGTCGCCCAGGTCCGGGCCACCGGGGAGCGGCTCAGGTCACGGCTCGCGGCGCTGACGGACCGGTACGAGATGCTCGCGGAGGTCCGCGGCCGGGGCCTGATGATCGGCATCGAGTTCGGACGGCCCCGGTCGCTGAAGCTGCGCAGCCGCTGGGCCATGCTCCAGGCCGCCCGCAAGGGGCTCTTCGCGCAGATGGTCGTCGTGCCGCTGCTGCAACGGCACCGGATCCTCACCCAGGTGTCCGGCGACCACATGGAGGTGATCAAGCTGATCCCACCGCTGATCATCGGTGAGCGCGAGGTGGACCGGTTCGTCGACGCCTTCACGGCCGTCATGGACGACGCGCACAACGGCGGACTGGTGTGGGACTTCGGGAAGACCCTCGTCAAGCAGGCCGTGGCCAACCGCTGAACCTCGGCCGGGCCGACCGGCCGCTTTGCCTCTGAGGCAAGAAATTTGCCGCAGAGGCAAGTCTCCGGCTGAATGGAGTCATGAGCTCCTCCGAGACCGAGCGGCCCCGAGGGGCCGACTCGCCGGCCGACCAGGCGGACGGTGCGCTGTCCACCGCGGTGGCGCCCCGGCTGCGGGCCCTGCGGCGCCAGGCTTCCCTGACGCTGGAGGCCGCGGCCCGCGCCGCCGGGCTGTCGCCCGCCCACCTCTCCCGGCTGGAGACCGGGCAGCGCCAGCCCTCGCTGCCGATGCTGCTGGCCCTCGCCCGCATCTACGGTACGACGGTCTCCGAACTGCTGGGAGAGACGGTCGCCGAACGGGACGCCGTCATCCGCGCCGCCGACATGGAACCCACCGCTGCGGGCGGCTGGACCTACTGGCAGGCCGGCGCCCCCGGCCGCGGGATGCAGGCCCTGCGCGTCCACGTCCCGCACGGCTCCCAGGGCGACATCGTGCGCGTCCACCCCGGCGAGGAGTGGCTCCATGTGCTGCGCGGCCGGCTGCGGCTGCGCCTCGGGGACGCCACCCACCGGCTGGCGGCCGGCGACAGCGCCCACTTCGACTCGCTCACCCCGCACCGGATCGCCGCCGAGGACCACGACGGCGTCGACCTGCTCTTCGTCCACACCCTGCTGCAGAGCCCCACGGCCGCCCTGTGCCTGGGCCCCAACCCCGGAGACATGACATGAGCAACTTGGAGGAGAAGTTCCCCCGGGCCCTGTGGGTGAGGCTGTTCGTCTACCTCATCGCCGGGCACATCTTCGCCGCCTTCGTGTACCTGCTGTTCGAGGTCGGGGCCAAGTAGCCCCAGCCGCGCACCTCAGTCGAGGAGCCGCTCGCGCAGCCGCTCCCGGGTCTCCGCGGAGAGACCGAGCCCCTTCTCCAGGTAGGTGTCGACGCCGCCCCACGTCTCCTCGATGGTGTCGAAGGCCGCCGCCAGGTACTCGGCACGCGCGTCGAAGAGGGGGCTGAGCAGCTCCATGACCTCGGGGGAGTAGGCCGAGGCGGCGGAGCTGGAGCGGTGCACCTTGTAGCGGCGGTGCTTGGCGTTCGACTTCAGGTAGTCCTCGACGATCGCCTCGCGCTCGACACCCAGGGCGAGCAGGGTCACCGCGACGGACAGACCCGCGCGGTCCTTGCCCGCCGCGCAGTGCATCAGCGCCGGCACGCTGTCCTGCGCGAGCGCGTGCAGCACCCGGGAGTGCTCGCCGGTGCGGTGCTTGATGATCGTGCGGTACGAGGCGATCATGCGGCCCGCGCCCTTGCCGTCGGCGAGGATCTCGCGCAGCTGGTCCAGGTTGCCGTCGCGGACCATCTTCCAGAACTCGGCGCCGTCGGCCGGGTCGCTCAGCGGCAGGTTCACATTGCGCACGCCGGGCAGCTCGACGTCCGGCCCTTCGAGCTTCTGGTCGGCCGCGTTGCGGAAGTCGAAGATCGTGTGCAGACCCAGACCGGTCAGGAAGGCGGCGTCCTCCCCGGTCGCGTGGGCGAGGTGGCCGCTGCGGAACAGCACGCCCTGCCGCACCCGCCGCCCGTCGACGGTCGGAAGTCCGCCCACATCGCGGAAGTTGCGCACTCCGGCCAGCTCGGGCTCGGTCGACGGGACCTGCTGTGTCACGAGGGCTCCTCCCCTTCGGCGCCGCCAGCGCGGCTCGTCGACGGGCGTCACTCGACGATACGACATGCCTGCCTGGGGCAATGAGTTGTCCACAAGCGTTGCCCGGAGCCCCACAGCACTCGATGATGTTGCCGCCTGGTCGGATCTGGTCGGGCCTGTTCGCATCTGTGAGGGCATGATGCCGGACCTCTCCGAAGATGGTCGTACCTGGATGCTCTCCGGGCCGGCCGGCAGCTACGCCGTCCACGTCACCGACCGGGACGAGCTGCTGCACCTGCGCTGGGGTCCCCGCATCGACCTGGCCGACGCCGAGGCCCTCGCGCTGCGGCCGCTGCCGGACTACCGGCCCTTCGAGTCCACGCTCGACGGGCGCGAGGAGCACCCGGTCGAAGGCGGCCCCCGCTTCGTGCGCCCCGCCCTGTCCGTACGCACGGCCGAGCGTCGGGGCACCGAATGGGCCTATCAGGGGCACGACGCCGAGGAGGGCGAGCTGCGGCTGCGCTTTCGTGGTCGACGACGGCTGGTTCGGGGCACGCACCGGGGACCGGGCCGGCCTCGGTGACTGGACTCCGAGCCCCCACCGCTTCCCGGGCGGACTGAAGCCGCTCGCCGACCATGTGCACGGCCTCGGCATGCAGTTCGGGATCTGGGTGGAGCCCGAGATGGTCAACCCGGACAGCGATCTGTACCGGGCGCATCCCGACTGGGTCCAGGGTCCAGTATCAAACAGGTCGAAAGAGGACGGAGTTCCGCAATCAGCTCGTATTGAACCTCGCTCGCGAGGACGTCCGGGAGTACCTGTGGGAGCAGCTCCACGGACTCCTCTCCAGTGCACCGGTCGACTACGTGAAGTGGGACTTCAACCGCTGCTTCACCGACGCCGGATGGCCGGACGACGCCTCTCCGCAGCGGCTGTGGGTCGACCACGTCCACAGCCTGTACGCGTTGCTGGACCGGCTGCGGGCCGCCCATCCGGGAGTGGCCTTCGAGTCCTGCTCGGGTGGCGGCGGGCGGATCGATGTCGGTGTGCTGAGCCGCACGGACCAGGTGCGGACCTCCGACAGCACCGACCCCCTCGACCGGCTCGCCATCCAGCACGGCTTCAGCCGGATCCATCCGGCCCGGGTCATGGCCGCCTGGGTCACGGACAGCCCGAACGCCATGCTCAACCACCGGGCCGGCTCGCTGCGGTTCCGGTTCGTCAGCGCCATGGCCGGGGTTCTCGGGGTCGGCGGCGACCTCACCGGGTGGACGTCCGGGGAACTCGCCGAAGCCGGCGAGTGGGTGAGGCTGTACAAGGAGATCCGGCATCTGGTGCAGCGCGGTGACCTGTACCGGCTGCGGCCGCAGCAGGGCGGGCTGAGCGCCGTGCAGTACGTCCTCGGTGACGAGACCGTGGTCCTCGCCTGGCTCCAGGCGCAGCGCTACGGCGTGCCCGTGCCGTCGCTCCGGCTGCGCGGCCTCGACCCGACAGCATCGTACGAATGACTCGAAACGGGCGAAGTTCACCGCCGGGGGGGGGCTGCACCACGGACTGCGGGTCGGTCTGTGTGGAGACCTGGACGCCGCAGTCGTCCGGCTTAAGCGGAAGTGGCCGTTCTGTCCGAATGGGGAATTTAGGCCGCTAAGGCATAACGTGCCCCGATCGCAAAGGAGATGGGATCGGGGTGCGTGACCATCGTCATATTCGTGACGATCCGCTGTCGCCATGTTCACGTAATCTCCGCATGATGCAGGGCTATTGAGCAAAGCGGGAGATCCGTAATCCACGCTCGGTGACAGCGCACGTGCCCATGTGTCGGGAAAAACGGGGTCACGCGCAATCGCAAGCTTGTCCCCTTGCGTCTCGGTCGCTTACGTTCCACACCAATCCGGACGGACGCCTAATCCTGCCGCCGCCCGGAGCCCGCACACACTGACCCGACGCACGGCAGGAGCGGGGGACCCACAGGTAAGACGCCTGTTCCGGTTCCCGGAACGGCTTGGGGTTCAGCCGCGCACCGGCGCGGCCGGGCATCTCCAGCCCGCACCCGACAGCTCACCTCGCAGGCGACGGAGAGGAATTCGTCATGCCCGCGAAGGGTAAGCATCGCCGCCCCAAGACCCAGCGTTTCACCCGCTCCATCGCCGTCGCCGGAACCGGCGGAGCCGCCCTCGCCCTGCCGCTCATGGGGGCCGCCGGTGCCCATGCCGCAACGCCGCAGTCGGCTCCGGAAAAGGCCGCCCAGTCCGCTCCGGTCGCCGGTGAAAAGGCCGCCGAAAAGACCGATGGCGCCCACACGTACACCGTGAAGGCCGGCGATTACCTCGCCAGGATCGCCGACCAGCAAAACGTCAGCGGCGGTTGGAAGAAGCTCTACGCGGACAACCGCGAGGCCGTGGGCTCCGACCCCTCGCTGATCCACCCGGGCCTGAAGCTCTCGATCGGCAAGAAGGCCGCGGCGGCCCCGAAGACCTCGGCCCCCGCCGCCCCGAAGGCATCGGCCGAGAAGCCCGCCGCCGAGTCGGCCCCGAAGGCGCAGAGCGCCGCCAAGCCGGCTGCCGCCAAGCCCGCCGCCGAGAGCAACTCCAGTGGCTACACCCTGCCGGTGGCCGGCGCCACCGTCGGCACGCCGTACCGCATGTCCGGCAGCATGTGGTCCAGCGGCTACCACACCGGCGTCGACTTCGTCGTCCCGACCGGCACGTCCCTCAAGGCCGTCGGCGCCGGCACGGTCGTCTCCGCCGGCTGGGGCGGCGCCTACGGCAACCAGGTCGTCATCAAGCTGAACGACGGCCACTACGCCCAGTACGCCCACCTGTCCCAGCTCTCCGTGTCGGCCGGCCAGACCGTGACCGCCGGACAGCAGGTCGGCCTCTCCGGGGCGACCGGCAACGTGACCGGACCGCACCTGCACTTCGAGATCCGCACCACGCCGGACTACGGCTCGGACGTGGACCCGGTCGCCTTCCTGCGCTCGCACGGCGTCTCCGTCGGCTGACCCACCGCACGACCACCTGCCTGACACGCCTCCGAAGGCCGGACCCCGATCCCCGGGTCCGGCCTTCGGTGTGTGCGCGTGCGGTCGCCCGCCTCAAGGTGGCTTCCGGGCCGGGTGGCTCACCCCGAAACATCCCTGACAAGCGGGGTATTCCGGAGTTGGCCAACCCTTGAGGAGTGGCTTATCTCACCGCCCGTCAACCCTTGCCTACGGTCGCGTAAGTCACATTCGAAGGTGAATCATGAGCTGCTGTGGCAGACGATTCGAAGAGTGACAGCAGAGCAGAGATCGGGTCGTACGTGGCGCTGGGGGACAGCTTCACCGAGGGCGTCGGCGACCCCGGCCCCGACGGGGCGTTCGTCGGCTGGGCCGACCGGTTCGCCGTCCTGCTCGCCGACCGCAGGCCCGAGGGCGACTTCCGGTACACCAATCTCGCCGTACGCGGGAAGCTCCTCGACCAGATCGTGGCGGACCAGGTTCCGCGGGCCGTCGACATGGCCCCGGACCTCGTCTCGTTCTGCGCCGGGGGCAACGACATCATCCGGCCCGGCACCGACCCGGACGAGGTGGCCGAGCGCTTCGAGCGGGCGCTGGCCCAGCTCACCGCCGCGTCCGGCACGGTCATGGTGACGACCGGTTTCGACACCCGTGGCGTGCCCGTGCTCAAGCACCTGCGCGGCAAGATCGCCACGTACAACGGACACGTGCGGGCCATCGCCGACCGGTACGGCTGCCCGGTGCTCGATCTGTGGTCCCTGCGCAGCGTGCAGGACCGCAGGGCCTGGGACGCCGACCGGCTGCACCTGTCGCCCGAGGGGCACACCCGCGTGGCGCTCCGCGCGGGCCAGGTGCTGGGCCTCGATGTGCCGGCCGACCCCGAGCAGGCGTGGCCCCCGCTGCCCCCGCGCGGCGCGCTCCACGTGCGGCGCGACAACGTCGCCTGGGCGCGCGAGTTCCTGGTGCCGTGGATCGGGCGCCGGCTGCGCGGGGAGTCGTCGGGCGACCACGTGACGGCCAAGGGCGCGCTGTCCCCGGACGACATCAGGATGCGGATCGCGTCGGTGGCGTGAGAGCGGCTCCCGCCGGTGCCGGCCGCGCCGGGCGGAACACCGGCGCGACCCGCATCGGCGGGGGTCCGCGCTCCTGGGGCGTGCCCTGCGTCGCGGGGCGGGCGGGACTTCGCGGTCACCTTCTAGGGCGACGGCCGCGCCCCCGTCAGGCCCAGCTCGCGGGCCAGCGCCTCCTCCACCCACTGCTGGGCCCCCGCGCGCGGCACCGCCCCGGCGTAGGACGTCAACTGGACGGCGAGACCGTCGAGGAGAGCGGTCAGCCGCAGGGCCGTGCCGGCCGGGTCCGGGCAGTGGAACTCGCCCGCCGCCACCCCCTCCGCGATGACCTCGGCCAGGGCCGCCTTCCACTGCCGGTCCAGATCCTGGGCGACCTCCCGCAGCGCCGGGTCGCGCAGCGCCGCCGCCCAGCCCTCGATCCACAGGCGCCAGCCCTTGGCCTGCCCCGTCGGGGCGTACCACCGCACAGCCGACCGCAGCCGGCGCAACGCGGGCGTACGGCGGCCCAGCAGCCTGCGAAGATGGGCCAGATCGCCCTCCGCCGCGTGCCGGAACGCGGCGGCGACCAACTGCTCCTTCGTCGAGAAGTGGTAGAGGACCAGCGCGTTGCTCACGCCGAGCGCCGAGGCCACGTCGGCGATCCTGACCGCCGCCACACCCCTCGCCTCGATCTGCTCGATGGCGGCCCGCAGCAGATCCCCGCGCCGCTCGGCGACACTCAACCGGACTCTCGTCACGCCGTCACCCTACCCACGCGCGTGCGGCCCCTCGACGGGTGTTCCGGCCGGTCCGGCAGGGCCGACGACGGCAGTCCGAGAGAGCGCGGAGGGTCTCACCGGGAGGAGCCGAAGCGCGCCGCGATCAGCGGGCGCCTCGCCGGAAGCAGCCGAACGGCGCCGAGATCAGTGGCAGCCTCACCGGAACCAGCCGAAGCGTTCCGCGATCAGCGGCAGCCGGTCCGCCGCGATCGCGTGGGCGGCTGCCCGCGGTGTCGTCCCGTCGGCCCGCGCGCGGTCCAGCATGCGCTCGACCAGGGCCCGCATCGAGCGGCGGGTGTGCGCGAACGCCTCCTCGGCGTCGGCGCCCACGTCCCCGAACAGCGTCCACCACCACCAGGCGTTGGTACCCGAGTTGACCACGACGTCCGGCAGCACGGTCACCCCGCGCGCGGCCAGAAGCGGCTCCGCCTCCGGACGTACGGGCATGTTGGCGGCCTCCACGACCCAACGGGCGGTGATCCGTTCCTGGTTGCCGGCGTCGATCGCGTACGACACGGCGGCCGGTACCAGCACGTCCGCGTCGGCCGACAGCCAGGCCTCGCCGGGAAGTTCGCGGTCGCCGGGGCGCAGCGCGGAGCGGTCGACCGTACCGTGGGCGTCCCTGGCCGCGAGCAGCGTCTCGACGTCCAGGCCCGCCGGGTTGGCGACGGTGCCCTTGAGGTCGGCGACTGCCACGACCGTGAGCCCCGCGCGGGCGAGGAAGCGCGCGGTGGCCCCGCCCATCGTGCCGAGCCCCTGGAGGGCGACCCGCGTCCCGGTGCGCGGCACACCGGCCAGGTCCAGGGCGGCCACGGCCGCCTCGGACACACCGCAGCCGCCGACCAGCTCGTCCAGACCGATGCCGTCGACCTCGACCGCGAACGCGTCCCGCAGCCGGGCCCGGGCCTCGGCCTCGTCGTCCAGCAGGGGATACACGGCCTGGATCGAGGAGACCAGTCCCGCCTCGGCCGCGGCCCGGTCGACCAGGTCCTGGGTGAGCCCCAGGTCCTCGCCCGTCGTCCAGCAGTTCTCTATGTAGGGGCGCATCGCGCGCAGGTAGCGCACCAGCAGCGGGTACGCCTCGGGGTCCCGGGGGTCGCAGTCGATGCCGCCCTTGGCGCCGCCGAGGGGGACGTAACGGCTCGCCGGGTCGTAGTGCAGGGCCTCCTTGACGGTCATGCCGCGGGCCAGGCCGGTGACCTCGTCCAGGGTGCAGCCGGCCCGCATGCGCAGACCGCCGCTGGCCACCCCGCGCACCATCCGGTCCACGACCAGGAAGCCCTGTCGTCCCGTGAGGTGATCGGTCCAGGTCAGGGACAGCAGGGGGGCGGCCATAGGGGCTCCTTCGCCACACGGATAACTGAATCGCCGGTCAGTATCACCGATCAGTATCGCCTTCGGTCGGCCTCCGGTGTGACCCCTGTGACCCCGTGATGCCGGAGGGGCCGACCATAATGGAAAGCCTGACCGACTCCACCTGGAGGTACCGTGGCCGGTTTCCGTACCCTGAGCTCCGGGCTCCGCGCGCTCCGGCCCGGGGCGTTCGGCGCGGATCCGAGCGGTGAGCGCATGGCGCGCATCCGCAGATCACCCCACTTCAAGGACGGGGTCTTCCAGAACCCCGGCGGCCCCGCGCGGACCCGGCCCTCGGGCTCGACCCTGGATTTCGCCAAGGTCTTCTTCGACAAGGACACCCGGCCCCGCCGCGCCCCGGCGGGCACCGTTCCGGTGCATTCCACCACCCTCGCCGACATCGCCCGGCCCCCGGTCACCGGCCTCAGGCTGACCTGGATGGGGCACTCCAGCGTCCTCGCGGAGATCGACGGCCGGCGCGTCCTGTTCGACCCGGTGTGGGGCGAGCGCTGCTCCCCCTTCTCCTTCGCGGGTCCCAAGCGGCTGCACCCGGTCCCCCTGCCGCTGGCCGCCCTCGGGCCGGTCGACGTCGTGGTGATCTCGCACGACCACTACGACCACCTGGACATGCCCACCATCAAGGCCCTCGCGGGCACGGACACCCTGTTCGCCGTGCCCCTCGGCGTCGGCGCGCACCTGGAGCACTGGGGCGTCTCCGCCGGCCGGCTGCGCGAGCTGGACTGGCACGAGTCCACCGGGATCGGCGGCCTCACCCTGACCGCCACCCCGGCCCGGCACTTCTGCGGCCGCGGACTGCGCAACACCCAGCACACCCTGTGGGCCTCGTGGGTCGTCACCAGTGAGGAGCACCGGATCTACCACAGTGGCGACACCGGTTACTTCGACGGTTTCAAGGAGATCGGCGCCGAGCACGGGCCGTTCGACGCCACGATGATCCAGATCGGCGCGTACTCCGACTTCTGGCCCGACATCCACATGACCCCGGAGGAGGGCATGCGCGCCCACCTCGACCTCCAGGGCGGACCGCAGCACGGTCCGATGCTGCCGATCCACTGGGCCACCTTCAATCTGGCGACGCACCCGTGGGCGGATCCCGGTGAGGGCACGCTCGCGGCCGCCCGCGCGCGAGGCGCCGGTGTCGCCCTGCCCCGCCCCGGTGAGCCCTTCGAGCCCACCGCCGAGACCGTCCCGTCCGAGCCGTGGTGGCGTGGGGCGGCGCTCGCCCCGAAGGGCGGCTTCCCGGCCGGGGAGGCCCTCGCCGACGCCGCGATCAAGACCGCGTCGGGCGCGGCAGCCTTGGCCCAGGCCGACACGGTGAGTGACGGTGGCCGCGGAGCGGGCAAGGACACCGAGGATCCCGAAGCGCTCCCGGCGGGCTGACCCCGGGGCGTACGACAAAGAAACGGCGAGGGCCGGGGTGAGGAGTTCCCCGGCCCTCGCCGTTTCTGTGTGACTGCTTCTGACCAGGTCCGATCGATATCTCATCGTTCATGTTCGCGTCCAGGCGGGTGTTATCGGTCTGTCGTGCGAGACCTCATACCAGAGCGGGACGCTCACCGTACGAGTTTGTCAACTGCCCACCGCACATGATGCGCTGGCGACTACTGTCAGTGGCCGTCGGGAAGCAGGACGGATCAGCGAGCGGGGGCCGGCACGTGCAGGCGCAGGGCGGACGAGGGAGTCGACGCGACGGGGACCCCCGCTGCCCGCGCGCCACCGACACCGGCGTCGGCGGCGCGGTCGGCGCAGACGTCCCGGACGAGGCCGACCCGGGCGTCACGCAGGCCTCCCGCCCGGGTCGCCCCGCGGGACCCCGAGGCACCGACGGCACGCGAACGAGGCGTGCATCGGGGGGCGCGGCCCGGGGCGCGCGCAAGCGTCCACGCGACCCCGTTCGCACTCCCACGAGCTCCCCTGGCACCCAGGCCCGACGTACCCGTACGAGGACACCGATGTCTCACCTCCGCGCACCGGCCGCACGCGCAGACCGCCGTGAGGGCGGGCGGCACGGGCGGCCCGCCGTCCGCACCGCACCCGCGCTGCCCGAGACCCACATACGGCCCCAGCTGCTGCGGCTCGCGGTGCTGCCCCCCGTCGCCGTGGCCCTCAGCGGATGCGCCGCCGTCCTCTTCACCGTCCGGTCCACCGGAGCGCGGCCGGGCCCCACCCTGTGGGCGGTGCTCGGCGGTGCCGTCTTCGTGGCCCTCGTCGGCATCGTCGTCGCCGCGGTCGCCGCCGACCGGGCCGCCCGCTCCGTGCACGACCGCATCGGCGTGCTGCGCCGCGGCACCGCCCGGCGCGAGGCCGATCTGCGCACCCTCGTCGAGACCCTGCGCCGCGGCGACGGCCCGCCGCAGCTCACACCGCAGAGCCGGACCGGCGGTCCGCCCGCGGACGCCGACGACTTCGACCTCCTCGCCGCCGACCTCTCCCGCGCGCACGACGGCGCCGTCACCGCCGTCGTGCAGGCCTCGCAGCTCTCCAGCCAGGCCGGAAGCGAGCAGAAACTCGAGGTGTTCGTCAACCTCGCCCGGCGCCTGCAGTCCCTGGTCCACCGCGAGATCTCCCTCCTCGACGAGCTGGAGAACGAGATGGAGGACCCCGACCTGCTGAAGGGGCTCTTCCACGTCGACCACCTCGCCACCCGCATCCGCCGCCACGCGGAGAACCTCGCCGTGCTCGGCGGGGCCGTCTCGCGCCGCCAGTGGAGCAACCCGGTCTCCATGACCGAGGTGCTGCGCTCGGCCATCGCCGAGGTCGAGCAGTACTCGCGGGTCAAACTCGTGCCGCCGATCGACGGGCAGCTGCGAGGGCACGCCGTCGCCGACGTCATCCACCTCCTGGCCGAACTCGTCGAGAACGCCACGGTGTTCTCCGCCCCGCACACCCACGTCCTGCTGCGCGCCAACCTCGTCACCTCCGGGCTCGCGGTCGAGGTCGAGGACCGCGGACTCGGCATGCCCCTGGAGGAGCAGGCGCGGATGAACGCGCTGCTCGCCGATCCCGACCAGGTGAACGTCGCCCGGCTCCTCTCCGACGGCCGCATCGGCCTGTTCGTCGTCTCCCAGCTCGCCCGGCGGCACGGCATCACCGTCCGGCTCCAGACCAACATCT
The DNA here is from genome assembly GCF_021474405.1 of [Streptosporangium] indianense. Taxonomy (GTDB): domain Bacteria; phylum Actinomycetota; class Actinomycetes; order Streptomycetales; family Streptomycetaceae; genus Streptomyces; species Streptomyces indiaensis. Next base: position 59,925 of record NZ_JAKEIO010000033.1, read on the forward strand.
ACGGCGGAGTGCAGGCGGTGCTCGTCGTACCGCAGGCACTGCTGGGAGCGGAGGCGGGGGCGGGCGTGCCCGGGGGAGAGGGC
>NZ_JAKEIO010000034.1 GCF_021474405.1 [Streptosporangium] indianense
CCACAAGCCCCCGGCGGCTACAGCACCCCCGCCGCATCCCTCGCCGCGATGTATCCGAACGTCATGGCCGGGCCGATCGTCGAGCCCGCGCCCGCGTAGCTGTGGCCCATCACGGCCGCGCTGGCGTTCCCCGCCGCGTACAGGCCAGGGATCACCGAGCCGTCCTCGCGCAGCACCCGGGCCCTGGCGTCGGTGCGCAGGCCGCCCTTCGTGCCGAGGTCGCCGGGGACGATGCGGAAGGCGTGGTACGGGGGGAGCCAGAGGGGCGCGAGGCAGGAGTTGGGGAGGACGGAGGGGTCCGTGTAGTAGTGGTCATAGGCGCTGTCGCCCCGGTGGAAGTCGGGGTCCACCCCGTGGCGCGCCTGGGCGTTGAAGCGGTTCACGCTGGTGCGCAGGGCCGCCGCGGGCACGCCGATCGAGGCGGCCAGCGCGTCCAGGGTCCACTCCTTGTGCGCGGCCCCGGAGTCGTACCAGGCGTCGGGGAAGGGCAGGGTCGGCAGGACGTCCTTGAAGAGGTACCGGTTGCGGTAGTTCTGGTCGACGACGAGCCAGCACGGGATGGCCGGGTCGGTGTCGTGGACGTCGTACATGGTGTGCACGACGTCGCTGTAGGGGGCGGCCTCGTTGACGAAGCGCCTGCCCGCGCCGTTCACGAGCAGTCCGCCGGGCAGGGTGCGTTCGGCGAGGCAGAAGTACGGCTGTCCCGGGAGGGGGATCGCCGGGCCCCACCAGGCGTCGTCCATCAGGTCGAGTGCCGCGCCCAGCCGCTCCCCCGCCCGGATGCCGTCGCCGGTGTTCTCCTTCGCGCCGACGGTCCACTCCGTGCCGATGGGCTGCCGCTGGAAGCGCTGCCGCATCGCCGCGTTGTGCTCGAAGCCGCCCGAGCCGACGATCACGCCCCGGCGGGCGCGGACCAGGCCCGGAGCGCCGTCGCGGGTGACGACGGCTCCCGTCACCGTGCCGTTCTCGACGTGCAGGTCCGTCAGGGGCGTGTTCAGCCAGACCGGCACTCCCGCGGAGCGCAGGCCGGCGCGCAGACCCGCCGCCAGCGCCTGGCCCATCGTCAGGGGCTTCTGGCCGAGCGTCGCCGCCTTCACGCCCCGGGCGAGACACTGGGCGGCGACCGCCGCGCCCCGGGCGTTCACGGCGGCCAGGGCGACCCACTTGTAGTCGGCGCTGAAGACGACCATGCCGGCGGGGACGTCCATGTACGGCGGGTTGAGGTGCGCCAGCTCGGCGCCCAGGAGGTTGCCGTCGAGCTGGTCCGGTTCGATGGAGCGGCCGCCGGGCAGGCCGCCGGGCAGCTCGGGGTAGTAGTCGCTGTAGCCCTCCATCCAGCGGAACCGCAGCGGGCTGTTGGCCATGACGAAGGAGAGCATCGGCGGGCCGTGGGTCAGGAAGGCCCGCTGCCGGTCGGCGGGGACGTCCGGGCCGACGACCGCGGCGAGGTAGGCGGCGGCCTGCGCGGGGGTGTCCGGCACCCCGGCGGCGAGGAGCACGGAGTTGTTGGGGATCCAGATCCCGGCGCCCGAGCGGGCGGCCGAGCCGCCGAAGGTCGGGGCCTTCTCCACGACGACGCAGCTGAGTCCCTGGCGGGCGGCCGTCAGCGCCGCGGTCATGCCGGCGGCGCCGGAGCCGACGACGACGACGTCGTACGTGCCGAGCGGGGGTAAGTCGGCCGCACGGGCGCCCTGTCGGACTCCGGTGGCGACCGCGAGACCGGCACCGGCGGCACCGGCCAGCAGCCGTCTTCGGGACGGGGATCCGGCGGTGCCCTGGGTGTCCGTGCGTGTGGTCATGGCCGCTCCAGCCCGGCGAGAACGCGAAAGGGGTGGGGAATGTCGCGCGGGGGTCTTGCGAAGTCAAGACCCGTGCGACACCCACCACGCGTCCACCACCCGAACCCTGCGGCGGGGCGACGCCCTTCTTTCGGGGGTACGGGGAACCGCGCGACCGGCCGTCGGCCGCCCGCAGCCGCCGGCGAAGAGGACCCCGCAACCCGGACCCGGCGGCCGCACGCGGCGCGGCCGCTACTCCAGGCCGATGGCCGCGCAGTCCGCCTTGTACGCGGAGGTGCAGATGTCCTTGACGGTGTAGACGCCGTCGGTGACGACCGTCTCCTTGATGTTGTCCTTGGTGAGGGCGACCACCGGCACCAGCATCGCCGGGATGTTCTTCTGCGTCGGACTGTCGACCGTCTCCCGGGTCAGCGCGGCGAACTCGATGTCCCGGCCCTGGACCTTGGCCACGGCGATCTTCGCGGCGTTGGTCGCCTCCAGCAGGAAGGACTTGTACACGGTCATGTACTGCTCGCCGGCCACGACCCGCTGCACCGCGTCGAGGTTGGCGTCCTGCCCGGTGACCGGCGGCACCTTGGAGGCCCCGGCCTCCTCCAGCGCCTCGATGACGGCGCCCGCCATGCCGTCGTTGGCCGAGTAGACGGCGGCGATGTTGTTCAGCCCGACTTTCTGGATCGCCTTCTTCATGTTGGCCTTGGCGGTCGCCGGCTTCCACTCCTTGGTGTCGTACTGCGCGACGATGTCGACCTGGCCCTGGAGTTCGCTGAGGGCGCCGTCCTTGAAGCGTGCGGTGTTGGGGTCCCCGGGGTCGCCGTTCATCATGACGACCTTGCTCTTCTGGGCCTTGTCGCCGAGTTCCCCCGTGATGGCGCGGCCCTGGACCTGGCCGACGAGTTCGTTGTCGTGGGAGACGTAGGCGTCGATGGGGCCCTCGGCGAGCCGGTCGTAGGCGATGACCGGGATGCCCGCGTCCTTGGCCTTCCGTACGTCACCGGCGATGGACTTGGAGTTCAGGGCGTCGACGAGGATGACGTCCACCTTGTCGGCGATCATCTTCCGGAACTGCTCGCTCTGTCTGGTCACGCTGGACTCGGCGTTGGCGTAGCGGACCGTGCCCTTGTTCTCCGTGAGGTCGGCGACCTCCTTCTTGATCAGCGGGTAGTCGAACTTCTCGAAGCGTGCCGTCTCCCGGTCGGGCAGCAGCAGGCCCACCGTCAGGTCGTTGCCCTTCCCGGAGGCGGAGTCGTCACTCCCGCCGTCGCCGCAGGCGGCGAGGGACAGGGCCGACACGGAGACCGCCAGGGCGATGGAGATGCGCCGCACGGCGGCCTGACGGGTGTTACGCGGTATCACTGGTGGAGCCTTCCGAGGGGGGAGCATCGTGACGAGATGGTCGAAAGCCAACGGGCAGACGCCGTGCGTCGTCAAGAACCACGTGTGAAGACCTCGCAAAGGTGAATCACCGCTTGTACAGGCTCTCCACTTCGGTGGCGAACGCGCGCAGCACGGCCTCCCGGCGGAGCTTCATCGAGGGTGTCAGATGGCCCGCCTCCTCCGTGAAGTCCTCGGGGAGGACGGCGAAGCGGCGGATGGACTCCGGGCGGGAGACCATCTTGTTGGCCTCGTCGACGGCGCGTTGCAGGACGGCGCGCAGTTCCTCGTCGTCGACGAGGAGCGTGGCCGGCACGGGGTGTTTGCCGTTCATCTGGCGCCAGTGGGTGATGCCGTCCGGGTCGAGGGTGATCAGCGCGGAGACGAAGGGGCGGCCGTCGCCCAGGACGATGCACTGGGAGATCAGCGGGTGCGAACGCAGCCAGTTCTCCAGCGGGGCCGGGGCAACGGACTTGCCGCCGGCGGTGATGAGCAGTTCCTTCTTGCGGCCGGTGATCGTCAGGTAACCCTCGTCGTCCAGTGCGCCGAGGTCGCCGGTGGCGAGCCAGCCGTCGGGGGCGGCGGGGACGACACCACCGGCCTGCGGGTCCCAGTAGCCGCGCAGCACGTGGTCGCCGCCGACCAGGATCTCCCCGTCGGCGGCGATGCGGACGCGGGTGCCGGGCAGCGGCCAGCCGACGGTGCCCAGCCGGGGTTTGAGGGGCGGGGTGACGGTGGTCGCGCCGGTGGTCTCGGTCAGGCCGTAGCCCTCGAAGATCTCGATGCCGGCCCCGGCGTAGAACGCGGCGAGGCGGCGGCCGAGCGGGGAGCCGCCGCAGATGGCGTAGCGGACCCTGCCGCCCATGGCGTTGCGGATGCGGCGGTAGACCAGGGGGTCGTAGAAGGCCCGGGTGGTCTTCAGGGCGCGGGTGGGGCCGGGGCCGGTGCCGGTCTGCTGGGCCTCCAGGGCCTCCCCGTAGCGCTGTGCGACCGCCACGGCGCGGTCGAAGGACGAGGCCCGGCCGGCCGCCTCGGCTTTGGCGCGGGCCGAGTTGAAGATCTTCTCCAGCATGTACGGGATGGCCAGCAGGCAGGTCGGCCGGAAGTCGGCGAGGTCCGGGAGCAGGTGGTCGGCCTTGATGCTCGGGGCGTGGCCGAGCCGTACGCGAGCCCGGATGCAGGCGATGGCGACCATGCGGCCGAAGACGTGGGACATCGGCAGGAACAGCAGCACCGAGGCCTCTTCGCTGGTCTTGGCCCGGAAGACGGGGTAGAGCAGCTCGATGGCGTTGTCGACCTCGGCGAAGAAGTTGCCGTGGGTAAGGGCGCAGCCCTTGGGGCGGCCTGTGGTGCCCGAGGTGTAGACGAGGGTGGCGAGGGTGTCCGGGCCGAGCATGCCGCGCCGCACCTCGACCTCCTGGTCGGGCAGGTGGGCCCCGGCTTCCGCGAGCCGGTCCACGTGGCCCTTGTCGACGACCCACATGTGTTTGAGGTCGGGCAGGCGTTCCCGCTCGGGGCCGAGGGCGGCGGCCTGGGCGGCGGTCTCGGTGACCAGGGCGACCGCGCCGGAGTCCTGGAGGATCCAGCGGGCCTGGAAGACGGAGGAGGTGGGGTAGACGGGGACGGTGACCAGTCCGGCCGCCCAGGCGGCGAAGTCCAGGACGGTCCACTCGTAGATGGTGCGGGCCATGACGGCGATCCGGTCGCCCGGCATGAGGCCCTCGGCGATCAGGCCCTTCGCCACGGCCCGCACCTGGTCGGCGAAGTGTGCCGCCGTGACGTCGCTCCAGTTGCCGTCGGCGTCCCTGCGGCTGAGTGCCACGGAACCCGGGTGTGCGCTCGCGTTGTCGAACGGCAGGTCGGCGAGCGACCCGTGGGCCCACGGCGGGGCCAGCGGCGGCACGGAGGCCTCCCGTACCGCCCCGTCCATCCGCCGTACCTCGGGCTCGACGAGCCTCGGCCCCCCGTAGGCGTCGCCGTACGCGTCGCCGTAGGCGGAGGAGGGATACGCAGTGGACACGGGCGGCTCCTGGGGCGTGCAGCGAAGGACTGCTTGCTGCATGACGTACGTGCCTCGCACGCCGAGGCGCTCAACCGGCTGAACCCCCCGAAAGGGGTTACTGGCGGTAGGAACGGGATCGTACGGCGCTGACGTGGCGGCTTTGTGCTGGTTCAGGGATGGTCCGGAGCCAGGCCTGTGCAATCTCGGGGATCAGGTGAGGGGCTTTCAGGTTCTGCGTGCCGGTGGATTCAGGCGCGCTCCAGGACGGCCGTCACCCCTGCCGCCCGCCGCGCAGACGGAGATCGGCCGCGGGCGGGGGCGCCCCGTAGGCGCGCTCCGCCGATGACCGCCAAGCGCCGCACCGCCGGGGACAGCTGACGGGGACTCATCTCGACCAGCTCATCTCGACCTGCTCCTCGCCCGTGACGTAGCCTTACCTCCGGTAACCTTACTCCAGAGTAAGCAGGAGTGGGGCGTCAGCGAAAACCGTCCTCGGGAACTGGGAGTCGTCCATGGCCGACCGCTGTCTGCGCTTCACCGCCACCGCGCCGGGCCGGTTCCTCACCCGCCGGCTGGGTCTGCCGCAGCCCGCGGCGCTGACCCGCTGGTCCCCCGAGCGGCCGGGCCTGGACGGCGGCCTGCTGCGCCTCACCGCCGGCCGGTCCGCCCTCGGCCCCGACCTGGCACCGGTCCTGGCCCGGACCGGCCCCGGCCCGGCCGGCTCCGGCCGCACGGCCGCCGTCGTCCTGGACGCGACCGGGGTACGGGACGTCGAGGCCCTGGCGCAGGTGCACGCCGGCCCGCACCCCGTGCTGCGGTCGGTCACGGCGAGCGGACGCGTGGTCGTGCTCGGCGCGCCCCTCGACCCCGCCGACCACCACCAGGCCGCGGCCCAGCAGGCCCTGGAGGGCTTCACGCGTTCCCTGGGCAAGGAGATGGCGAGACGGCCGCCGCCGACCCGGAGCGTCCGCGTCTGCGGCCAGAGCCTGCTGGGGGCGTGATGACCGACCCCACCGCTGTTCTCACTCTCACCCGGCCGCCCTCCCTCGCCCCGCTCCTCGCCCGCGGTGCCCTGCTGTCCCCCTTCAAACGCCCCGGCCCCGGCGCGGCGTTCCCCCGCACCCGGCTCGTCCTGCCGGGCGTGCGGGTCGACCTCGCGCGGCTCGCGGCGTACGAGCGGATCTGCGGGTTCCCCGTCGGGGAGGACGCGCTGCCGGTGACGTATCCGCACGTGCTCGGGTTCCCCCTGGCCATGCGGCTGATGAGCGGCCGGGACTTCCCGCTGCCCCTGCCCGGCCTCGTCCACACCTCGATCACCGTCACCCGGCACGAGCGGCTGTCGCCCGGCGGCCGGTACGAACTCTCCGTGCACGTCGAGGGGTTGGTGCCGCACCGGCGCGGCACGCAGGCCACGGTCGTCACCGAGATGCGCCGCGGCGGTGCCGTCGTCTGGGAGTCGACGAGCACGTACCTGGCCCGGCACCGCACGGACCGGCCGGCCACGGGGCCCCGGGAACCGGAGCCGCCCAAGCCGCTGCCGCCGGTCGACGAGTGGCGGCTCGCCGGGGACGTCGGGCGCCGCTACGGTGCCGCCTCCGGGGACCGCAACCCGATCCATCTGCACCCGCTCACGGCCCGGCCGTTCGGCTTCCCCAGGGCCGTCGCGCACGGCATGTGGACCGTGGCCCGCTGCCTCGCCGCGCACGGCGTCCCGCAGAACTGCCGCCTGCGCGCGGAGTTCCGGGCACCGGTCCTGCTGCCCGGGACGGTGACGTACGCGGCGCGGGAGGGCCGGTTCGAGCTGCGCGGCCCCCGGGACCGGATCCACGTGACGGGGGACGTCTACCCGACGTGAGGGCCCGGCGGCTCCTCCGGGGGCGCCCAGGGCCGGCCGGCCATGAGGTCTCCGAGTCCCGCCCAGGCGAAGTTCATCAGCGTGGCCGCGGCCTGGCGGGGGGTGACACCGGGCGTGGCGTTGGCCCACGCGGCGAGCGACTCGGCGGCGCCGACCAAGGCCTCGGCGAGCCCGGCGACCTCGCGTTCGGGCAGCTCGGGGTCATGGGGGTACCTCGCTGCTCGAGCGCAGCCGAGAGCTTGGGGGCGGGCCTCGCGGGCGGCGGCGAGGATCAGCTGCGTCACGAACGCGACGATCTCCTCGCGCATCGCGGTGACCTCGCCGGCGAACGGCTCGCCGTGGGTGCGGGCCTGGAGGTGCAGGACCGACCACGCGTCCGGGTTCTCGCCGGTGTGCGTGAAGAAGGCTCCGAGCCCTTCCCAGAGCTGCCGGTCGGCGGGCAGGTCGCGGCGGACCCCGGCCCGCACCGCGTCGACCAGGGCCTTGGCCTCGCGGCGGATGCAGGCGGTGAAGAGGTCTTCCTTGGAGTTGAGGTACAGGTAGACCAACGGCTTGGACACGCCGGCGAGTTCGGCGATCTCGTCCATCGACGCGGCCATGTAGCCCCGTTGGCCGAAGGTCCGCACGGCGGCGTCCAGCATCTGCTGCTCACGGACCGCGCGCGGCATCCGCTTGGTCTTCACGGCACCCATGGCGCTTAGCGTACGGGCCCCCTGGACGGCCCTCTCCCGGTCGTCCGGGGAAGGACCGCTCAGGGGGCCCGTGAACGCGTGCGGCCGGTGCTGCGGTCGAGCAGCCGTACGGCCCGTGCTGTCGTCAGGCGGTCGCGGTGACCGGCTCGGTCCGGTCGCGCGGCTCGTCACGCGACTCGTCGAGCGGCTCGTCCAGGGAGGAGCCGTCGGCCGTGGCGTACGCGTCGCGGTCGAGCAGGTTCTCCCGGGCCGAGACCAGGACCGGGATCAGCGCCTGCCCGGCGACGTTGGTCGCGGTGCGGATCATGTCCAGGATCGGGTCGATCGCGAGGAGCAGACCGACACCCTCCATCGGCAGGCCGAGGGTGGACAGGGTGAGGGTCAGCATGACCGTCGCGCCGGTGAGACCGGCGGTGGCGGCCGAGCCGACCACCGAGACGAACGCGATCAGCAGGTAGTCGCCGACGCCCAGCTGGATGTCGAAGATCTGGGCGACGAAGATCGCGGCAATGGCCGGGTAGATCGCGGCGCAGCCGTCCATCTTGGTCGTGGCGCCGAACGGCACGGCGAAGGAGGCGTACTCCTTCGGTACGCCGAGCCGCTCGGTGACCTTCTGCGTCAGCGGCATGGTGCCGACGGAGGAGCGGGAGACGAAGGCCAGCTGGATCGCGGGCCAGGCGCCCTTGAAGAACTGGAGCGGGTTGGCCTTGGCGACGGTCGCGAGCAGCGTCGGGTAGACGCCGAACAGCACGATGAGGCAGCCGATGTAGACGTCGGCGGTGAAGGTCGCGTACTTGCCGATCAGGTCCCAGCCGTAGGTGGCGATGGCGTTGCCGATGAGGCCGACGGTGCCGATCGGGGCGAGCCGGATGACCCACCACAGCGCCTTCTGGAGCAGGCTGAGGACGGACTCGCTGAGGGTGAGGATCGGCTGGGCCTTCTCACCGAGCTGGAGCGCGGCGATACCGGCGACGGCGGCCATGAACACGATCTGCAGCACGTTCAGGTCGGTGAACGGCGTGATGACGTCGGTCGGGACGATGCCCGTCAGGAAGTCGATCCAGGAGCCGGTGTCCTCGGGCTTCGCGCCGTCCTTGGGCGTGAGGCCGGTACCGGCGCCGGGGTTGGTCAGCAGGCCGATGACCAGGCCGATGCTGACCGCGATCAGCGAGGTGATCATGAACCAGAGAAGGGTGCGCGAGGCCAGCCGGGCCGCGTTGTTGACCTTCCGCAGATTGGTGATCGAGACGAGGATCGCGAAGAAGACGAGCGGGGCGACCGCGAGCTTCAGCAGCCCGATGAAGGTGTCGCCGACCTTCTCCAGTGTCGTGGTCAGCCAGGACAGGTCCTGGTTGCGGGCGAGCCAGCCGAGCAGCACACCCAGGACGAGACCGGCGAGTATCTGGGCCCAGAAGGGCACCTTGAAGGACTTCGTGCGTGAGGACACGGGCTGACTCCGTTGGGGGGACGCGTAGGGGGACTGACGTGGGGGACGACGGGGGGTTGCGTTACGTCAGGGACGACAGAAAGCGGACGCGCACCGACAGAGATCCACGTGCAGCCGCGCCACGAGCGGAGCGCTCAGAGGCGAAGGGGGCGCGACTGCTGACTTCATAGCACAACCTTAACACCAGAGCTTTGAGGACCCCAAAGCCTGGCTTTGACAGGCGATGACGCACACACACCCATACAACGCAAAGCGCCCCGTTTCCGATCATGTGCGGAAACGAGGCGCGGCGAGCGCGTGGGGGCCCTGTCAGGAGGCCCCGCGAGGGAGCCCTACGAGGTCTGCCCCTGGGTGCGGGCCGTGTCGTCGACGGCGTCCTCCTGGCTGCGGTTGGCCTCCATGTTCGCCTTCATCCGGTCGACGCGCTGCGCGACCTGCACGGACGCCCGGTCCCGCTCCTTGCGCAGCACCACCAGGCTGATCGGCGCGGAGATGAGCAGGGCGAGCGCGACGATCCACAGCCCGTTGCTGTTGCCGAGCCCGCGCGGGGCGATGCCGGAGTAGACGGCGCCCCAGACGACCACGAGGCAGCCCACGAAGATTCCGAGGCGCATCAGCGTGTAGCGGAGCATCTCAATCCACTCTTCCGTTTCGAACGGCCGGAACACACCCAAAGGGGCACCGTCCAGTGAAGCACGCGGAGCGGCCGATCTTGCAGGGGGGTCAGGCCAGGGGCAGCAGCATGACCACGTCGTCGCGGTCCTCCCCGGGCGCCACCCGGATCGCCCCGGGGATCCGCCCGACCTCCTTGTAGCCGCAGGAGGCGTAGAACCGCTCGAGCCCGAGACCGCCCCGGCAGGTCAGCCGGATCGCCTCGATCCCGTCCATTGCCCGGGCCGTGTCCGCGGCGGCGCGCAGCAGGTCCCGCCCCCAGCCCTTGCCCTGGTGCCTGGGGTGCACCATCACCGTGTACAGCCACAGCCAGTGCGTCATCAGGTGGTGCGTGTTGAAGGTCAGGAACGCGGTCGCCGCGACCCGCCCCTCCTCGTCGTGCCCGACGAGCAGCTTGACCCGCCCGTCCGCCATCGCCGCGAAGTGCTGCACGAGCGCGGGGCGGATCTCCTCCCGCGTCACCGGCGGCACGTACCCGACGGCTCCCCCGGCGTTGGAGACATCGGTCCACAGATCGAGCAGACCGTCACGCAGCTCGGGGGTGACGGAGGGTTCGAGCGTGAGGGTAAGGGGCATGCGCCCATCGTAGCTATTACGACAGGGCGTCGGCCGCCACCTTCAGGTCCGACACCAGCCCCCGGTAGGCCGCCTCACGGTCGTCGGACCGCAGCACCGACGACGGGTGCACGGTCGGCACCAGCCGCTCCGGCCGCCCGTGGATCTCCTCCTCCAGCACCGTTCCCCGCACCTGCGTGACCCGGAAGGATGACCCGAGCAGCGCCTTCCCGGCGGTGGCCCCGAGGACGACGATCAGCTCCGGCTCCACGACCGCGAGCTCCGCGGCCAGCCAGGGCCCGCACGCGGTCATCTCCCGCAGACTGGGAGCCTTGTGGATCCGCCGCTTCCGCGGCTCGGCCTGCGTGAACTTGAAGTGCTTCACGGCGTTGGTGACGTAGGCCTCGGAGGGATCGATGCCGGCTTCCTCAAGGGCCCGGTCCAACAGCTTCCCGGCAGGCCCCACGAACGGCTTGCCCTGCCGGTCCTCCTGATCCCCGGGCTGCTCCCCCACGAGCATGACCCGGGCATCGGCGTCCCCCGAGCCGAACACGGTCTGCGTGGCGTCCCGGTGCAGGGGACACCCCCGGCACTCTGCAGCGGCCCGCCGCAGAGCGACAAGCCCACCGCGACCGGGAACGAAGGGTTCAGCGGTATAGGCATCCTCAGGTGCCGAGGTCCTGACCATGCCCTCCGGGTACCCCGCCCAGGGGCGCGGGGAACTGCGCGAAGAACCCTTACACACCCGCATCCGCCATCAGACCCGCATGGGCTGCGGCGCCTCGCGAAGCAACGGGTCCGGCCCCTCATACTCCCGAATGATCTCGTACCGCGTATTCCGCTCCACAGGCCGGAAGCCGGCATCACGGATCAGATCCAGCAGATCCTCCCGCGTCAGCTTGTTCGGCGTCCCGTAGTTGTCCGCGTCATGAGTGATCTTGTACTCGACGACCGACCCGTCCATGTCGTCCGCCCCGTGCTGCAACGCCAGTTGCGCCGTCTGCACCCCGTGCATGACCCAGAAGACCTTCACGTGCGGCACGTTGTCGAACAGCAGCCGCGACACGGCGAAGGTCTTCAGCGCCTCCGCCCCCGTCGCCATCTGCGTCCGCGCCTGGAGGCGATTGCGCACCTTGCCGTCCTGCATGTCGACGAAGTCGTGCTGGTACCGCAGCGGGATGAAGACCTGGAAGCCGCCGGTCTCGTCCTGCAGCTCGCGCAGCCGCAGTACGTGGTCCACCCGGTGACGCGGCTCCTCGATGTGCCCGTACAGCATCGTGCACGGGGTCTTCAGACCCTTCTCGTGCGCGAGCCGGTGGATCCGGGACCAGTCCTCCCAGTGGGTGCGGTGGTCCACGATGTGCTGCCGGACCTCCCAGTCGAAGATCTCCGCGCCGCCGCCGGTGAGGGACTCCAGACCGGCGTCGATCAGCTCGTCGAGGATCTCCGAGGCGCTCATCCCCGAGATGGTCTCGAAGTGGTGGATCTCCGTCGCCGTGAAGGCCTTCAGGGAGACGTCCGGCAGCGCCGCCTTCAGCTCGCGCAGCGACCGCGGGTAGTACCGCCACGGCAGGTTCGGGTGCAGCCCGTTGACGATGTGCAGCTCGGTGAGGTTCTCCGACTCCATCGCCTTGGCGAGCTTCACGGCCTCCTCGATCCGCATCGTGTACGCGTCCTTCTCCCCCGGCTTGCGCTGGAAGGAGCAGTAGGCGCAGGAGGCCGTGCACACGTTCGTCATGTTGAGGTGACGGTTGACGTTGAAGTGCACGACGTCGCCGTTCTTGCGGGTGCGCACCTCGTGCGCGAGGCCGCCGAGCCAGGCCAGGTCGTCCGACTCGTACAGCGCGATGCCGTCCTCACGGGTCAGGCGCTCACCCGCCCTGACCTTCTCCTCCAGCTCGCGCTTGAGCCCGAGATCCATGCCCACACCTTTCTACGACAACGTCCCAACCGTACGACTACGCCTCTACTCCTCTTCGGGCAGCTCCCCGACCCGGTTCTCCCACTTCGTGGAGAGCACGATCGTCGTACGCGTCCGGGAGACGCCCTCGATCCCGCTGAGCCGCCGGATCATCTTCTCCAGACCGTCGACGTCCGCCGCCCGCACCTTGAGCATGTACGAGTCGTCGCCCGCGATGAACCAGCAGTCCTCGATCTCCGAGAGGTCCTTCAGCCGCTGCGCCACGTCCTCGTGGTCGGTGGCGTCGGAGAGTGAGATGCCGATCAGGGCGGTCACGCCCAGGCCGAGCGAGGCGGCGTCGACGGTGGCCCGGTAGCCGGTGATGACGCCGGCGGCCTCCAGCCGGTTGATGCGGTCGGTGACACTGGGTCCCGACAGTCCGACGAGGCGTCCCAGCTCCGCGTAGGAGGCCCGGCCGTTCTCCCTCAGGGCCTGGATGAGCTGCCTGTCCACCGCGTCCATTGCGATCGAAGCCTTCCGCTGAAGTTGTCGTTGAGTCCGATGAGGTTCGGGTACTGCTCAGCCGTCGCGGTGCGCACCGCCGCCGAGTTCACCTTGCCAACGGCGGTAGAGCCGGTGCGGCACGCCCGCCGCGTCGAGGACGCGGCCGGCGACGAAGTCCACCAGGTCCTGGATGTGCGTCGCGCCCGCGTAGAAGGCGGGTGAGGCGGGCACGACCGTCGCGCCCGCGTCGTCGAGGGTGACCAGGTGGCGCAGGGTCTGGCCGTTCAGCGGGGTCTCCCGCACGGCCACGATCAGCTTGCGTCCCTCCTTGAGGGTCACGCTCGCCGCCCGTTGCAGCAGGTCCTTCGACAGCCCGAGCGCGACCCCCGCCACGCTCGCCGTCGACGCGGGCACGATGAGCATGCCCTTGGTGGGGTACGACCCCGAGGAGGGCCCGGCGGCCAGGTCGCCGGCGCTCCAGTGCCGTACGGCGTCGATGTCGACGGAGAAGGTGCCCGGCTTGCCGTCGGCGCCCCGGGAGAGCCATTCACGCAGGTCGGACTGCCAGTGGGCGTCCCGGAAGGAGATCCCGGTCTCGTCCTTCAGGGTGAGCCGGGAGGCCCGGGACACCACGAGGTCGACGCTCTCACCGGCGTCCAGCAGGGCCCGCAGCACGGCGGCGGCATAGGGGGTGCCGGAAGCCCCGGACACCCCTACGATCCAAGGCGTACGCGGCGTCTCGCCTGGCTTGACTGGGTTCACGACTCCGAGCCTATCGGGCGTCACAGGGTGGGAACCGGTCCAGGGGTGCGGGCCGTTGCACCGAGGGGACGAGCGAGCACTGGGGGTCGCCATGCCGGATCCGCGAGCGGGGTGGTCACAGGGCGATCGCGCGCTGGCCGCGGGCAAGCTGATGCTGGCGTGGGTGGCGCTGCTGTGGCTGCTGGAAGTGGTGGACGTGGCCACGGGCCATGCGCTGGACGGCTTCGGCGTCACCCCGCGCGAGCCGTCCGAGCTGGTCGACGTCGTCCCCTCGTCCTTCATCCACTTCGGCTTCGCCCATCTGCTGGCGAACACCGTGCCGCTGCTGGTCCTGGGCTTCCTGGCCGCGCTGTCGGGTCTGCGGCGCTTCCTGCTGGTGGCCGCGCTGATCATCGTGGTGGACGGGCTCGGTGTCTGGCTCATCGCCCCGGAGCACACCAACACCGCGGGAGCGTCGGGCGTGATTTTCGGCCTGTTCGGTTTCCTGCTGGTCAGCGGCGTCGTCGAGCGCCGCGCCTTCGGCGTCCTTGCGGGCGTGCTGGTCGCCGCGGTGTGGGGCGGCTCGATCCTGGCCGGCCTGGCCCCGACGCAGACGGGCGTCAGCTGGCAGGGCCACCTGATAGGTCTGCTGGCGGGCGTGGCGGCGGCGTTCCTGTTCCGCCGCCGCCCGGAGGCGGGCCGCGCGCTCACCGCCCCGTGATCAGACGGTCAGACCCCGTACCAGCAGGTCCAACAGCGCGCACACGAACAGGGCGATGCCGATGAAGCCGTTGACGCTGAAGAAGGCGCGGTTCACACGGGACAGGTCGTGGGGGCGCACGATCGAGTGCTCGTAGAGGAACGCCGCGGCGACGATCAGCAGGCCCAGCCAGAAGAAGGCACCGGCGCCGGTGGCGAGGGCGTACCAGACGAACAGGGCCGTCGTGAGGGCGTGGCAGACCCGCGCGCCCCAGACGGCCGCCGGGATGCCGAAGCGGGCCGGGACGGACATGACGCCGATCTCGCGGTCGGTCTCCACGTCCTGGCAGGCGTAGATCAGGTCGAAACCGCCGATCCAGATGCCCACGGCGAGGCCGAGGATCACCGCGTCCCAGGACCACTCCCCCGAGATCGCCAGCCAGCCGCCGACCGGGCCCATCGCCTGGGCGAGGCCGAGGATGGCCTGCGGGAAGTTCGTGAACCGCTTGCCGTAGGGGTAGACCACCATCGGGATCACCGCGATGGGGGCCAGCGCCAGGCACAGGGGGTTCAGCAGGGCGGCGGCGCCGAGGAAGACGGCCAGCGCGATCAACGCGCCCGTCCAGGCGTGCTTCACCGACATCGCACCGGTGACCAGCTCGCGCTGCGCCGTGCGCGGGTTCCGCGCGTCGATCTCCCGGTCGATGATGCGGTTGACGGCCATCGCGAAGGTGCGCAGCCCCACCATGCACACGGTGACCAGCAGCAGCCGTCCCCAGTGGATGTTCCTGTCCCACTGGTACATGGCCGTCAGCGCGGCGATGTAGGCGAAGGGCAGCGCGAAGACCGAGTGCTCGATCATCACCAGCCGCAGGAACGCCTTGGTGCGTCCCGGCTGGGGGATCGCGGCGGAGGCGCTGGTCACAGGCCGTACTCCTTCCAGCGGCGGTCCACCTTCGCCGCCGTCTCCGGATCGGACTCCACCATGTCGGGCCAGCCGCCGTCGCGCGTGTAGCCCTCCTCGGGCCACTTCTTCGTCGCGTCGATACCGGCCTTGCCGCCCCAGAACTGCTGGTAGGAGGCGTGGTCCAGATGGTCGACGGGACCCTCGACGATGCTCAGGTCCCGGGCGTAGTCGGTGTTGCCGAGCGCCCGCCAGGCGACCTCGTGCAGGTCGTGCACGTCGCAGTCGGAGTCGACGACCACGATCAGCTTGGTCAGCGACATCATGTGCGCGCCCCAGATCGCGTGCATGACCTTCTGCGCGTGCTTCGGGTACTTCTTGTCGATCGAGACGATCGCGCAGTTGTGGAAGCCGCCCGCCTCCGGCAGGTGGTAGTCCACGATGTCAGGCACGATGATCTTCAGCAGCGGCAGGAAGAAGCGTTCCGTCGCCCGCCCCAGCGGCCCGTCCTCCGTGGGCGGCCTGCCCACGACGATCGACTGGAGCAGCGGGCGCTTGCGCATCGTGATGCAGTCGATGGTCAGCGCCGGGAAGGGCTCCTGCGGCGTGTAGAAGCCGGTGTGGTCGCCGAACGGCCCCTCGGGCAGCATCTCGCCCGGCTCCAGCCAGCCCTCGATCACGACCTCGGCCTGCGCGGGCACCTGGAGCGGCACGGTCTTGCAGTCGACCATCTCGATTCGCTTGCCCGCGAGGAACCCGGCGAACAGGTACTCGTCGATGTCCCCCGGCAGCGGGGCGGTGGAGGCGTACGTCACGGCCGGCGGGCACCCGAAGGCGATCGCCACGGGCAGCCGCTCGCCCCGGCGCGCGGCCACCTGGTAGTGGTTGCGGCTGTCCTTGTGGATCTGCCAGTGCATGCCGATGGTGCGCTTGTCGTGCCGCTGGAGCCGGTACAGCCCCAGGTTGCGGACGCCGCTCTCCGGGTCCTTGGTGTGGGTCAGCCCCAGGTTGAAGAACGACCCGCCGTCCTTCGGCCAGGTGAACAGCGCGGGAAGCCGGTCCAGGTCGACGTCGTCCCCGGTCAGGACGACCTCCTGCACGGGACCGTCCTTCACCTTCTTCGGCGGTACGTGCGTCATCGCGCCGAGCTTGCCGAAGGCCTCCCGCACGCCGACGAAGCCGTGCGGCAGCTCGGGCTTCAGCAGCCCGCCGATCCGCTCGGTGATCTCGGCGTACGACTTCAGGCCCAGGGCCTTCAGCAGCCGCCGGTCCGTGCCGAACACGTTCATCGCGAGCGGCATGCTCGACCCGCGTACGTTCTCGAAGAGCAGGGCGGGGCCGCCGGACTTCTGCACCCGGTCGACGATCTCCCCGACCTCCAGATACGGGTCGACCTCGGCCTTGATGCGCTTGAGGTCACCCTCGCGCTCCAGCGCCCTGAGCAGGGAGCGAAGATCGTCGTAAGCCATGGGGTCCAGTATCCCCGAGCCGCTACCCTGGCCTGGAACCACCCACCGCTTTCGCTGAGAGGCCGCATGCTCCGGGTACTGATGTTCCTCGTGCCGCTGGCGCTCAGCGTGTACGCGTTCATCGACTGCATCAGCACGAAGGACGACGAGATCCGCCACATGCCCAAGCCGCTGTGGGCGCTGCTGGTGCTGGTGTTTCCGCTCGTCGGCTCGATCTCCTGGCTGATCGCCGGCAAGAAGCGGCTGCCGTCGTCCCAGCGCCCCCGGCAGTGGGTGGCACCCGACGACAATCCCGACTTCCTGAAGTCGCTCGACCAGGACAAGGACACCGACCCGGACGAACGCAAGCGCGAGGAGTGAGCGTCAGAGGGCGGCTGTGAACGCCGACCAGGCGGTCCGGCTCACGACCAGGACGGGTCCGTCAGGATTCTTGCTGTCGCGGACGGGGACGGTGTCGGGGAAACCGGGGGCTATTTCGATGCAGTTGCCAGCGTCGTTGCCGCTGTAGCTGCTCTTGATCCAGGAGATTGCGCCGAGGTCGCAACTGTTCATGGTCCCGCCCATACCCTTCCATCGCCTCCCTGATCAAGGCGGCAGATTGTGGAGCAGACGGAGCGTCAGCCCTGAGCACATCATAGGTCTGGCTTTGCTGAGCCCAGGCTCCCGGATCGTTGCTGAAGTAGCCGTGACTCAGGGATTCCGAGTAGACCCACTGTTCGCCGTTCGGCAACGTGATCAACGACATGGAGCTGCTGGGGCGGACAAGGTCTGAGCGGTCAGCCGGGGCTACTTGGATTCGGATGTTGGGACTCTGCCCGAGGCGCAACAGGTGCGCGTACTGATCACGCATCACGGCGGAATCGCCCACGGGGCGCAAGCAGCTCTCGTCCAACACAGCGACGTACATCGGCCCACTCCCCGAGAGGAAGCGTTGCTGTCGACTCAGACGTGCCCGAACCCGCTCTTCCAGCAGTTCGCCGCTAGCCCTCTGTGAAAGCAATGCCCGTGCGTAGCCCGCGGTCTGCAGCAAGCCCGGCATCACCATTTCCTGGTACTCGTACAACTTGATTGCCTGCGCGTCCATCTGCGCCCTGCGCTGGAACCAATCAGGGTGTTCCACCTGCTGGTACCAGTCGATCCGGGCCCACAGCCGCAGCAACACCCCACCCGTACCCAGCAGTTCGTCACAGGTCTTGGCGAACGTCTCGTGCGGAACCCTCGTACCGCCCTCGACCCGCGCCACATGCGAGCGGTCGCACGGGATCTGTCTGGCCAGGCCCTCCTGCGTGAGCAGGGCGGCCTCGCGGAAGTGCCGCAGGACCTCCCCGAATACCGCCGCCGTACTCGCCCCGCCGTTCCGTCGGCTCACGGCTCCCCCTCCGTGACAGTGCACCGGTGTCACACGCCAAGCATTGAACCGGACTGTTCCCGTGCGCTACGCTCGATACACCCAGAGTGACGGAGGTACGCGCAATGGAACCGGGAACGCTCGTCTACGACCCGCACACGCGCAAGGTCGGCGAGTATCAGGACAGGACCGGCCCGTACGTGATGCTGCGCCCGGTCGGCGGCGGCCGGGAATGGCAGGCGGACCCTGCGAGGATCCGCGAGGCGACACCGGAGGAGCGGCTCAGCGCGGGCGTGCGCGCGCTCAACGACCGTTCCAGGGAAGGCCTGTCGGCGGATCCGACCCGGCCACCCTCCCCGGTGCCCGGGTGCGCGACCTGCGAGGACCTGGCGCTGCGGCGGGACCGCGCACGCGCCGCGTTCGACGGCAGTGCGGTGACGGACGCGAACGTGCTGCTGCGCCAGCACCAACACGCGGAGCACGGCGGGGAGTCGACCGGCCGCAGGATCTTCCGGTACGTGCCGTACACGATCGTGCAGGACGCGTCGGCCCTGCCCGAATACGAGGCGTACTGCGTGTCCGGCGAGGAGGAGGACTGCGGGGCGGGTTCGGGTCCGTGCGGGGCGCCCGGCGAGGTGGAGGAGTGGCAGCGCAGGCACACCCAGGAGACGCGGCACCTGCGCTACCGCCGCAGCTTCGCGGACTACGCCGTGCTCGAACAGGTCACGGGCCGGTCCGTGCCATGAGTCGTTCCGCCTTCCTGAATTCCGGGCCCGCACGTCCTGCCGCTGCCATCGGGCGGGCGGACGGCTCGACATGAGCCGTTCCTCCCCCAGGGGACTCGCACGTCGGCGCGGTGATGGTGGGGCCGGGTTACGGAGCGGCTCAGGCAGGACATGGATGAGGCCATGGACCCTGCACAGGCCCGCGTGTGGCTCGCCACCGCCGTCGAGGAGGCCCGCACCGGCCTCGCCGAGGGCGGTATCCCCATCGGCGCCGCGCTGTACGGCCCCGACGGCACTCTCCTCGGCCGCGGCCACAACCGCCGTGTCCAGGACGACGACCCCACGATGCACGCGGAGACAGCGGCCTTCCGCGCGGCAGGGCGGCAGCGGTCGTACCGGGGCACGACGATGGTGACCACCCTGTCGCCGTGCTGGTACTGCTGCGGACTGGTCCGGCAGTTCGGCATCCCCCGGGTGGTGATCGGGGAGGCCACCACGTTCCGGGGAGGGTACGACTGGCTCGCGCGGCACGGCGTGGAGATCCTCCTGCTGGACGACCCCGAGAGCATCGACCTGATGCGTGGCTTCGTCACCGAGCACCCGGAGCTGTGGCGTGAGGACATCGGCGACCGGGACGGATGACCCGAACGGCTTCCGGACTCACCACCCGGGATGCCGTCCGTTCGACTGACCTTTCGAGGAAGCCGGTGTGGGGCGTTCACCCCCACGGCACATCCTGATAAGGGCACGCCATCCGCGAACGGAGACCCCTCATGCGCATGACGGACATCCGGCACTGCGAGGTACGGCCGGGACGACTCGTGGAGTGGACACTCGATCCTGCGGCCGCCGCGGCGGTACGGGGCCTCCCGGAGGACTCCAGGCCCCCGGCCTACATCCAGGAGTCGCACATCAGGATCTCCCGGTCCGTGCGTGAGGACGGGTTGTTCGTACCGACGTGGATCGGTGTGTGTTTCGATCTCCCGGGCCGGGCGGAACTGGACGTCCTCCAGAGCGCGCTGTACGCGTGGACCCTGCGGCACGAGACGCTGCGCAGCGGCTTCGACTGGTCCGGGCCGCCCGGCGAGGAGATCGCCCGGTTCACACTCGGCAGCGAGGACGTGCGCCTGCGCCTGGAGCAGATCGGCGAGTTCACGGACGGGACAGCGCTGGCCGAGCGTCTTGAGAAGCGGTTCGACACCGTGGCGGACGCACTCCGGTGGCCCAACTTCATCTACGCGGCGGTCCTCCGGGACGACAGCACCAGCCTGTACATGGCCTTCGACCACAGCAACGTCGACGCCTACTCACTCGAGAACATCCCCGCCGCCCTGCATGAGCTCTACGCGGCGGTCGCGGCCGGCCGCTCCCCCCAGCAGAACCCCGTCGCCAGCTACGTCGACTTCTGCCAGGCCGAGCGGGCGGACGCGGACAAGCTCGACGAGAGCCACGACATCGTGGTCCGCTGGCGGGAGTTCATCAAGAACTGCGGGGGAGAACTGCCGAACTTCCCCGTCGACCTCGGCCTGGACACCGGCGGCGGACTGCCCCGGCAGAAGGCGCTGTGCGAGCCGCTGGTGGACGCCGACGTCGCCGAGGCGTTCGAGGCGCACTGCCGACCCTACGGCGGCAGCCTGGTCGGCGTGCTGGCGGCCACTGCGCTCGTCCTCAACGAGATCGAAGGGGAGCCCGTCTTCCGCACCGTCGTGCCGTTCCACACCCGGGTGACGTCCCGGTGGTCGGACTCCGTGGGCTGGTACGTCGGCGGGGCACCGGTCGAGATCCCGCTGGCGGAGGTCCGTGACTTCCGGACAGCCCTGGAGAAGTCCCACGCCGAGCTGCGGGCCAACCGGCGGCTGGCCCGCACCCCTCTCGAACGGGTGCTCCGGCTGATCGGAACGGACTTCCGCCCCACGTCCCCCGACCTGTACTCCCTGGTGTCCTACCTCGACGCCCGAGACGTCCCCGGCTCCGGGCAGTGGGCCGAGCAGAAGGTCTACGGACTGATCAGGGTCTCGTACGGCGACCGGGTCTGCGTCTGGGTGAATCGGCTCCATGAGGGCCTGTGGTTCGCCTGCCGCTATCCGGACACCGAGATCGCGCACGAGAACCTGTCCCGGTACGCGGCCCGGCTGCGGGAGGTGATCACGAGCGTCGCCCGGCAAGGCTGACCCGTACGGCCCAGGAGGCGCGTCACACGCCCGCGTAGGAGTGCTTGCCGGAGACGAAGATGTTGACGCCGTAGTAGTTGAACAGCCAGCAGCCGAAGGCGATGAGGGCCAGGTAGGCGGCCTTGCGGCCCTTCCAGCCGGCCGTCGCGCGCGCGTGCAGGTAGCCGGCGTAGGCGACCCAGGTGATGAACGACCAGGTCTCCTTGGGGTCCCAGCCCCAGTAGCGGCCCCAGGCGTCACCGGCCCAGATGGCGCCCGCGATGATCGTGAACGTCCACAGCGGGAAGACGGCCGCGTTGACGCGGTAGGAGAACTTGTCGAGCGACGCGGACGAGGGCAGCCGCTCCAGGACGGAGGTCGCGAAGGTGCCGGGCGTGCCGCCGCTCGCGAGCTTGCTCTCGTAGGAGTCCTTGAAGAGGTACAGGATCGTGGCGACCGCGCCCACGTAGAAGACCGCGCCGCAGAAGATCGCCGTCGAGACGTGGATGTACAGCCAGTACGAGTGCAGCGCCGGGACGAGCTGGTCGCTGGCGGTGTAGAGGACCGTGACCGCGAGGCCCAGGTCGAGCAGGACCGAGGTGATCAGGAACAGGCCGAGCCAGCGCACGTTCTTCTTCAACGCCAGCAGCCCGAGGTACACGCCGACCGCGACCGTGGAGAACGTGATGTTGAACTCGTACATGTTGCCCCACGGGGCGCGCTCCACGGACAGGGCGCGGGTGAGGACACCGCCGAACTCGATCAGGAAGGCGAGCACCGTGAGGGAGACGGCGATCCGGCCGTACAGGTCGCCCTGCTCGTCCCCGCCGTGCGCCCCGGGCCCGTCGGGCACGTCGCGCTGACCGGCCGCGGCCCGCACGGTGACCTTCGGCCGCTCCAGCACGGCGGTGCCGCCGGCCTGGTTCACGGTGACGGCCGGGGCCGCCTTCTTCGCGTCCGCGTGTGCGGTGAGCGCGGCCGCGGTCCGGGCGACCTTGCTACGGCTGCCGAAGAGCCATTCGGCGATGTACGCGAAGAAGGCCAGGGTGTAGACGGCCATCGCGGAGTAGATCAGCACATTGCTGATCTGCGCGAGGTTTTCGTTCGTGGCGGCGGCGAGAGTCACTGCTTCTCAGCCCCTTCGGCAGGTACGGGGGGTTCGGTACCCGGCTCCTGGTCGGGGTCGGGGGAATCTGCGGGGGTGTCGGGGTCGGGAGCGCCCGGTGCCTGCTCGTAGAGGTCGCCGGCGAGGTGGCCCAGCTCCTCGGGAACCTTGGCGGACTCGCTGCGGCCGAGGCCGGCCATCTCCACGATGGTGACGCCGTCGGCGCCCTGGACCGCGCGCACCCAGACGCGGCGGCGCTGGATGAACAGGGAGGCGGCCAGGCCGCCGATCGCGGCGAGGGCACCGGCGAGGGCCCAGCCGCTGCCGGGCTGCTGGACGACCTGGAAGCCGGCCCACTCCTTGACGTCCTTGCCGAAGGTGACCGAACCGGCCCCGTTCGGGAGCTTCATGGTCTCGCCGGGCTTCAGCAGCTTCTTGAACAGCTTGCCGTCGGAGTCCTTGAACTCCTTCATGTTGGTGCGGTCCATCTGGTACACGCTCTGTGGGATGCCCGAGTCGGCCCCCAGGTCGCCGTGGTAGGCGGACAGCGCGAGCAGCGGGGAGTCCAGCGCGGGGAACTGCGACAGCATGGTGCCGCTGGCGGAGCCGCCGAAGGTCGGCACGAAGAACGCGTTGAAGCCGAGCTGTTCCTTCTTGCCCTGGGCGTTGCGGTAGCCGTCGAGGACCTTGACGACACCGGAGGAGGTGACGTTGGCGTCCAGCGGCAGCAGCGGCACGGCGTCGTCGAAGACGACCTTGCCCTGGGCGTCGCGGACGGTGATGACGGGCGCGTAGCCGTGGCTGACGAGGTAGACCTTGGAGTCGCCGATCTCCAGCGGGTGGTTCACCTCGACGGTGTCGGTCTCGTCCTTGCCGTAGGCGCCCGTGCTGTAGGTGATGTCGGCCTTGTAGACGCGCGGGGTGCCCTTGTTGGGGCCGGTGCGCTCGTAGGTGCCGGTGAACTTCTTCAGATTGAAGCTGAACGGCACCAGGTCGTCGGAGGTGAAGAGGTTGCCGGACTTGAAGTCGTCGTACTGGGTGAGCGTGTTGGCGAAGCCGCCGCCCTCGACGACCAGCTTGTTGCCCTCCGACTTGTACAGCTGGCCCCAGGCGAAGGCGACCAGCATCACGATGAGGGCGATGTGGAAGACCAGGTTGCCCACCTCGCGCAGGTAGCCCTTCTCGGCGGCGACGGAGTCCCCGGCGAGGTGGGCGCGGAAGCGTCGCTTCTTCAGCAGGGCCAGGGCGGCCCGGTGGACCTGCTCGGGTTCGGCCGTGGTGCGCCAGGTGGTGTGGGCGGGCAGCCGGGTCAGCCGCCGGGGCGCGCCGGGCGGCAGGCCGCGCAGCTGGCCCACGAACTGCCAGGTGCGGGGCACGATGCAGCCGATGAGCGAGACGAACAGCAGGATGTAGATCGCGGAGAACCACACCGAGCTGTAGACGTGGAACATGCCGATCTTGTCGTAGACGTCCCCGAGGGTCGGGTGGGCCTTGCGGAAGTCGGCGACCTTCGTCTCGTCGCTGCCGGACTGCGGGATCAGGGACCCGGGGATCGCGCCGAGGGAGAGCAGCAGGAGCAGCAGCAGGGCGACCCGCATGGAGGTGAGCTGCCGCCAGAACCAGCGGACCCAGCCGACGACGCCCAGGGACGGCAGGCTGGGCGCCTCCTCCTTGGGGGCGGTGGACAGCTGCGAGCCGGCTTCACCCAGCTCCCGGTCCTCGGCGGAGGGGGCCGGGTCGGAGGCGGTGGTCTTGCTCATCGATCAGATCCCCACAGTGAAGCCGTTGGACCAGACCTGCATCTCCTGCACGATGCGGTCCCACGCGCCGGTCAGCAGCAGCAGACCGGTCACGATCATCATGGTGCCGCCGATCCGCATCACCCAGACGTAGTGGCGCTTGATCCAGCCGAAGGCTCCGAGGGCCTTGCGGAAGGCGACCGCGGCGAGCACGAAGGGCACGCCCAGGCCCAGACAGTACGCGATGGTCAGGACGGCCCCGCGTCCGGCGCTGCCCTGGTCGGAGGAGAGGGCGAGCACGGAGGCCAGGGTGGGGCCGATACAGGGCGTCCAGCCGATGCCGAACAGCGCGCCGAGCAGGGGTGCGCCGGCCAGTCCGGCCACCGGCTTGCGGTGGAGGCGGAACTCTCGCTGGGTGAACCAGGGCATCAGGCCCATGAAGAAGACACCCATGAGGATCATGAGCACGCCGAGCACCTTGGACAGGACGTCCTTGTGCTCCTGGAGCGTGGCGCCGAAGTAGCCGAAGAGCGCCCCCGAGGAGACGAACACGGCGGTGAAGCCGAGCACGAACAGGGAGGCGCCCGCGACCATCCGGCCGCGCCGCGCCTCGGCGAGGTCGGTGCCGGCGACCCCCGTCACATAGGACAGGTAACCGGGCACCAGCGGCAGGACGCACGGCGAGAAGAAGGAGACGAGGCCGCCCAGCAGCGCGATCGGCAGGGCCGCCAGCAGGGCGCCCTTGAGTACCGTGCCGTTGGGGTCCGCGACCGCGGCGAGCGTGGTGACTGCACTCACGTCACTGCTCCGCTCACTTCTCCGCGACGACCGGCTTGAGCATCTTCAGCAGCCGTTCCTCGCTGAGCGCGGACAGCGAGCGGGCCGCGACCTTGCCGTCCCGGTCGAGGATCAGCGTGGAGGGGATCGCCTGCGGGTTGAGCGTGCCCTTCTTGAAACGCAGCAGCAGCTTGCCCGTCGGGTCGTAGAGGCTGGGGTAGGTGATGCCCCAGTCCTTCTCGAAGGCGAGGGCCGCGCCGGTGGAGGTGTCGCGGGTGTTGATGCCGACGAACTGCACGCCCTTGTCCGCGTACGCCTTGGAGACCTTCGCGAAGTACTTGGCCTCGGCACGGCAGGGGTTGCACCAGGAACCCCACACGTTGAGGACGACGACCTTGCCCTTGTAGTCGGCGACGTCGAGGGTCTTGCCGGCGATGGTCTTGCCGGACAGGTCGGGGGCCGGGGTGCGCTTGCCCTGCGCGACCGTGGCGACGCCGTCGGTGCCGGTGACGAAGTTGGTGTTGCCGCCCCCGCCGGAGGTGCCGCCGGAGCCGCACGCGGTGACGAGCAGCGCGGTCACGGCAAGACCGGCGGTCAGGGTGGCGCTACGGCGGACACGGCGGGTGCGCTCGGTGGCACGGGTCGTGCGGTTCGAACGCTGGGGGGCGCTGTCGGCACTCATGTGAAAAGTTTCGCATGCCCGTTCTGGGGGTCTCGCCCACCCCCCTTGCGGGTGGAAAACCGCATTTCAGGCGGCGTTCCCCGAGGGACCGGCGCCCGGTGCGTCGGCTTTGCCGGTGAACTCCCGCCAGCCACCGGCCGGCTGCTGTCCGACGCCGAGCGTGCGGAGCTTGTCGAGCACCTCGGGCTTCTGCACGTCCAGCCAGTCGGTGAACTGGCGGAACGAGACGAGACGCACATCCGCGCCCTTCTCCTTCTCCCGGGCGATGTGCCGGAAGGCCTCCTCGACGGCGTCCATGTAGATGCCGCCGTTCCACTGCTCGAAGTGGTTTCCGATGAACAGAGGCGCCCGGTTTGTCTCGTATGCCCGCTTGAATCCCTGGATGTACGCCTGTGCCGACTGCTTCCGCCAGCCCGGGTAGTTGTGGGCGGGGGCCTTCGTGGAGTTGAGGGACTGGTTGGCCAGCATGTTGTAGTCCATGGACAGGACCTCGAAGCCGCGGCCGGGGAAAGGGATCTGCTGGAGGGGCAGGTCCCATATGCCCTGGCGCTTGCGGGGCCAGACCTGGAGGCCGCCGGGCGAGGAGGCGTCGTAGCGCCAGCCCAGTTCGCGGGCGGTGGGCAGCAGGTTGTCCTGGCCGAGCAGGCAGGGCGTGCGGCCGCCTACGAGTTCCTTGTCGTAGTCGAACGGCAGCGACGGCAGGTCGGTCCAGCCGGTGTTGGTGCGCCACTGCTTGACGAACGACTTCGCCTGGTCGATCTCGCTGCGCCACTGTGCCGGCGTCCAGTTCTTGACCGAACCGTGGGACTCGCCGCAGAAGTGCCCGTTGAAGTGCGTGCCGATCTCGTGGCCCTCCAGCCACGCCCGGCGGACGTTCTTCAGGGTCGCCTTGACGTGGTCGTCGGTGAGGTAACCGATGTCGGAGGCGCCGCGCGGGTTGTTCGGCGGGTTGTACAGGCGCTTCTTCGACTCGGGCAGCAGGTACAGCCCGGACAGGAAGAAGGTCATGCTCGCGCCGTGCTCCTTGGCGAGGTCCAGGAAGCGCGGGAAGAGGCCGTTGCCGACCTCGCCGGCACCGTCCCAGGAGAACACCACGAACTGCGGCGGGGTCTGACCCGGCTCCAGCGGCCGCGGCGCGGCGGGCTGGTGGGGCTGCTTGCCGGTGTGGCTGGTCGATCCGTCACCGATGGGGCGGGCGGTGGGCCCGGGCTTCGGCTTCGATCCGCCCTGGACGGAGTCGCCGCCGGAACCGTCGGCGTGGCCGGAGTCGTCCGAGCCCGTGAGTCCGCCGCATCCGGCGAGCGAGACGGCGGCGGCGGCTCCCGCGCCGAGTCCGAGCATTCCCCTGCGGGAGAGAGCGCGCATGGCATCCCCGATTCGTCACGTCGTGCTGGTCACCCAGTCAGAGGTCGTGACGAACGGGGAGGTTCCGCTGAAATGCGCAGATTCCGTAACGAAGGAGTCGTAAGCGATCAGAAGGGGGCGAACACATCAGGCTCGGCGCCTGTGGAACGCCCCCGGTGCATCGTGTGCCTACGCCCCGAAGGCCTTCGTCTGGCCCTTCGCCGGCTTCGCGCCGGCGAGGAGGTGGGCCGGGACGAGGTCGCGGGCCGGCTCGGTGTAGCCGACGGAGACGATGCGGTCGCCCTGGTACGTGAAGGTCGTCAGCGACGCGAGCGTGCACTGGCGCTTGCGCGGGTCGTGCCACAGGCGGCGACGCTCGACGTAGGACCGGACGATCCAGATGGGCAGCTGGTGGCTGACCACGACCGCCTCGTGCCCGCGGGCCTGGTCCTTCGCCGCGCTCAACGCGCTCATCATGCGGACGACCTGGTCCACGTACGGCTCGCCCCAGGACGGCCGGAACGGGTTGACCAGGTGCTTCCAGTTGTTCGGCTTGCGCAGCGCCCCGTCCCCGACGCCGAACGTCTTGCCCTGGAAGATGTTGTCGGCCTCGATCAGCCGCTCGTCGGTCGCCAGGTCCAGCCCGTGCGCCTTGGCGATCGGCTCGGCCGTCTCCTGGGCCCGTTCCAGCGGCGAGGCGACGACGTGCGTCACATCGCGGCCGGAGAGGTGCTCGGCGACCCGGTCGGCCATCCGGCGCCCCAGGTCGGACAGGTGGTAGCCGGGGAGGCGGCCGTAGAGGATGCCGTCCGGGTTGGCGACCTCGCCGTGCCGCATGACGTGGACGACGGTGATGTCCTCGGCGCTGTTGCTCCGCTGCTCGCTCATGCCGTGGCCTCCGCAGCCGCCCGGGCCGCCGCCGGAAGGGCGTCGGCGATCTTCTGCACGGCCCGCTCGTCGTGCGCGGTGGACACGAACCAGGACTCGAAGGAGGACGGCGGCAGGTAGACGCCGTCGGCGAGCAGCGAGTGGAAGAACGCGGTGAAGCGGAAGGACTCCTGCGTCTTGGCGTCCTCGTAGTTCCGCACGGGCCGGTCGGTGAAGAACACGGAGAACATGTTGGAGGCGGTCTGCAGCCGGTGCGCGACGCCCTCCTTGGTGAGCGCCTCGGTGACCAGGCCCTGGATCTCCTTCGACACGGCGTCGACCTTGGCGTACGCGGCGTCGTCGAGGAGCCGCAGCTGGGCGAGGCCGGCCGCGGTGGCGACGGGGTTTCCGGAGAGGGTGCCCGCCTGGTAGACGGGCCCGGCCGGGGCGAGGTGGGCCATCACGTCCGCGCGCCCGCCAAAGGCCGCCGCGGGGAAGCCGCCGCCCATGACCTTGCCGAAGGTCATCAGGTCGGGGACGACGCCGTCGACCCCGAACCACCCGGCGCGGCTGGTCCGGAAGCCGGTCATGACCTCGTCGGAGACGTAGAGGGCGCCGTTCTCGGAGCAGATGTCCTTCAGCCCCTGGTTGAAGCCCTCGGCGGGCGGGACGACGCCCATGTTGCCCGGGGAGGCCTCGGTGATCACACAGGCGATCTCGCCGGGGTGCGCCCGGAAGGCCTCGCGCACGGCGTCGAGGTCGTTGTACGGCAGGACGATCGTGTCACCGGCCTGGGCGCCGGTGACGCCCGGGGTGTCGGGCAGCGCGAAGGTGGCGACACCGCTGCCGGCCGCGGCGAGCAGCGAGTCGACGTGCCCGTGGTAGCACCCGGCGAACTTGATCACCTTGGTGCGCCGGGTGAACCCGCGCGCGAGGCGGATCGCCGACATGGTCGCCTCGGTGCCGCTGGAGACCAGCCGCACCTGCTCCAGCGGCGCGACGCGGGCCACCATCTCCTCGGCGAGCGCGACCTCGCCCTCACCGGGCGTGCCGAAGGACGTACCGCGGGAGACGGCGTCCTGCACGGCGGCGATCACCTCGGGGTGGGAGTGCCCGAGGATCATGGGCCCCCAGGAGCACACGAGGTCGACGTACTCCCTGCCGTCCGCGTCGGTCAGATAGGGGCCGGTGCCGGACACCATGAACCGCGGCGTGCCGCCGACGGCTCGGAAGGCCCGCACCGGTGAGTTCACGCCGCCGGGCGTGACGGTCGCCGCTCGGTCGAACAGAGCCTGCGAGGCCGGTGCTTCATACGGATATGCCAGTTCACTCATGACCTGCGACTTCTCCGACCTTCTCCGACGCTGTCGGGCTCCGGGTGCCAGTGACCTGTTCAGGGTAGGCCAGGGGCGCGGGCGGACGGGGCACGGGACAACCGGCCCCGGGGTCGCCGTCGTCTGCGAGACTGGACCCTGATACTCACAGCTCGCACGGCCCGGCGTGGTCGGAGGCTGCGGACATCCCACGGGCAGTTGTTTCGGCGCACGTTTCGGCGGGCGGCCGTGGGGGAGGTCACTGACACGATGATCGGGTTGCGCGGCGGGGGCGACGCGTCCTAGAAAAAGCAGTCGGGTGGAGATATGCATCGCGGTGGCGGACTGGGCGAGGGGACTGATGACCTGGGTCCTCGACGTGCCCGGCGGGGACGGCACCGGCGCGAGGCGGAGGACGCTCAGGAACCGCGTCGGACACAGGGTTCACCGAGTGAACCGGAGCGGGCCGCCGGACGTACTGAACGTCAGGTGGACGATCTTCGGGCCGGGAGCAGCGGGAATGGTGGTCGGGTGGGGGTGACGTACAAGTACTTCGGCGCGCCCGACGGCGCGACCGCGGCCCGCGTCCCGATCTCGATGCGCCCCGAGGAGCTCGGCGGCGACGAGCTCGGCATGAACGGCATGTTCACGAAGATCAAGCCGGAGACGATGGCGGCGATGGTGCTCACGGGCATCGAGGGCGTCCCCCTGCACAAGGTCCCGCCCCTGGAGCTCGTCGTCCTGCACCCCGACTACGCGGTGGTCAAGCTCCCCATGACGGTCGTCGACCCGCTGCGCGGCATCGGCGAGGAGGCGGTGGGCGCGGCGGCCTTCATCTGGTCGACGGTCCCCGACCGGGGCGGCCCCCGGGACGCGTTCAACGTCTACCAACTGCTGCACGAGTGGCAGGACTTCTCCCACCGGCTGCACGAGGCGGGACACCAGCCGTACTGCCTGGTGTGGCCCTGAGCCGGGGTTTTCGTGGTGTCGGGCGGGGTTCCCGGACCCCGCCCTTTGTCGTGTGCCGTCGAATGGATCACACGGACCTGGTTTGACCCACGCCTGATCCATGCTTGATCCACTCTGGTCTCCGGCCCATCGCGCAGACCCGGAGAAAAAAGGGAGCACCGCATGCGAAAGCTCGTGTACTACATCGCCACCACGCTGGACGGTTTCATCGCGGGCCCGGACGGTGCCGACCCCACCGGCCCGGCCGGCTTCTGGCCGATCCCGGCGGACTACATCGAGTACCTGGTGGCGGAGTACCCGGAGACCCTGCCCGTGCAGGCCCGGGCGGCCCTGTCCGTCACGGCGGAGGGCACGCACTTCGACACCGTCCTCGAAGGACGGCGCAGCTACGAGATCGGCCTCAAGGCCGGCATCGACGACGCCTACCCCCACCTGCGCCACCTGGTCTTCTCCCGGACCCTCACCGAGGTCCCGGCCCCGGCCGTCGAACTGGTCGCCGACGACCCCGTGGAGAAGGTGCGACAGCTGAAGCAGGAGGACGGCAAGGACATCTGGCTGCTGGGCGGCGCGGAACTGGCCGGGGCCCTGTACTCCGAGATCGACCGGCTCGTCCTCAAGGTGGCCCCGTTGACCATCGGCGCCGGGATCCCGCTCTTCTCCCACAAGGCCGTCTTCGATCCGCGCGGCTGGGAGCTCACCGGCCACACGGTGCTCGACAGCGGCGCGGCCTTCGTCACCTACGCGCACGCCACCGGAAACTGACCACGCCGCCGGCCGACCCCCCGGCGCCGTGCCGGCATGGCCGGTTCCCGGCGGAGTGCGCCGGGGTCCGCCGGGGCCGTGGATGAGCCGGCTCCCGGGCGGGCAGGACCGGTGCGGCAGCAGTCGGTGACCCGAGGGGGACCCCGTGCGTGATCTCGCGGACGCGATCGAGTCGATGGAACAGCTCGCGACGGTCTGGCGGGCCATGGTGCTCGACCGGGACCCCCGCGCCGACGTGCGGGACCTGCCGGGCATCGCCGTACGGTGGGCCGACTCCCGGTTCGCCTTCTGGAACTGCGTGACCCTGACGGAGGCCGGGGCGGACGCCGGGGTGCTGAAGCAGCGGCTGCACGAGGCCGCCGCGGTGATGCGTTCGAAGACCCGCCCCGGCTTCCTGTGGGTCTTCGAGGCCCTGCTCGACGACGGGGCGCGTGCCGCGCTCGCAGCGGCCGCCGAGCGGGCGGGCCTGCGGTACGCCTTCCCCGGCACCGGCATGGCGGGAGACCTGCTGCCCCTCCCCGAGCCCGCCCACCCCGAGCTGGCCTTCGTGCGTGTGGACAGCGACGAACTGCTCCAGGCGTACGCGGACATCAACGCGCGCGCCTACGGTTTCCCGCTGGAGGACGGGCGGGACGGGCTCGCCGGGTCCGCGTGGTGGAAGAGAGGGGTGTTCGCCGACCTGGGGCTGCGCGACGGGGTCCCCGTGACCTGCGCCGCGACCGTGGAGGCGGAGGGGCGGCTCTTCGTCGTGCTCGTCGCCACCGATCCGGCGTGGGAGCGGCGGGGCTACGGAGAGGCCGTGACCCGCAAGGCCCTGTACGAGGGGGGCCGCGCGACCGGGCTGACCCGGGCGACCCTGCACGCCACCGTCGCGGGCGCGCCCGTGTACCCCCGGATCGGGTTCGAGCCGAACTCCCCGATCGGGTTCTACGCGCTCGCCGGGCTCCCCGGCGCCTCGGACTCCTCCGGTCCCTCCGGCCTCTCCGGCTGACCCGCCGGTCGGGTCGCCACGGGGGCCGTCGTGCCCCGGGGGATCACGTGGGTCGGCAGGACGATGTGGCGTTCGTGGTCCCCGTCCGAGTCGTCGATGAGCTTCAGGGCCAGTTCCCCGGCCAGCCGGCCCATCTCGGACGGGGACTGCGCCACCGTCGACAGGTCGAACCAGTCCGCCAGCGGCTGGTCGTCGAAGCCCAGGACCGAGATGCGCTCGGGCACCGCGATCCGTGTCTTGCGGAGGTTCCAGATGAGGGCGACCGCGACCTCGTCCTGCTCGGCGAAGACGGCGGTGGGCGGCTCGCGCAGGCTGAGCAGCGCGCCGAGGGACTTCGGCGGCCGCGCGCTTGCTGCCGGTCCGCGTGGACACCACCAGGTCGTCGTCGAGCGGCACCCCCGCCTCGGCGAGGGCCTGCCGGTAGCCCAGCAGGCGCTCGTTGGAGCTGAAGGTGAAGCCGCTCGCCCCCTCGGTCGGGACGAAGGCGATGCGGCGGTGGCCGAGGTTGAGCAGGTGCCGGGTGCCGTGCAGCGCTCCGGCGACGTCGTCGACGTAGACGCTCGGGCGGCCCTCGACGTGCTGGCTGACGTAGATCACCGGCATGCCGAGGTCGTCCAGCCGGGCCGTCTCCTCGTCGGTGAGGTCGAAGGAGAACACCAGGAGCGCGTCGGCGTTGCGGCGCGCCGGGAGATGCTCGAAGAACGCCGTGCGCTCGGCCAGGTCCGGGATCTCGTAGACGTTCAGCTGCATGCCCGCCGCCCGCAGCAGCGGGGCGAGGCTGGACAGGGCGGATCCCATGAACCACGAGTTGAGCGTCGGGACCATCACCGCGACCGTGCCCGTCCTGCCCGTGACGAGGCTCGCCGCCTGCCGTGACACGGCGAAGTTGAGGTCGCGAGCCGCCTGCTCGACGCGGGCGCGCACCTCCGGCGAGACCGTGGACAGTCCGCGCAGAGTACGGGAGACGGTGGAGGTGGAGACCCCGGCCCGCTCGGCGACGTCGGCCATCGTGGGGTGCCGTTGCTGAGCTGGAGGCATGAGCCGGACGTTAGCACAGGGATCCATTCCGTCACCGGGATTCGTGACAGCGCTTTCACGTGCGGGCGACCTGACCGGTCAGCCCATTACCTGTGGGTAACGCATTGACTTCACCTCGGCCCGCCCCTAGCTTGCAAGCGTTGTCCCGACAGCCTCGTATCCCTCTCCGGCAATCCGCTCTCATCTTTCTGACCTGCGGATTCCCTCATCGCATCGCGTGACAACGCAGTCTCAGCAGCATTCGCACCCGGTTCCGCACGACCAGGAGAGACAGTGACGACCAGAACCACCAGCAGAGCGGCCGTGATCACCGCCGCCGGGCTCCTCCTCACCGCCTGCGGCTCCTCCGACGGCGGCTCCGGGCAGGCCGGCCCCCCGTCGTTCGAAGGGCGCGGCCCCATCACGTACGTGGCGGGCAAGGACACCACCGGCACCGTCCAGCCGATGCTCGACCGCTGGAACGCGGCGCACCCGAAGGAGAAGGTCACCTTCATCCAGCTGCCGACCGACGCGGACGCCCAGCGGCAGCAGATGATCCAGAACGCGGAGACGAAGTCCGACGCCTACACGGTGCTGTCCCTCGACGTCGTGTGGACCTCGGAGTTCGCCGCCCACCGATGGATCGACCGGCTGCCCGACAAGCGGTTCCCGCTGGGGAAGATGCTGAAGCCGGTGGTGGAGACCGCCCGGTACCGGGGCGGGCTGTACGCGGTGCCGGCCAGTTCGGACGGCGGCATGCTCTACTACCGCACCGATCTGCTCAAGAAGGCCGGCGTCGCCGCTCCCCCCAGGACCTGGGACGAGATGACCGCCGCGTGCGCCGAGGTGAGGAAGCTCCCCGAGGCGAAGGGCATGTCCTGCTACGCCGGGCAGTTCCAGAAGTACGAGGGCCTGACGGTGAACTTCGCCGAGGCGGTGAACTCGGCGGGCGGCACCGTCGCCGACGCCGCCGGCAAGCCGGACGTCGACACCCCCGAGGCGCGCAAGGGCCTGGACTTCCTGGTCCGTTCCTTCCGGGACGGGACGATCCCGAAGAAGGCCATCACCTACCAGGAGGAGGACGGCCGGCAGGCCTTCCAGTCCGGCAAGGTGCTCTTCCTGCGCAACTGGCCCTACGTGTACTCCCTGGCCCAGAAGAGCGGCGTCAAGGGCAAGTTCGCAGTCGCGCCCCTGCCCGGTCTGAACGGGCCCGGCTCCTCCAGCCTCGGCGGCCACAACATGGCCGTCTCCACTACGGCGAAGAACAAGGCGACCGCGCTGGACTTCATCGAGTTCATGACGAACGAGAAGAACACCCGCACCCTGCTGGAGGACGCCTCCGTCGCCCCGCCGTACGCCGCGCTCTACGACGACCGGCAGCTCATCGGGCAGTACCCGTACCTGCCGGTGCTCAAGGAGTCCATCGTCCGGGCCGTCCCGCGTCCCCGGGTGGTGCCGTACGGCGATGTCACCGCGGCCGTCCAGCAGGAGGCGTACGCCGCCCTGAACGGGGACAAGAACAGCGCGCAGGCACTGCGGGACCTGCAGAAGGCGCTGAGCAAGGCCGTGGCACGGTGAAGGCCGGCGTCATGACCGAGGCGCCGGCACAGTCCGAGGCTCCCACCCCGGCCGGGCCGCCGGTGCGGCGGGGGCGGGCGAGTGCCGGTGCCGGACGGCTGGCGGCGCTGCTCGTCTCCCCCACCCTGCTGGTGCTCACGGTCGTCGTGCTCTACCCGACCCTGATGGCGCTCAAGGAGTCGCTGTACGGGGCGAAGGGCCTGGACCCGGCGACCGGGTTCATCAGCGACACCGAGCCGTTCGTCGGGCTGGGCAACTACGCCGAGATCTTCGGGGATGCCGGGGCTCGGTTCTGGAACGCCTTCTGGAACACCACGTTCTTCACCGTCGTCACCGTCGGCCTGGAGACGGTGATCGGCGTGGCCATGGCGCTGATCATGCACAAGGCGTTCAAGGGCCGGGGCCTGGTGCGGGCCGGGATCCTGGTGCCCTGGGCCGTGCCGACGGCCATCTCCGGGCTGCTGTGGCGCTGGATCTTCAACAGCGACGGCGTCGCCAACGCGCTGCTCGGACAGCAGATCCTGTGGACCACCGAGGGCGTGCACGCCAAGGTCGCGGTCATCGTCGCGGAGGTGTGGAAGACGGCGCCGTTCATCGGGCTGCTGGTGCTGGCAGGACTCCAGGTGATCCCCACCGAGGTCTACGAGGCGGCCCGGATGGACGGGGCCCGCGCGGCGCGCCGGTTCTGGCACATCACCCTGCCGCTGGTGAAGCCGGCCCTGCTCGTGGCGGTGCTGTTCCGCTGCATGGACGCGCTGCGGATGTTCGACCTGCCTTACATCCTCGTCGGCGCGCAGAAGCACTCGGTGGAGACGCTGTCGATGCTCGCGCAGAACGAGGCGTCCAACGTCCGCTTCGGACCGGCCTCCGCGTACGCGGTGATCCTCTTCCTCTACGTGTTCCTGATCGCGCTCGCGTTCGTCCGGCTGCTCGGTGCCGACCTCGTCGGCGGCGGGCGCGCCGGGAGGCGCCGTCGTACGGAGGTGACGGCATGACGACCCTCACGGCGAAATGGCGGGGCGGGCTCGTGTACGCGGGTGTCGTCGCGGTCGTGGCGTACTGCCTGGCCCCCTTCTACTGGATGCTGGTCTCCAGCCTGCGCCGCACCGGCGACATCTTCGACACCTCGCTCGTCCCGTCCCCGCTGTCCTTCGAGAACTACCGGGCCGTGTTCGACCCGGCGCAGGGCTTCGGCCGGGCGCTGTTCAACAGCCTGGTCGTCGCCGGGATCACGACCGTCCTGGCGCTGGTGCTGGCCACGTTCACGGCGTACGCGATGGCGCGGCTGGAGTTCCGCGGCAAGCGGCTGATCCTGACGCTGATCATCGCCACCTCGATGTTCCCGGTGGTGTCGATCGTGGTGCCGCTGCTGAAGCTGTTCACGGACATCGGCTGGATCAACACCTACCGGTCGATGATCGTGCCGAGCATGTCCTTCGCGCTGCCGCTGGCGGTGTGGAACCTGACCACGTTCTTCCGGCAGATGCCGGACGAGCTGGAGCACGCGGCGATGGTCGACGGCTGCACCCGCGGCCAGGCCTTCCGCAAGGTCATCGTGCCGCTGGCCGCGCCGGGCATCTTCACCACCGCGATCATCACGTTCATCGCGGCCTGGAACGAGTTCCTCATCGCCCTGTCGATGACCAACCGGCCGGGCATGCAGACCGCCACGGTCGCCATCTCCAAGTTCACCGGCGCGACGACCTACGAGACCCCGTTCGGCAGCCAGATGGCCGCGGGTGTGCTGGTCACCGTTCCGCTGGTGGTCATGGTGCTGCTCTTCCAGCGCCGGATCGTCGCCGGGCTCACCGCCGGCGCGGCCAAGTAGCCCCACCCTGCCGCAGTTTCGCCCGCTTCAGAAGGAGCCTTGTGTCCCCCACCGCACCCTGGTGGCGCAGCGCCGTCATCTACCAGGTCTACATCCGCAGCTTCGCGGACGGCAACGGCGACGGCGTCGGCGACATCGCCGGCATCCGCTCCCGCCTGCCGTATCTGAAGTCGCTGGGCGTGGACGCCATCTGGATCAACCCCTGGTACAAGTCGCCGATGGCCGACCACGGTTACGACGTCGCCGACTTCCGGGAGATCGACCCGGTCTTCGGCACCGTGGCCGACGCCGAGCGGCTCATCGAGGAAGCGCACGCGCTGGGGATCCGCGTGATCCCCGACATCGTGCCCAACCACACCTCCGACCGGCACGCCTGGTTCCGGGCGGCGCTGGCGGCCGGCCCCGGCAGCGCCGAACGCGAGCGCTACGTCTTCCGCGCCGGGCGCGGACCGGACGGCTCCCAGCCGCCGAACGACTGGGTGTCCTGCTTCGGCGGCCCGGCCTGGACCCGGCTGCCCGACGGGGAGTGGTACCTGCACCTGTTCGCGCCCGAGCAGCCCGACCTGAACTGGGAACACCCCGAGGTGCGGGAGGAGTTCGAGTCGATCCTGCGGTTCTGGTTCGGCCGGGGCGTCGACGGTTTCCGCATCGACGTCGCCCACGGGCTGGTCAAGCACCCGGAGCTGCCCGACCTGCCGCCCCGCCGGGACCCGGACGACGAGCGGCCCCGGCAGCACGTCGACCACCCGCACTGGGACCGGGACGAGGTGCACGAGATCTACCGGTCCTGGCGCAAGGTCGCCGACGAGTTCCCCGGCGACCGCTCCTTCGTCGCCGAGGCCTGGGCGGACACCCCCGAGCGGCTGGCGGCGTACGTCCGCCGGGACGGCCTGCACACGGCCTTCAACTTCGACTTCCTGATGTCGAGCTGGGACGCGAAGGACCTGCGGTCGGTCATCGACGGCTCCCTCGGCATGCTCGGGGCGGTGGGCGCACCGGCCACCTGGGTGCTGTCCAACCACGACGTCGTGCGCCACCCCAGCCGCTACGGCCGCCGGACGGTCAGGCGCTGGGTGGCCAACGAGAGCTACCGCCCCGACGGCCCCCTGGACCTCGACCTCGGCACCCGGCGCGCCCGTGCCGCCGCTCTGCTGATGCTCGCCCTGCCCGGCGGCGCCTACGTCTACCAGGGCGAGGAACTCGGGCTGCCGGAGGTCGAGGACCTGCCGGAGTCCGTTCTCCAGGACCCCACCTGGGAGCGCTCGGGGCGCACCGACCGCGGCCGCGACGGCTGCCGTGTCCCGATCCCGTGGACCGAGGGCGGCACGGCGTTCGGCTTCAGCCCCGAGGGCGCGACGGGCGAGCCGTGGCTGCCGCAGCCCGCCGAATGGGGCCGGTTCGCCGTGGCGGCCCAGTCGGGGGACACGACCTCGATGCTGGAGCTGTACCGGGCGGCGCTGGGCATCCGGCGCGACCATCCGGCCCTCGGCGACGGCTCGATGGACTGGCTGGACGCTCCCGAAGGGGTTCTCGCCTTCCGCCGGGAGCCCGGTTTCGTCTGCGTGGTGAACCTCTCGGCCGAGCCGTACGAGCTGCCGGCGTACTCCGCGCTGCTGCTGGCCTCCGGTCCGCTGAGGAACGGGCGTCTGGAGCCGGACCAGGCGGTGTGGCTGGCGGTCTGACCGCCCACACCACCGCCCTGCACCGCTTCCGGCAGGGGCGGGAGCGGGCCGCGTCCGCGGGGCTCGGCTTGCCGGGGCGCACGGCCACGGCCGCATCCGCGGGGGGGCTCGGCTCGCCGGGGGGGGCACGGCTCGGCTTGCCGGGGCGCACGGCCCCGGTCGCGTCCGCGGGCTCGGCCTGGCCGGGGCGCACGGCCCCGGTCGCGCGCCGCACACCCGCCGGGTCAGTCGATCCCGCCGCCGACCGTGAATCCGGTGACCGTCCCGCCGCCTTCCCGCCGGAACGCGAACGGTGCTCCGCCGTGTGCGAGGGCCACCTCGCGGACGATGGACAGGCCGAGGCCGGAACCCGGCAGGGAACGGGCGTCGGCGGCCCGGTAGAAGCGGTCGAAGACCCGGGTGAGGTCGCGGTCGTCGATGCCCGGGCCGCGGTCGAGGACCTCGATGCGGATCCTGCCGGGCCGGGCGGGCCCCGAGACGACGATCTCGACTGGGGCCCTGCCGCCCTGGTCGAACTTGACGGCGTTCTCGACGAGGTTGGACAGCGCCCGGGTCAGCATCCCGGGCCGTCCGTCGGTCGTGGTGTCGCCGCTCGCGCGCAGCAGGATCTGCCGGCCGCTGCGGCGCCGGGCCGCCCCGGCGACCTCCTCTGCGATGTCGGCGACGTCCACCCGCTGCGGCGGCTCGGTGTCGGACTGTCCGGCCGCGAGATCCACCAGCTCGTTGACCAGATCGGTCAGCTCCCGGGCCTCCTGGCCGAGGTCGGCGACCAGCTCCTCGCGGGCCTGCGGCGGGAGTTCGTCGATCCGGCGCAGCAGGGAGATGTTGGTGCGCAGCGAGGTCAGCGGCGTGCGCAGCTCGTGGCCCGCGTCCTGGACCAGGCGGCGCTGGTCCTCCTCGGACTGCGCGAGCCGGCCCAGCATGCGGTCGAAGGCCCGGCCGAGGCGGCCCACCTCGTCGTGGCCGGCCACGGGCACCTGGATGCCCAGGCGGCGGGTGCGGGCGACGTCCTCGGCGGCGTCGGTCAGCACGACCAGGCGGCGGGTGATCCGCCGGGCCAGCCACCAGCCGAACAACCCGGCGCCCACCACCACGGCGGCCATCAGCAGCAGCGTCCGCTGCTGGAGCGCCCGCAGCAGATCCTCCACGTCGCTGAACTCCTGCGCGATCTGCACCGCGCCCCGGCCGCCGCCGAGGGAGACGGTGGCGACGCGGTAGACGTCGCTGCCCACGTCGACGTCCTTGTGCTCGGCCACCTGCCCGGAGCCGGCCGCGGCGGCGATCCGTACGTCGGTGCCGGTGACGGGCAGTCCGGGACTGCCCGCGTCGACGACGTGCCCGTCCGGGCCGAGCACCTGCACGTCCGTGCGGGCGGGCCGCACCAGGTCGTGGCCCGGCGCGGCGGACGAGAAGTCGCCGGGCGCCATGTGGTTCTGCCGCACCTCGTCGCGCAGGTCCTGCACGACCTCGTCGAACACGGTCTGCTGGTCCACCCGCACCAGCCGGGCTGCGGCACTGTAGGACAGGATGCCGACGAGGATGGTGACGGCCGCCGTCACCGCCGCGAAGGACACCGCGAAGGTGGTGCGCAGCGACACGAGCTTCGGCCGCCGCCCGGCCGGCAGGCGCAGGCGGCCCACTCAGTCCTCCCGCAGCACGTAACCCACGCCACGCACCGTGTGGATCAGTTGCGGCGCGTCCGGCTCGTCGAGCTTGCGGCGCAGGTAGCCGACGTAGACGGCGAGGTTCTTCGAGCCGGGCCCGAAGTCGTAGCCCCAGATGCGGTCGTAGATCGTCGAGTGGTCGAGGACGATGCCCGCGTTGCGGACCAGCAGCTCCAGCAGTTCGAACTCGGTGCGGGTCAGCTCCAGCTCGCGCGCGCCCCGCCAGGCCCGGCGGGCCTGCGGGTCCATGCGCAGGCCGGCGGCCTCGAGGAACCGCTCGGGGAGCGGCCTGGGCGTCTCGGCCGCGGGGGCGCCGCCGGTGCCCACCAGGCTGGTGCGGCGCAGCAGGGCGCGCAGCCGGGCGAAGACCTCCTCCACGTCGAAGGGTTTGACCACGTAGTCGTCGGCGCCCGCGTCCAGCCCGGCGATCCGGTCGGCGGTCTCGACGAGGGCGGTCAGCATCAGCACCGGCGTCCGGTCCCCCTCGGCGCGCAGCACCCGGCACACCTGGAGCCCGTCGATGCCGGGCATCATCACGTCCAGCAGGAGGACGTCCGGACGGTTGCGGTGGGCCTGCGCCAGCGCCTCGACACCGTCGGCGACCGCCATGACCTGGTAGCCCTCCAGGGTCAGGGCGCGCTCCAGGGCGTTGCGGATGGCGCGGTCGTCTTCGGCGAGCAGCACGGTGTGGGGCACGCGTCCAGTGTGCCAAGCCGCCCCGCGCCCGGGACCGTATGCGCTGCGCCGGGGCGTCCTTCTTACTCGGCTCTCACCAGGGGCGGGGCGGCCTCGCGGCCGGGCCCCGCCGTCCCCTCACCATCGGGCCCGGGCGAGGCGGGCCGGGTGCGTCGGGGCGTCCGGGACGTCCGCCGGGCGGTCCACGGCGAACTCCTTGCGCAGCACCGGCACGACCTCCTCGCCGAGCAGGTCGATCTGCTCCAGCACGGTCTTCAGCGGCAGCCCGGCGTGGTCGATCAGGAACAGCTGGCGCTGGTAGTCGCCCGCGTAGTCGCGGAAGGCCAGGGTCTTCTCGATGACCTGCTGCGGGGAGCCCACGGTCAGCGGCGTCTGCTCCATGAAGTCCTCCAGCGACGGGCCGTGCCCGTACACCGGGGCGACGTCGAAGTAGGGGCGGAACTCGCGCACCGCGTCCTGGGCGTTCTTCCGCATGAAGACGTGCCCGCCGAGACCGACGATCGCCTGCTCGGGCGTGCCGTGCCCGTAGTGGGCGTACCGCTCGCGGTACAGCTCGACCATGCGCTTGGTGTGGTCGGCCGGCCAGAAGATGTTGTTGTGGAAGAAGCCGTCGCCGTAGAACGCGGCCTGCTCGGCGATCTCCGGGGAGCGGATCGACCCGTGCCAGACGAACGGCGGTACGCCGTCCAGCGGGCGGGGCGTGGCCGTGAAGCCCTGCAGGGGCGTGCGGAACGTGCCCTCCCAGTCGACGACGTCCTCGCGCCAGAGGCGGTGCAGGAGGGCGTAGTTCTCGACGGCGAGGTTGATGCCCTGCCGGATGTCCTGCCCGAACCAGGGGTAGACCGGGCCGGTGTTCCCGCGGCCCAGCATCAGGTCGACCCGCCCGTCGGCCAGGTGCTGGAGCATCGCGAAGTCCTCGGCGATCTTCACGGGGTCGTTGGTGGTGATCAGGGTCGTCGCCGTGGAGAGGATCAGCCGCTCGGTGCGGGCCGCGACGTAGCCGAGCATCGTGGTGGGGGACGAGGGCACGAACGGCGGGTTGTGGTGCTCACCGGTCGCGAAGACGTCGAGGCCCACCTCCTCGGCCTTCAGCGCGATGGCCACCATGGCCTTGATCCGCTCGCGTTCCGTGGGCGTCCGGCCGGTGGTGGGGTCGGGCGTGACGTCGCCGACGCTGAAGATCCCGAACTGCATGCTCGCTCACCCTCCAGGTTGTTTACTGTTCAACTATACCTGGGGAACGGCGGCCCACGTGCGCCTATTCCCGCGAGGAAGCCTGGGCGGTCCGGCCCCAGGACGGGGCACGGCCGGTCCGCGCCAGCAGCCGCTCGAACGCCGACGCGTCCTCGCCCACCGGCACCGGCTCACCGAACACGCCCATCTTCCGGGCCGTCGGCGCCAGCTGGTCCACCGCGCCCGCCAGCTCTGCCACGACCGCCTCGTCGGCACCCGGGTCGTCCTGGCCGGTCGCCCTCGCCAGGTCCCACACGTGCACCGTCAGGTCCAGCAGCGCCATCGAACCGACCAGCCGCGCGGGCATGCCCATGGCGCCGGTGGTGCCCTCCTCGGCACCGGGCGCGGACCAGGCCGCCACCAGCCGGTCCGCCTCCCCCACCAGCCGCTCCCGCCAGTCGGGGCTCTCGGCGACCACGTCGGCCGCCCCCGAGAAGTCCGAGGCCTCCTTCGCGGCCAGCCGCTGGAACTGCACGATCACCTGGAAGAGATGACCGGCCAGGGCCCGCACGTCGTACTCGGCGCAGGGCGTCGGGGCGCCGAGCGCCGCGTCCGGGATGCCCCGCACCACCGGCACCGCCCGCCGACTCGCCAGGGCCAGCAGCTCACCGATGCCGTGGGTCTTCACCGCTTTCGTGTCCATACCCCGACCGTAGGCAGCCCCACAGCCGCCCTTCTTGAAGAAACGCGACGTACGATCCGGCCATGGAGGCACCCCGCCACGACACCCGCGGGATCGTCGACCCGTCCGGGCTGCTGGACCACGTCCGCTTCCGCCGCCACGAGCCCGCCGGGCCGTTGCGCCGGTACGTCGAGTGGTACTGGCTCATCGACTGGGACCTGCCCGCGCCCTACGCCTCCCACGTCGTCCCGCACCCCGCCGTCAACCTCACCTTCCAGTGGGACGAGGACGAGGGCCCGCCGTACGCCGAGGTCACCGGCGTCGCCCTCGGCCTCTACACCAGGAAGCTCACCGGGCGGGGCCGTGTCTGCGGGGCGAAGTTCCGCCCCGGCGGCTTCCGGCCGTACGCCCCGGACGACCCGGTCTCCCGGTGGACGGGCCGCGCGCTGCCCGCCCGGGAGGTGTTCCCGCAGATCACCGGCGACACCGCCCGCTCCGTCGTCACCGCCGCCGACGACCGGGACCGGGTGGCCGCCCTGGACGCCTTCCTGCTCTCCCTGCCGTGCGCCCCGGACCCGCAGGCCGACCTCGCGATCGACCTCGTCCGCCGCATCCGCACGGACCGCACCGTGCGCCGCGTCGGCGACCTCGCCCACGAGCAGGGCCTGTCGATGCGGGCCCTGCAACGGCTGTTCGCCGCCTGGGTGGGGGTGAGCCCCAAGTGGGTGGTCCTCCGCTACCGCATCCACGAGGCCCTCGAACAGGCCGGCACCCGCGACGCCATCGACTGGGCCGCCCTGGCCGCCGACCTCGGCTACGCCGACCAGGCCCACCTGGTACGCGACTTCACGGCGACGGTGGGGGTGCCGCCCACGGCGTACGCGGCGGAGGTCAGGGCCGGACGCGCCGGCCCCTAGGTCGAGTCCCGGAGGCGCTCGACGGGCGGTTCGAGTAGGACGACGCCGCCGAGACGAGCGCGCCACTCGTCGATCCGCCGGCCGTTGTCGAGCCGCCGGTCGAGGAACCCCGCACCCGGCTAGGGCACGAGCACCAGCCGCCCCCGCACGCCGCCCCCGTCGAGCCGGGCGTGTGCCTTCGCGGCGTCCTCCAGGGCGAACGTCTCGGCCACCCGGGTCGTCAGCACGCCCTCGTCCACCAGCCGCACCAGCTCCGCCAGCCGGGCCCCGTCGGCACTCACCTCGACCGCCCCGGTCCGCACACCCCGGACCGAGGCCGGCTCCGCCTGCGGGATGACGCCGATGTACCGGCCCCCGTCCCGTACCCCCGCCAGGGCCGGCTCACCGAGGACCGCGGCGTCCAGCACCGCGTCAAAACCCCCGTCCGTGACGGCACCGCTGACGAAACGCTCCGCTCCCAGCGACCGTACGAACGCCTCGTCGCCCGCACGCGCCAGCCCGGTCACCGCGATCCCCCGGTGCGCCGCCAGCTGGACCGCGTATCCGCCGACCGCCCCCGCCGCGCCCGTCACCAGCAGCGACTGGCCCGGCGCGAGCTCCAGCCGGTCCAGGGCCTGCACGGCGGTCAGCGCGTTCAGCGGCAGCGTCGCCGCCCGGACGGCGTCCACCGTGGCGGGCGCCAGAGCCGCCGCGTCCGTGTCCACGACGACGTACTCGGCGTGGGTGCCCAGCGGCTTGACCATGCCGTAGTCCAGCGCCACCACCTCGTCGCCCACGCGCCACGAACTGGCCACTCCCACCGCGTCCACGGTCCCGGCGACGTCCCAGCCCAGCCCGATCCGCTTGCCCGCGCCGCCGAACACCCCGGACCGCACCCCCGCGTCCACGGGATTCAGGGAGGCGGCCGCCACCTTGATCCGCACCTCACGCGCACCCGGCTCGGGCACCGCGGTCTCCACGACCTCCACAGCCTCCGGCCCACCGAACGAATTCACCACGACAGCACGCACAGCGACGCTCCTCGGATTGTCGGTAACGGGGACGTCCTCCGTCCCGCTGCGGACAACCCTAGGAAGAGTTACTATCCATCAGTAAGTAGTTACCTGCGAGTGCGTATGTACCCCGGAGGTGAGCGCATGCCGACCATGACGGCGGCCCAGCGGCGCGAGCAGGCCCGCATCGAGTACGACGCGTTCCTCAAGAGCTGCCCCACCAACCAGCTCCTGGACCGCATCAGCGACAAGTGGGTCAGCCTCGTCGTCTCCGCCCTCGCCCCGGGCCCCCTGCGCTACAGCGACCTCGGCCGCAAGATCGCCGGCGTCAGCCCCAAGATGCTCACCCAGACCCTGCGCACACTGGAACGCGACGGCCTCCTCACCCGCACCGTCACCCCGTCCGTCCCGGTCCGCGTCGACTACGCGCTCACTCCCCTGGGCCAGAACCTCGCGCTGCTGCTGACCGCCGTGAAGGACTGGGCGGAGAACCACTTCGACGAGGTCGCGCAGGCCCGCGAACGCTACGACGCCGAGGCCGCCGACGCCTGACGCCGACGGCACGGGGCCGGGCCGGGCGTGCGAAGCTGGCCGCCATGTCCGTGCTCCGCTCCGCCGCCCTCTTCGTCCTCGCCGCCCTGCTGGAGATCGGCGGCGCCTGGCTCGTCTGGCAGGGCGTACGCGAGAACAAGGGCTGGCTCTGGGCGGCCGGCGGGGTCCTCGCCCTCGGCGCCTACGGCTTCGTCGCCACGTTCCAGCCCGACGCCCACTTCGGCCGGGTCCTCGCCGCCTACGGCGGGATCTTCGTCGCCGGTTCGATCCTGTGGGGCGTGGTCGCCGACGGCTACCGCCCGGACCGCTGGGACCTCACGGGCGCGCTGGTCTGC
Source organism: [Streptosporangium] indianense (assembly GCF_021474405.1). Lineage (GTDB taxonomy): Bacteria > Actinomycetota > Actinomycetes > Streptomycetales > Streptomycetaceae > Streptomyces > Streptomyces indiaensis. Next base: position 44,499 of record NZ_JAKEIO010000034.1, read on the forward strand.
CTCGCGGGCATGGCCGTCATCATGTACGCCCCGCGAGGGAACTGACCCGCGTCCCGGGCCCGCGTCCCGGGCCTGACTCAGAACGGCTCGTCGGGCGGCAGCAGGCCCAACTGCCCCAGGAAGTCCATCTCGTCGAAGTACAGCCGGTAGTCGACGATCCGCCCGTCCTCGACGGTGGCGATGTCCACCCCGCGGATCCGGATCTCCTTCTGCGTCGGCGGCAGCGTCTCCCCGTTGGGCAGCTCCAGCGGCCCGGTGTTCCGCCCGTGGTAGACACCCTCGTCGATGGCCGTGTCACCGGCCTCGTAGGAATGCAGCGGCTGGAACGTCGCCTCGGGAACCGCCTCCGTCATGGTCCGCCAGTACTCGACGATCGCGTCCCGTCCGCGCAGCTCGCCCTCGTCGGGTGTGAAGGCGACCGCGTCCTCGGCGTACAGATCGGCGACGACCTTCAGATCGGCGTGCCCGGTCACCGCGTCGGTGAGCCGGTCCATGACCTCACGTGCCTCACCCATGATCCACCTCCCGGAGAACAGGGGATCACCCAGCCTCATTCTCCCACCACGGGCCCCTTCTATCCTGGCCGCACGCCCCGGCGCAGACGCCCGCCGGCCCATCCACCCGAGGAGCTCCCATGGCCACCGCCGCCCCGCCCGCAGCCTCCCGCATCGCCGTCGTCACGGGTGCGAGCAGCGGAATCGGCGCCGCCACGGCCCGGCAACTCGCCGCGGCGGGCTACCGCGTCGTCCTCACCGCGCGCCGCAAGGACCGCATCGAGGCCCTGGCCGAGGAGATCACCAAGGCCGGCCACCAGGCCACGGCCTACCCCCTCGACGTCACCGACCGCGCCGCCGTCGACGAGTTCGCGACCGCCTTCAAGACGATCGGCGTGCTGGTCAACAACGCGGGCGGCGCGCTCGGCGCCGACCCGGTCGCCACCGGCGACCCGGAGGACTGGCGCCGGATGTACGAGACGAACGTCCTCGGCACCCTCAACCTCACCCAGGCCCTGCTGCCCAAGCTGATCGCGAGCGGCGACGGCACGGTCGTGGTCGTCTCCTCCACCGCCGGCCACGGCACCTACGAGGGCGGCGGTGGCTACGTCGCCGCGAAGCACGGCGCCCACGTCCTCGCCGAGACCCTGCGCCTGGAGATCGTCGGACAGCCGGTCCGCGTGATCGAGATCGCCCCCGGCATGGTCAAGACGGACGAGTTCGCCCTGACCCGCTTCGGCGGTGACGAGGAGAAGGCGGCCAAGGTCTACCAGGGCGTCGCCGACCCCCTCACGGCCGACGACGTCGCCGAAACGATCACCTGGGCGATCACCCGCCCCGCCCACGTCAACGTCGACCTCCTGGTCCTGCGCCCCCGAGCCCAGGCGTCGAACACAAAGGTGCACCGGGCGTTGTGAGGCCGCATTCTCACTCACAGGCGTGAACATCGTCGTTCATCCGAACGGCGCTTGAACTGCCGATCCAAGCTCACGTCACATCGTCAAAACGACGGCCCCGGCCGGGACGGGCATCCCGGCCGAGGGCCGACGCGGCCGTGGCGGCCTACCTCTGTCTTGGGAGCGAAACGCCGCTGGGAGGACCATGAGGGCCGCATCCTGCTGGAACTCCACAGCCCAACGGCCGCGAGGGAAGTGCTCGGCAGGACCGCGCAAAGCTGCAATCTCCGAACGTGGCGCCTGCGCACCGGACGAGTACCGGCCGCGGCCTGAACCCGGCCCTTGAACGTCAGCCCTTCACACAGACGACCTGCTTCAGCTTCGCCACGACCTCCACGAGATCCCGCTGCTGGTCGATGACCTGCTCGATCGGCTTGTAGGCGGCGGGGATCTCGTCGACCACGCCGGAGTCCTTGCGGCACTCCACGCCCTGGGTCTGCTGCTCCAGGTCCTTCGTGGTGAACCGGCGCTTGGCCGCGTTGCGGCTCATGCGCCGACCCGCGCCGTGCGAGGCCGAGTTGAACGACTTGGCGTTGCCGAGGCCCTTGACGATGTACGAACCCGTGCCCATGGACCCGGGGATGATCCCGTACTCGCCGGAGCCGGCCCGGATAGCGCCCTTGCGGGTCACCAGCAGGTCCATGCCCTCGTAGCGCTCCTCGGCCACGTAGTTGTGGTGCGCGCTGATCTCCGGCTCGAAGGCGGGCTTGGCCTTCTTGAACTCCTTGCGGACCACGTCCTTCAGGAGCGCCATCATGATCGAGCGGTTGTGCTTGGCGTACTCCTGCGCCCAGAACAGGTCGTTGCGGTACGCCGCCATCTGCGGGGTGTCCGCGACGAAGACGGCGAGGTCGCGGTCGACCAGGCCCTGGTTGTGCGGGAGTTTCTGGGCCACGCCGATGTGGTGCTCGGCCAGCTCCTTGCCGATGTTCCGGGAGCCGGAGTGCAGCATCAGCCAGACAGATCCGGTCGTATCCGTGCACACCTCGACAAAATGATTTCCGCCGCCGAGTGTTCCCATCTGCTTCGTGGCACGCTCCTGACGGAACTTGACCGCTTCCGCCACCCCGTCGAACCGCGACCAGAAGTCGTCCCACCCCGCGGTGGCCAGCCCGTGGAACCGCCCCGGATCCACCGGGTCGTCATGCATCCCCCGCCCCACCGGAATCACCTGCTCGATCCTCGACCGCAGCCGGGACAGGTCGCCGGGCAGGTCGTTCGCCGTCAGGGATGTCTTCACCGCCGACATTCCGCAACCGATGTCGACACCCACCGCCGCCGGGCACACCGCGCCCTGCATGGCGATGACCGAACCGACCGTCGCACCCTTGCCGTAGTGCACGTCGGGCATCACGGCCAGGCCCTTGATCCACGGCAGCGTGGCGACGTTCCGGAGCTGCTGGAGCGCGCCCTCCTCGACCGAGGCCGGGTCGGTCCACATCCGGATCGGTACCTTCGCACCCGGTATCTCTACATACGACATAGCGTCCTCAATCCCCCGTAAACGAACAGAAGTCCTCAACAGCAAATACCGGAGCCAAGGTCGACGAAAAGGAAATCGGACCGGCGTCCACGGCAGTGCGTGCGATACACATTGTGTCCATCGCCCGCCGTACGGCGGCAAGCCAATATCCGTGTCGAGAGGAGCCACCACGTGCAACGGAAGGCGTGCGTGCCCGGTATCGCCGTGCTCCTCGCGGCGGTTCTGGCCGGCTGCACCGGCGGCTCGGCCGGCGGCGGCCCGACGGACGACACCAACCCCGGCGACACCGGCACGGCCTCACCCGCCGCCGAGCCCGGCCGCTACCGCACCCTGCCCGACCCCTGCGCCGAGGCCGGCGACAGCACGCTCGACGAACTCCTCCCCGGCATCGCGCAGATCAGGGACGAGGAGCAGCGCGAGAAGGCCTACAAGGGCGAGCCGACGACCACCTTCGACACCGACCGGAAGGTCGGCTGCCGCTGGAAGGTGGACTCCCCGGCGGCCACCGACCACCTGCTGATCGACTTCGAGCGGGTCGTCTCCTACGACAACGCCGTCAGTGACGACAGCCAGGCCGAGCAGCTCTTCGCGGAGCGGGAGGCCGCGGCCCACCTGCCCGAGCCGACCGCCACGCAGACGGCGCCCTCCGCCGGCGCCACGGCGAGCGGTTCGGCCGCCTCGTCGAGTGGCTCCCCGGCCCCGTCCGGCTCCTCCTCCTCGCCCTCGGCGTCCCCTTCCGCGACGCCGACCGAGCTGCAGCCCCGGGTCCTGGAGGACCTCGGCGACGAGGCGTTCCTCGACGACGGGCTGAACCGTTCCGGTTCGACGGCCGAGCAGCGGACGGTGACTGTGGCGTTCCGCACGTCCAACGTCATCGTGACCATCGAGTACGCGGAGCAGCCGGCGACCGTCGGAGTCGTCCCGGACAGCAAGGAAATGCAGGGCAGGGCGCAGAAACTGGCCTCCCAACTGGCGGAGTCACTGGGCGACTGAGGCCCCTTCACGGCCCCTTCACGGCCCCGCGCAAAGCGCCCGAAGGAAGAACACGCCGCTGCCTCACCGCGTACGGTGACCACTCGGACCCGTTCCGACCGCAGGGAATCACGAGCGTCATGAGTGAAGGAACCATGCAGCGACGAGCACAGCGAGTAGAGCGAGACCAGCGAGCGAAGCGCCTGAGCCGCGTCCTTGTCTGCGCGGCCGCCGTCCCCGTGATGCTGGTCGCCGCCGGCTGCTCCTCGGACTCCGGCTCCGGTGACAGCACGGACAAGGCCGCGGCGTCGGCGTCGGCGTCGGCGAGCCCGTCACCGACCGTGAAGGCGGCGGCGTACGACAAGCTTCCGGAGGCGTGCAAGGCGCTTCCGAAGAAGACGCTGAAGGACCTCGTGCCGGAGAGCAAGTCCGGCAAGGAGGGCAAGTCGGACGACATCTCGACGCGTGCCAGCTGCTCCTGGAACAGCCTCGACAACAACGGCGTCAAGGGTTCGCAGTTCCGCTGGCTGAACGTGTCCATGCTGCGCTTCGAGTCGGACGTCACCCGCGGTCCGGGCGACAGGCTGGCGCAGGAGTACTTCGAGAAGCAGGTCCAGGAGGCCCAGGCCGTCGAGGGCGCGAAGAGCGTCAAGACGGAGCCGGTGACCGGTACGGGTGACCGGGCGACGGCCGTGCACTACGACCTGAAGAAGAAGGAAGGCACCTTCAAGCAGCAGACGGTCGTGGCGCGCGTCGAGAACGTCGTGGTCACACTCGACTACAACGGCGCCGGCCTGGCCGGGGACAAGACGCCGGACGGCGGTGACCTGCTGAAGGACGCGAAGAAGGCCGTCAAGGAGGCCGTGGAGGCGGTGTCGGCCGCGAACGGCAAGGGCGGCGGCACGGCGGACGGCGCCCCGTCCAAGCCGTCGAAGTCGTCGTCGAAGTCGCCCAAGCCGGCTTCCAAGGAGGCCTCGGACGAGCCCTCGAAGGGCGCGTCGGCCTCGCCGTCGAAGAAGCCCGCGGCGAAGAGCTGAGCAGTCCCCGAGCAGTCCGTGAGCAGTCCCTGAGACGTCTCGACGGGAACCGGCCACCCGTTCCCCGTACACATGTGCCACCCTGTTGCGCGCAACAACACGCAAGGGGAGGGGAGTACGGGTGGCCGCGCCACTGCAGCTGACTCGGATGCACCGCGTTCTCATCGGCGTGGTCGTGGCCGGCGCCGTGATCATCGCCGGTATCGGCTTCGCCGGTTCGTACGCGGCGGTCCGCGAGTTGGCCATCAAGAAGGGCTTCGGGAACTTCTCCTACGTCTTCCCGATCGGCATCGACGCGGGCATCTGCGTCCTGCTGGCCCTGGATCTGCTCCTCACCTGGATCAGGATCCCGTTCCCCCTGCTGCGCCAGACGGCGTGGCTGCTGACGGCGGCGACGATCGCCTTCAACGGCGCGGCCGCGTGGCCGGATCCGCTCGGTGTGGGCATGCACGCGGTGATCCCGGTGCTGTTCGTGGTCGCGGTCGAGGCGGCCCGACACGCGATCGGCCGGATCGCCGACATCACGGCCGACAAGCACATGGAGGGAGTCCGCCTCACCCGCTGGCTCCTCTCCCCGGTCCCCACGTTCCTCCTGTGGCGCCGCATGAAGCTGTGGGAGCTGCGCTCCTACGACCAGGTGATCAAGCTGGAGCAGGAGCGGCTGGTCTACCAGGCCCGGCTGCGGTCCCGCTTCGGACGCGCCTGGCGCCGGAAGGCACCGGTGGAGTCACTGATGCCGCTGCGGCTGGCGAAGTACGGCGTGCCGTTGGCGGAGACGGCCCCGGCTGGCCTGGCCGCGGCGGGCATCGAGCCGGCCCTGCTGCCACCCGCCCCCCAGCAGGCCCTGGACGCGGCGGAGCCGAGGACGCTCGCGGCGGAGCCGAAGGCGCTCGCGGCGGACGCCGCCCTCGCTGCGGACAGCCGTGTCGCCGCGGCGGCACAGGCGGGCGCGGCGGCACCCCGCGGCGGGCGGCGTCCGGAGTTCGACGGCAGCCCCGACGCACAGCAGCCCGGCCCCGCACCGGAACCGGACGAGAGCCCCTGGTTCAACACCCCCCGGGACGTCGAGTACCAGGGCGGCTACGACCCGGCCTACGACCCCGACCAGTACGCCCAGTGGATCGCCGAGCCCCCGCGGGCCGAGCGGTATCCCGAGACCCGGGGGGCCGAGCAGTATCCCGACCGGCCGCAGGAGGGCTTCTCCCCGGAGGACACCGGGAGCTTCCCGATCCCGGTGGTCCCGGGCCGCACCCGTGAACTGGGTGAGGGCGGCGGCACACCCCCCGCCCCGGAGCCGGACGAGGAGGCGTACTACCAGATCTTCCGCGAGTCGATCAAGAGCGGGAACGGAGCGCCCACCCCGCGCGGGTTCATCGCCGACGTCGAGGCGACGTACGGCGTCACGCTGGAGGAGGCGGAGTCCAAGCGCATGGTGAATCGCTTCTCCAACCGCCTCAACGCGGAGCTGACGGACGAGCACATCGCCTGACGCGCAACCGGCACACACGGAGAAGGGGCCCTCGGCGAGGGCCCCTTCTCCGTCGTCACGGCGACGGATCCGCTACGCCGCGAGCAGCGCCCGCACCCGGTCCTGCCCCACCGCCAGCAGCAGCGTGGGCAGCCGCGGACCGGTGTCGCGGCCCACCAGCAGGTGGTACAGCAGCGCGAAGAAGGACCGCTGGGCGGTCTTGATCTCCGGCGGCAGTTCCTTCGGCGTGGCGTCGGCGGAGAACCCGGCCTGCACCTTCGGCACGCCGTACACCAGGTGCGTCAGCCCGTCGAGCGACCAGTGGTCGGCCAGCCCGTCCAGCAGCAGCCGCAGCGACGCGCGGCCCTGCTCGTCGAGCGACTTCAGCAGCTCGGCGTCCGGCTCGTCCCGCACGATGGTCCGCTGGTCGGCGGGGACGTGCGTGTTGATCCAGGCCTCGGCCTTGTCGTAGCGCGGGCGCGCCTCGTCGAGAGAGGTCAGCGGCTGCTCGGGGTCGAGCTCGCTGAGGATGCGCAGCGCCTGGTCCTCGTGCCCGGCGGTGATGTCCGCGACGGACGCAAGCGTCCGGTACGGCAGCGGCCGGGGCGTCCGGGGCAGCTCACCGGCCGCGGTGCGCACCGCGCGGGAGTGCGCGGCCACGTCGGCAGGCAGGGCGCTGCCGTCGGCGACCCTGGCGTCCAGCCGGTCCCACTCGTCGTAGAGCCGCTGGATCTCCTGGTCGAAGGCGACCTTGAAGGACTGGTTGGGCCTGCGGCGGGCGTACAGCCAGCGCAGCAGCTGCGGCTCCATGATCTGCAGGGCGTCGGCCGGGGTGGGCACGCCGCCCTTGGAGGAGGACATCTTGGCCATGCCGGAGATCCCGACGAAGGCGTACATCGGCCCGATCGGCTGCTTCCCGCCGAAGATGCCGACGATCTGCCCGCCGACCTGGAACGACGACCCGGGCGAGGAGTGGTCGACACCGGAGGGCTCGAACACGACCCCCTCGTACGCCCAGCGCATCGGCCAGTCGACCTTCCAGACCAGCTTGCCGCGGTTGAACTCCTCCAGCCGGACCGTCTCCGAGAAGCCGCACGCGGTGCAGGCGTACGTCAGCTCGGTGGAGTCGTCGTCGTAGGAGGTGACGGTGGTGAGGTCCTTCTCGCAGTTGCCGCAGTACGGCTTGTACGGGAAGTACCCGGCGGCGGTGGAGCTGCCGTCGTCCTCACCGGCCGCGCCGGAGCCCTCGGCGGCCTCCAGCTCGGCCTCGTCGACCGGCTTCTGGCCCTGCTGCTTCTTGGCCGGGGCCTTCTTCGTGCGGTACTGGTCGAGGATCGCGTCGATGTCGGCGCGGTGCTTGATCGCGTGCAGGATCTGCTCGCGGTACACCCCGGAGGTGTACTGCTCGGTCTGGCTGATGCCGTCGAACTCCACGCCCAGCTCGGCCAGCGACTCGATCATCGCGGCCTTGAAGTGCTCGGCCCAGTTCGGGTGGGGGGAGCCCTTGGGCGCCGGGACGGACGTCAGCGGCTTGCCGATGTGCTCCTGCCAGGCCTCCTCGTCGACCCCGGCGATGCCCTTGGGCACCTTGCGGTACCTGTCGTAGTCGTCCCAGGAGATCAGGTGGCGCACCTGATGGCCCCGGCGGCGGATCTCGTCGGCGACGAGGTGCGGGGTCATGACCTCGCGAAGGTTCCCGAGGTGGATGGGCCCGGACGGGGAGAGCCCGGACGCGACGACGACGGGTTTGCCCGGGGCCCGGCGCTCCGACTCCTCGATGACCTCATCCGCGAAACGGGAGACCCAGTCGGTGGTCTCGGTGCTCTGAGCCACGATCGGCACGTCCTTCTTTCTGCATCGGGCAGCCGGTACGGTCGCACGGCTGACCGCACCATTGTCCCAGACCCCCTCGCGCCCGGAAAAACGGCTTTACCCGCATGGAATACTGGCCGTGTCTATCGATTCCCTCGAGGAGAACGGCACCCTTACCTATGGCCTCGGTCACGTCCCTCAGCGACTCCGTCCACCAGCGCCTCGCGGCGGCCCTGTCGGCGGCTCTGCCGCAGGCCGGCTCCGCGGACCCGCTGCTGCGACGAAGCGACCGGGCCGACTTCCAGGCCAACGGGATCCTGGCCCTCGCGAAGAAGGAGAAGGCCAACCCGCGCGAGCTGGCCACGCAGGTCGTCTCCCGGGTCGAGTCGGGTGAGCTGATCAAGGACGTCGAGGTCTCCGGCCCCGGCTTCCTCAACATCACGGTCACCGACCGCGCGATCACCGAGAACCTCGCCGTGCGGCACGCGGACGGCGAGCGTCTCGGGGTGCCGCTGAAGGAGAACGCGGGCATCACGGTCGTCGACTACGCCCAGCCGAACGTGGCGAAGGAGATGCACGTCGGTCACCTGCGGTCGGCGGTCATCGGCGACGCCCTGCGCGGCATGCTCGACTTCACCGGCGAGCAGACGATCGGCCGGCACCACATCGGCGACTGGGGCACCCAGTTCGGCATGCTCATCCAGTACCTCTTCGAGCACCCCGGCGAGCTGGCCCCCGCGGCCGACGTCGACGGCCAGCAGGCGATGAGCAACCTGAACCGGGTGTACAAGGCGTCGCGTGCGCTCTTCGACGCGGACGAGGAGTTCAAGGAGCGGGCCCGCAAGCGGGTCGTCGCCCTGCAGTCCGGTGACAAGGAGACGCTCGAGCTGTGGCAGCAGTTCGTGGACGAGTCGAAGGTCTACTTCTACTCCGTCTTCGAGAAGCTCGACATGGAGATCCGCGACGAGGAGATCGTCGGCGAGTCCGCCTACAACGAGGGCATGCCCGAGACCGCCCGCCTCCTGGAGGAGACGGGAGTCGCGGTGCGCTCCGAGGGCGCGCTCGTGGTGTTCTTCGACGAGATCCGCGGCAAGGACGACCAGCCGGTCCCGCTGATCGTGCAGAAGGCGGACGGCGGCTTCGGCTACGCGGCCTCCGACCTGACGGCGATCCGCAACCGCGTCTTCGACCTGCGGGCGACGACGCTGCTGTACGTCGTGGACGTACGCCAGTCGCTCCACTTCAAGATGGTCTTCGAAACGGCCCGCCGGGCCGGCTGGCTGAGCGAGCACGTCACCGCGCACAACATGGGCTACGGCACGGTTCTCGGCGCGGACGGCAAGCCGTTCAAAACGCGTGAGGGCGAGACCGTACGGCTGGAGGATCTGCTGGACGAGGCGGTGCAGCGGGCCGCCGAGGTCGTACGGGAGAAGGCGCAGGACCTCACCGAGGACGAGATCCAGGAGCGGGCCGCGCAGGTCGGCATCGGTGCCGTGAAGTACGCGGACCTTTCGACGTCGCCGAACCGGGACTACAAGTTCGACCTGGACCAGATGGTGTCACTGAACGGCGACACGTCCGTCTACCTCCAGTACGCGTACGCCCGGATCCAGTCGATCCTGCGCAAGGCCGGCGAGACGAAGCCGGTCGCGCACCCGGAGCTCGAACTCGCCCCGGCGGAGCGGGCGCTCGGTCTGCACCTGGACGCCTTCGGCGACACGGTCTTCGAAGCCGCCGCGGAGTACGCCCCGCACAAGCTGGCGGCGTACCTGTACCAGCTGGCGTCCCTGTTCACGACGTTCTACGACAAGTGCCCGGTCCTGAAGGCCGAGACGCAGGAGCAGATCGAGAACCGCCTGTTCCTCTGCGACGTCACGGCCCGCACGCTCCACCGCGGCATGGCCCTGCTGGGCATCCGGACGCCCGAACGACTCTGACGCCGGGTTCTTGTGCAACCGAGCCGAGGGCGGCACTCCCCCAGGGGGTGCCGCCCTCGGTGGTTTCAGCCGGCGGACGTGGCGCTCCCTGCGGGGCCGAGTCCCTTGCCCAGTCGGCGCAGGCCCTCGCCGATCTCCTGCGGTGTCTGCGTCACGAAGCACAGGCGCAGGGTCGTCCGGTCGGGCGGGCCGGCGTAGAAGGGCGCGCCGGGGACGTAGGCGACGTCCTGCCGGACCACCTGCGGCAGCAGGGCCGTCGTGTCGTACGGCTCCGGCAGGCGTGCCCAGAGGAACATGCCGCCCTCGGGCCGGTTCCAGACCGACCCGCCGGGCAGCGCCCCGGCCAGTCCGGCGAGCATCGCGTCGCGGCGTTCGCGGTACACGCCGGCGACGCGGGCGACATGGGCGTCCAGGTCGTTGTCGGCCAGGTACCGGGCCGCGGCGAGCTGGTTGACGGTCGGGGTGTGCAGGTCGGCGGCCTGCTTGGCGACGGCACAGGCGCGCCGCAGCTCCCCGGGCGCCCGCAGCCAGCCCAGCCGCAGCCCGGGCGCCATGACCTTGGAGAAGCTGCCGAGCAGCACGGTCCGGTCCTCGGCGCCCGGGTGGGCGGCGATCCACGGCACGCGCTCGCCGTCGTAGCGCAGCTCGCCGTAGGGGTCGTCCTCGACGATCCACAGTCCGCTCCGGGCGGCGACGGCGGCCACGGCGGCGCGCCGCGTGGCGGGCAGGGTCCGGCCGGTGGGGTTCTGGAAGGTGGGCACGCTGTAGAGCAGCTTGGGCCGCTCGCGTACGACGAGTTCCTCCAGGGCGCCCGGGTCGAGGCCGTGCTCGTCGCCGGGCACGGCCACGATCCGCGCCCCGGCGAAGCCGAACGCCTGGAGGGCCGCCAGATAGCAGGGGTTCTCCACGAGGACGGTGTCCCCGGGTTCGAGGAGCGCGGTGGCCAGGAGCGAGAGGGCCTGCTGGGAGCCGGTGGTGACGAGCAGGTCGTCGGGGCCGGTCGGCAGGCCGCGCGCGGTGGTGCGGGCGGCGAGCGCGTCCCGCAGCGCGGGTTCGCCCTCGGTGGTGGAGTACTGCAGGGCCCGCGCGGGCGCCTCGGCGAGCACGGCTTCGTAGGCGGCGGCGATGCCCTGGGCGTCGAACAGCTCCGGCGCCGGGAGCCCGCCCGCGAAGTTGATCACCTCGGGGCGGGCGGTGACGGCGAGGATGTCGCGTACGGGAGAGCCGCCGACGGCCTGCGCCCGCGCGGCCAGGGGCGGCACGGGAGCGTGGGTGGGCAGGGGCTCGGCGACGGTCATGACACGGCTCCTTCGGCTGCGGTGACGCCTGACGCCCCGCAGCCTAGGCAAGTACGTGCCGTCTACAAGCAGGTTTCCGGGATCCGGACGCCCCGCCGGTCACCCGCGCGGCCGTGGCTCACCCCTCGGCGCCGATCGCCGCGTACACATTGATGCGCGGGCACCTCGACGTCCGGCACAACCGACTTCCTCCGGCGGGCGGTGACCACGCTCGTGGAGCAGGACGGCATCCGGCAGTTCCTCGACATCGGCACCGGGCTGCCCACCGGTAGACCCGCGCCGGGTGCGCCTTGCTGCTGTCGATCCTCCTCCGCAGGGGCGCGCCTGGCCGCCCCGTCTCCCCGAGCAGCCGATCTTCTACCCGGTCCTCAACGAGGAACTACGCCGTCAAGATCGCCCGGGACTGGAACGTCAAGCACGACGGTGCCGGCTACGTCACGCGCTTCGAGGTCGACACCGCCTTCCTCACCCGCTACCCGGTCCAGCAGGCAGGTGGCCGCACATCCTGGAACTGTGGGTCCCGGCCGAGGAACTGGACGAGTTCAACGCCCACATCGTCGGGAGGATCGAGCTGGTCCACGAGTTCCACTGAGGCCGACCCGCCCGACTACTCCGTGGTCCCCTCCTCGACCCACTTCTCGCCGCCCAGCGGGAACTCGTAGGCCGGACGCCCGTTGTTGCCGCTCGTACGGAACGGCCGGCCGTGGTCGTCCACGGTCAGCGTGCCCGTCCGGCCGCCGCTGGACCACTTGAGCTCCAGGTACCAGCTGACGTCGTACGCGGAGGCGTCGGCCCGGACGTAGTACACCTCCGGGTCGGACTCGCTCACCTTGAAGGGGAAGTCCGCGTGCCCCGCCTCGGGCACGACCCCGGGACGCGTGGCGTCGAGGGCGACCGTGAAGAACCGGGTCGGCACACCGCCGCCGCAGCCGACGCCCGGATACCCCATGGCGTAGTCGTTCCAGGCGAGCGGCGCCCGCTTGCCGGTCATCCGGACCGTCAGATCCTTGACGACCACGGTCTCCTCGCCCTTCCCCTGCACCGTCAGCTTCAGCAGCTGCTCCCCCGACGGCACGGCCCCCATGGCCGCCACCCAGCCGGGCGCGTCCGTCTCGACCGGCGGCGGGCGGACCTGCCCCGGCGGCAGGTTCACCAGGTAGCGCTGGGAGCAGGGGCTCTCCCAGGCGTGCGGTTCCGTGGTCACGGTGAGAGGAGCGGCGGCGGGGGCGGTGTCACGGCCGCGGCGGTCGGAACCTCCGGCGGCGGAGTCCGGGGCGGCGGGTGCTGAGGCACCCGGCTTCTCCTTCTTCCCTCCGTCCTCGCCCTTGTGCTTGTTCTCCCCTTCCCGGTCCTTGTCCTCGCCGCCCGCGGAGGACGAACCGGCGGACGGCCGGACGGAGGCCGCCGAGCCGTGCCCCTCCGGCCCGCCGCCACCGCCGGAGGCCACCGCCGTCGCGCGCCGCCCCTCGTCGTCCGAACCGTCCAGTGGGACGGCCACGGCGAGACCGACCCCACCGAGGGCCACGGCTACGGCAACACCGACGAGGAGGGCGCGGCGGGGGCGTCGACGTACGGAGGGCTCCGGCGCGGGGGCGTCGGTGTCCACGGCCTCGACTGCGCCCGATGCCGGGGCGCCGGCCCCGGCAGGGGCTGCCTCCGAAGCGCCGCCGCTCTCCTCGCTGCTGCTCCCCTTGCCGCCGCTTTCCTCGCTACTGCTCCCCTTGCCGCCACTGCCCGTGGCGCCGCTCCCCTTGCGTGCCCGCGCGGCGTCCGCCAGGACCCACCGCCGGTGCAGCTCGACGAGCTCCCCCGGCGAGGCCTTGCACAGCCTGGCGAGCCGCTCCACCGGCGCGTAATCGGTCGGCACGGCATCGCCGTTGCAGTACCGGTGCAGCGTCGACGTACTCATGTGGAGCCGCTTGGCGAGCACCCCGTAGCTCAGCCCGGAGCGCTCCTTCAACTCCCCCAACAGCGCGGCGAATTCCGCCGTGGTCGTCCCCTCCGACACCGTTCCTCCATGCCCCGTGTCCCGTTCCCCCGTTCCAGGGAATGGTCGTTCTCCCTGGTCAGAGCATGTGCGGGCGTTCCAACGTCCCTGATGGGCCGCCGGGTCTGGCAGCCGGGACGGATCACCGCACAAGCTCTGGTCATCCAAGCACGCCGCTGCCGGGACCACCGACGGCGCGGCCCACCCGGGCCTGCTTGCCCACCGCCTTTGTCCGAAAGGAAACACAGACATGCGCATGTACCACGCCCTCCCCGCCGCCCTCCTGGCCGCCCTCGCCCTGACGGCGTGCCAGGACGGCACGGGCACGAAGGACGAGGGCGCCGCCCGCTCCGAGCCGGCCTCGGCGACCGTCACGGCCGAGCAGGCCACGCGGGCCGCTCAGGCCCCGAAGGGCACGAAGGACACGCAGGGCGCGAAGGACACGCAGGCGACTCAGGCCACCAAGAGCCGGCAGGCCTCGAAGTCCGCCGCGACGAGCGGGACAGCGGCGAAGGGTGGGAAGGGCGCTGCCGCGGCCCGCGTCCCCTGCAACGGCTCCAACACCACCGTCACCGCCCAGCCGGTCCGCCGCCCCCTCAACCACATGCTGATCACGGTGAAGAACACCGGCTCGAAGACGTGCGACCTCACCTACTACCCGGTGCTGCGCTTCGACGAGATGCAGTGGGTCCCGCAGGCCATCAAGGAGTCCCAGCCGCAGGCGGTGACGACCCTGGCCCCCGGCGAGTCCGGCTACGCGGGCGTCTCGCTGTCGGCGGCCGACGGCAGCGGCGAATGGGGCACCACCGGCCACAAGCTCACGGTCGGCTTCCAGGGCTACACGCCCGACAGCGACGGCGGCCCCTCGGCGATCCCGGCCCTGCCGGCCAAGGGCGTGTACTACGACAGCACCCTGAAGGTCACCTACTGGCTGCGCGACATGGACGACGCGCTGTCCTACTGAGCGCCGCCCTACCGGTCCTTGAGCTTCTGGGCCACCTCGGTGGCCCAGTAGGTGAGGATGTTGCGCGCACCGGCCCGGCGGATGCCCGTCAGGGACTCCATGATCGCCCGATCCCGGTCGATCCAGCCCTTCTCGGCGGCGGCCTCGATCATCGAGTACTCGCCGGAGATCTGGTAGGCGGCGACCGGCACGTCCACGGCGTCCGCGACCCGGGCGAGGATGTCCAGGTAGGGCCCGGCCGGCTTGACCATCACCATGTCGGCGCCCTCCTCCAGGTCGAGGGCGAGCTCCCGCAGCGACTCCCGCGCGTTCGCGGGGTCCTGCTGGTACGTCTTCCGGTCCCCCTGCAGCGACGAGCCGACGGCCTCGCGGAAGGGCCCGTAGAAGGCGGAGGCGTACTTGGCGGTGTAGGCGAGGATCGCGACGTCCTCCCGCCCGATCTGGTCGAGGGCGTCGCGGATGACGCCGATCTGGCCGTCCATCATCCCGCTGGGCCCGACGACATGGGCGCCGGCGTCGGCCTGCACCTGGGCCATCTCGGCGTACCGCTCCAGGGTCGCGTCGTTGTCGACCCGCCCCTGCTCGTCCAGGACACCGCAGTGCCCGTGGTCGGTGGTCTCGTCGAGGCACAGGTCGGACATGACGAGCAGGTCGTCCCCCACCTCGGCGCGCACGTCGCGGAGGGCGACCTGGAGGATCCCGTCCGGGTCGGTCCCGGGCGTGCCGAACGGGTCCTTCTTCGACTCCTCCGGCACACCGAACAGCATGATCCCGGAGATCCCCGCCGCGACCGCCTCGGCGGCGGCCTTCTTCAGACTGTCCCGGGTGTGCTGCACGACCCCCGGCATGGCGGCGATCGGCACGGGCTCGCTGACGCCCTCGCGCACGAAGGCCGGAAGAATGAGATCGGCGGGGTGCAGCCGGGTCTCGGCGACCATCCGACGCATCACGGCGTTGCTCCGCAACCGCCGCGGCCGAGAACCGGGAAATGATCCGTACGTCGTCATGCCCCCACGCTACGCCCGCCCCAAACC
>NZ_JAKEIO010000035.1 GCF_021474405.1 [Streptosporangium] indianense
CCCTTCCTGCGTCCGCACGCCCCCTGGCCGGATCGTGCGCGCACCCCGGCGCCCCGGCCCGCGCCCGCCACGCCCGTCACCGAGGCTCCGGGGCACACGGACATCGCCCGCGCCGTCGACGAGGTCAAACGGCTCCTCGGCGAGGGCCGCGTCACCCAGGCCGTCGACATCCTCGGCGGCATCCTGCCCGCCGCGGCGGAACAGCACGGCGCGCACTCCCCGGTCGTGCGCACCCTGCGCAAGCAGTACGCGGCGACCCTCCTGGACGACGGCCAGTACCGGCGCGCGCTGCCCGAACTGCGCCGCCTCGCCGACGAACGCGCCGCCGAGGCGGGCCAGGCCGACCCCCAGGCCCTGCGCTTCCGCTACGAGGCCGCCCAATGCCTCGAACAGCTGGGCGACCCGGCCGCGGCGCTCGCCGAGTACCGCGCGGTGCTGCCCTACTACGAGAACCAGTACGTCGCCGCCGGGGGCCCGGAGCTGGCGCACGACGTGCGCCGCAGGATCGGCCACCTCCTGCTCGCCCTCGGCGATCGCGGGGCGGCCCACGACACCCTGGCCCGGCTCCTCCACGACGTGGAGCGCACCCACGGCCCCGGGCACCCGCTCGGCGCGGAGATCCGCCGGACGCTGCACTGGCTGGGGCAGGTCCGCGGCTGACCAGCGCCCGCGCCCGGGGTGAGGCGCGGCGGTGCCCGAAGTCCCGGTGAATCGTTGGTCGAATGGGTTGGCCAGAGCCTGGTCACTGCCTACCATCGATCACCGCAAGACCTTGTGCACCGTCGCACAAACTCCTCAGGAGGTCTCCTTGCACCGCCGCCGTCGTACCGCGCTCGTCCTCACCGCCGCGATCGCCGCCGCGGCACCCCTGCTCACCGCCTGCGGGAACGACGCGCATCCCGGCGCGGCGGCCGTGGTGGGCGGCCAGCGCATCACCGTCTCCCAGCTGGACGAGCGGGTCGGCGAGGTACGCGCGGCCCAGCGGGCGGCCGTCCAGGACGAGGCCCAGTACCAGCAGGCCATCGCCCGGACCGGCACCCTCACCCGCGACACCCTGCACACCATGGTCCTGGACCGGGTGCTGCACCGCGCCGCCCAGGACGCCGGAGTGACCGTCTCCCGCAAGGAGGTCCAGGCGATGCGGTCCGGCCTGGAGCAGCAGGCCGGCGGCGCCAAGGGGCTGGAGACGACATGGCTCCAGCAGTACGGCATCCCGCCGCAGCGGCTCGACGAGAACCTCCGCTTCCAGCTGGAGGCCCAGAAGCTCGCCGAGAAGCTCGGCACGAGCACCGACCGTCCCGAGTTCTGGAAGGCCCTCTCCGACGCCTCCAAGGACCTGAACGTCGACCTCAACCCCCGCTACGGCACCTGGGACGTCCAGAAGAGCAGCCGCGCCGACGCGAAGACCCCGTGGGTCCGCGACGTCACGGCGGCCGGGACGCAGCAGGGGACGTAGACAGGCGGGGCCCGTTCCGAAGCACCCGCCCCAGGAGTCCCCGATGTCCCCGGAAGCCCGTAGCCCCGGAGTCCGGTCGCGGGGCACACCCCGGAGGACACTCCCGGGGGCTCAAACCGTCCCCTGTGGATAACTTCGGGTGCTGTCCGCGACGTGGGATAGCTTCGAACCGTGAACGCCAACAGCCCCGAAGCCACCCCGGGCCCCGAGCGGACCGCTCCCGACGCGGCCGCCCCGCCCGGCCGCGTCGTCCTGCTCACCACCAGCCACCGCGTCGCCCCCGGCCTGCTCTCCTGGCCGGCCTGGCAGGCCCTGCACGAGGCCGACCGGGTGCTCTGCGCGGACGGCGCGCATCCGCAGCTGCCGTATCTGCGCGAGGCCGGCATCGACGTCGTCGAGGCGTCCCCGACCGCGCAGGAGCTGGTCGACGCCTGCGCCGGCGGGCACACGGTGGTCGTGGTGGCGACGGGCGAGGGGGAACCGGCCCTGACCGACGGCCTGGCACGCCTCGCCGGCACCGGCCGCATCGCCATGCCCGAGCTGGAGCTGCTGCCGGCCTCCTACGACCTCCCCGGCGCCCGCCTCCTCGATCTCGTCCAGGTCATGGACCGCATCCGCGCCGAGTGCCCCTGGTCCTCGCAGCAGACCCACGAGGGCCTGGCCAAGTACGGCATCGAGGAGGCGTACGAGCTCGTCGAGGCGATCGAGGAGGGCGACCGCGACGAACTGCGCGAAGAGCTCGGCGACGTCCTCCTCCAGGTCGTCTTCCACGCCCGCATCGCCGAGGAGGGCCGCCCGGAGGACGGGGAGGACCCCTTCTCCATCGACGACGTGGCAGGCGGCATCGTCGCCAAGCTGATCCACCGCCACCCGCATGTCTTCGGCGACGCGACGGCGACCACCCCCGAGGAGGTCAAGGAGCACTGGCTGCGCACCAAGGCGGTCGAGAAGCAGCGCACCTCGATCACCGAGGGCATCCCCCTCGGCCAGCCCGGCCTCGCCCTCGCCGCCAAGCTGGCCTCCCGCGTCCGCACCGCCCGCCTGGACATACCGCTCCCGCCCGTCGAGGGCATCGGCTACGACCTGCTGGCCCTGGCCGTGCGCGCCGAGTCGCAGGGCGTCGACCCGGAGGCGGCCCTCAGAGCGGCGGCCCGCGCCTACCGCGACGCGATCCGCCAGGCCGAGGGCTAGGTCCTGTCGCTCGGACCGGACCGGGCGCCCCGGGTCCCGAGGGCTGGGACCCGGCGTTCGCATCAGGTCGACGCCCCCGGGGCCCTGGGGCCTGTCGACCCGGCTGGGGCACGCCGGGGGCCGCTCGGACCGGGGCGGGGCAGTGCCGGAGGCCGCTCGGCCGAGCCCCGACGCCGAGCGGGGGCACTGCCGGGAGCCGGATACGGTCGACGCGTGACCGACCAGCACAGGCCCAGCCCGCCCCCGCCCGCTCCCGACCTCTTCACCTGGGAGTTCGCGAGCGACCCCTACCCCGCCTACGCCTGGCTCCGCGAGCACAGCCCCGTTCACAGGACGCGGCTCCCGAGCGGGGTGGAGGCATGGCTGGTCACGCGGTACGCCGACGCCAAGCAGACACTCGCCGACCCCCGGCTGTCCAAGAACCCCGCGCACCACGACGAACCGGCGCACGCCAAGGGCAAGACGGGAATCCCCGGCGAGCGCAAGGCCGAGCTGATGACGCACCTGCTCAACATCGACCCGCCGGACCACACCCGGCTGCGGCGGCTCGTGTCCAAGGCGTTCACGCCCCGCCGGGTCGCCGAGTTCGCGCCACGGGTGCAGGAGCTCACCGACACCCTCATCGACGGCTTCGCGGCGAAGGGCTCCGCCGACCTGATCCACGAGTTCGCCTTCCCGCTGCCCATCTACGCCATCTGCGACCTGCTCGGCGTCCCGCGCGAGGACCAGGACGACTTCCGTGACTGGGCGGGCATGATGATCCGTCACCAGGGCGGGCCCAGGGGCGGTGTGGCGCGGTCGGTGAAGAAGATGCGCGGCTACCTCGCCGACCTCATCCACCGCAAGCGCGAGGCGCTCCCGGCCGAGCCCTCCCCCGGCGAGGACCTCATCTCCGGTCTGATCCGCGCCTCCGACCACGGCGAGCACCTCACCGAGAACGAGGCGGCGGCCATGGCCTTCATCCTGCTGTTCGCCGGTTTCGAGACCACCGTCAACCTCATCGGGAACGGCACGTACGCGCTGCTCACGCACCCCGGGCAGCGCGCCCGGCTCCAGGCGTCCCTCGCCGCCGGGGAGAGCGCCCTCCTGGAGACCGGCGTCGAGGAACTCCTCCGCTACGACGGCCCCGTCGAGCTCGCCACCTGGCGCTTCGCCACGCAGTCCCTCACCCTCGGCGGGCAGCGCATCGAGGAGGGCGACCCCGTCCTCGTCGTCCTGGCCGCCGCAGACCGGGACCCGGAGCGGTTCGCCGATCCGGAGGTCCTGGACCTCTCCCGCCGTGACAACCAGCACCTCGGGTACGGCCACGGCATCCACTACTGCCTCGGCGCCCCGCTCGCCCGCCTGGAGGGCCAGACCGCGCTCGCCACGCTCCTCACCCGGCTCCCGGACCTCCGGCTCGCCGTGGATCCGTCCGATTTGAGGTGGCGCGGCGGCCTCATCATGCGGGGGCTGCGCACCCTGCCGGTGGAGTTCGTACCCGGCAGCACCGGCCGAAGGTGACGAAACATCAGACCTGTGATCTTCACGTGATCTACGCGGCATGAACTTGTGACAAGTGATCGACTGCCGATACGTTCACCCATCAACGCGGCGGGGAATCACGCCGCGTCGGTCACTGCTGTCGCGCGAAAGGTCTCCGTATGCTCTCCGGGAATGGTCGGCACCGTCGCCCCCGCCAGGCTCCGGCTCTCCTCGTGGCGGCCGGAGTGACCGGCTCCGCCATCGCCATCCCCCTCCTCGGGGCCTCCGGCGCCAGCGCGGCCGACGGCACGACCTGGGACCGGGTCGCGGACTGCGAGACCGGCGGCGCCTGGAGCCAGAACAGTGGCAACGGCTACTACGGCGGCCTGCAGTTGTCCCAGGAGGACTGGGAGAACCACGGCGGCCTCGACTACGCCGCGAGCGCCGACCTGGCCAGCCGCTCCCAGCAGATAGCCGTGGCCGAGAGAATCCTCGCCGACCAGGGGGTCGGCGCGTGGCGCACCTGTGGCCTGCTCTCCGGCCTGGAGCAGGGCAAGGGATCGGATTCATCCGAATCGTCGGGATCATCAGACTCGTCCGATGAAGAAGTGGATTCGTCCGGTTTGCTCGACTCGCTCGGTTCGTCCCCTTCGGAGAGCGCATCCCCTTCCCCCTCGGCGTCGCCTGACGGGTCGTCGACCTCGAAGGACAAGAACGCCGATCCGGACAAGTCGCCCGAATCCACCGGCTCGTCCCAGGGTCGGCCGTCCGACGACTCCTCGTCGACCCCCTCGAAGAGTGACAAGTCCGACAGCTCGCAGTCCGCGGACGGCTCCTCGGAGTCGGCCGACGCCGGCTCCGGCCGTCACCGCGGACCCAGCGCCGACGAGACGCAGGCGCCCGGGGACGGCCGTACGGGTGAATCCACGGGCCGTCACGCCTCGCGCGGTGACGACAGCTCCCGGGACGCCTCCGAGGGCGCCTACATCGTGGGCGTCGGCGACAGCCTCTGGTCCATCGCCGACTCCCTTGAGGTCAGCGGCGGATGGCACGCGCTCTACGAGGGCAACGAGAAGGCCGTCGGTTCCGACCCGGACCTCATCCTCCCCGGTGAGAAGCTCACGGTCGAGGGCGAAGCGGACGAGAAGTAGCGGTTCGGGCAGTGCGGAAACCGGGGTGGAAGTCGCCCCGAAACCGCGCGAGTTAGCGCCCCGATTCGCGGCTGATGTCCCGTTTGGGTCCCGTGAGAGATAGATCTCAGAAGCCCTGATCGTCTTTGAAATTCCGTCGATCGCGTGTCTACGGTCGTGACCGCTCGCCACCGCGAGCCCCGGCTGCCGCAACGCCGAATCCTGCCAGCGGCCGCACGGGAACAGTCGTCGCGTCAAGCGCCGTAGGCAGGAGCGGGGGACCCAAGGTAGGTGCCCGACCGGCAGGTTGTGCCGGAAGGGCTTGGGGTGAAGCCGTGTCCCGGGAGGGACGCGGCCGGGCAACTCAACCGGCCCGAACCCGACAGCTCACCTCGCAGGCGTCGGTGAGGGGATCCATCCATGCTGTTTTCCGGCAAGGGCAAGCACCGTCGTCCGTCCAAGACCACCCGTGCCGCCGCGCTCGCCGGCGTCACCGGTGTCGCCATCGCCGCCCCGCTGATGGCGGCCGGCAACGCCTCCGCCGCCACCGCCTCCGAGTGGGACGCGGTCGCCCAGTGCGAGTCCGGCGGCAACTGGTCCATCAACACCGGCAACGGCTACTACGGCGGTCTGCAGTTCTCCGCCTCCACCTGGGCCGCGTACGGCGGCACCCAGTACGCCTCCACCGCCGACAAGGCCAGCAAGGACCAGCAGATCCAGGTCGCCGAGAAGGTCCTGGCGAGCCAGGGCAAGGGCGCCTGGCCGGTCTGCGGCAAGGGCCTGTCGAGCGCCGGCTACACCGGCGGCGGCTCCTCGAGCGACTCCGGCAGCTCCACGCAGCAGAGCCAGCAGAGCACCGAGTCCCGCGAGACCCAGCAGCAGCCGGCCTCCCGCTCCGACGAGCGCCCGGCGGCCAAGAAGACCGTCACCACCCCGACCGGCAAGAAGGTCAAGAAGGGCGACGGCGAGTACAAGGTCGTCAAGGGTGACACCCTCAGCTCGATCGCCGCGGACAAGAAGGTCAAGGGCGGCTGGGAGAAGCTCTTCGAGCTGAACAAGGACATCGTCGAGGACGCCAACCTCATCTACCCGGGCCAGCAGCTGCACCTGAAGTAAGCAGCGGCCCCCCCGGACCCTCCGGGGTCCGGCCCCCCACCCGGATCTTCCGGGGTCCACGGGCTCCCCGCCCCGGTGCGTCACCCCCCGTACGCACCGGGGCGGGGTTTTTTCGGCAACGCGTTTTGTTCCGTTCGGAAACAATTTACGCTCGGTTCTGTCCATGAGGTGGGCGACCCGGTGGCCGATCGCCCCGGGCCGGTTAGGCTCATGTCGCGAGCCACCGGGCCCGCACCTCGCCGGGTCCGCGCGACCCGCGTACCGCGTCACATCAAGAAGGAGATGCTCGTGCCGTCCATCGACGTCGTCGTAGCCCGGGAAATCCTGGACTCCCGAGGCAACCCCACGGTCGAGGTCGAGGTCGGCCTCGACGACGGCAGCACCGGTCGTGCCGCCGTCCCGTCCGGCGCCTCCACGGGCGCCTTCGAGGCCATCGAGCTCCGCGACGGCGACTCGAACCGCTACCTCGGCAAGGGCGTGGAGAAGGCCGTCCTCGCCGTCATCGAGCAGATCGGCCCGGAGCTGGTCGGCTATGACGCCACCGAGCAGCGCCTGATCGACCAGGCGATGTTCGACCTGGACGCCACCGACAACAAGGGCTCCCTCGGCGCCAACGCCATCCTCGGCGTCTCGCTCGCCGTCGCCCACGCCGCCTCCGAGGCCAGCGACCTGCCGCTGTTCCGCTACCTGGGCGGCCCCAACGCGCACCTGCTGCCGGTGCCGATGATGAACATCCTGAACGGCGGCTCGCACGCCGACTCCAACGTGGACATCCAGGAGTTCATGATCGCCCCGATCGGCGCGGAGTCCTTCTCCGAGGCGCTGCGCTGGGGTGCCGAGGTCTACCACACGCTGAAGAAGGTCCTGAAGAGCAAGGGCCTGGCCACCGGCCTCGGCGACGAGGGCGGCTTCGCCCCGAACCTCGGCTCCAACCGCGAGGCGCTCGACCTCATCCTCGAGGCCATCAAGGAAGCCGGCTACACCCCGGGCGAGCAGATCGCCCTGGCCCTCGACGTCGCCGCCTCCGAGTTCTACAAGGACGGCTCCTACACCTTCGAGGGCAAGACCCGCTCGGCCGCCGAGATGACCGAGTACTACGCGGAGCTCGTCGACGCGTACCCGCTCGTCTCCATCGAGGACCCGCTGTTCGAGGACGACTGGGAGGGCTGGAAGACCATCACCGCCAAGCTCGGTGACAAGGTCCAGCTCGTCGGCGACGACCTGTTCGTCACCAACCCGGAGCGCCTCGCCCGCGGCATCGAGGAGGGCGCGGCCAACGCGCTGCTCGTGAAGGTGAACCAGATCGGTTCGCTCACCGAGACCCTGGACGCCGTCGAGCTGGCTCAGCGCAACGGCTTCAAGTGCATGATGTCCCACCGCTCCGGCGAGACCGAGGACGTCACCATCGCCGACCTGGCCGTCGCCACCAACTGCGGCCAGATCAAGACCGGCGCCCCGGCCCGCTCCGAGCGCGTCGCCAAGTACAACCAGCTGCTGCGCATCGAGGAGATCCTCGACGACGCCGCGGTCTACGCCGGCCGCAGCGCCTTCCCGCGGTTTCGCTCTGCGAACCATTAAGCACGGCAAGGGCTGAACGACCCACCGGGTCGGGCCTGAGCCAGTCGTACGTACGTCCCCGTACCCGGTCCCGTACCGTGTCCGGGGACGTACGCGCGTAGGACGGTGGAGCGGGAGGCGGACAGATGGCCGTGAAGGACCGGGACCGGTTCTCCACCGCGACCAGGATCCGGTTGCTCGGCGAGCAGACCGCGGCCCGGGTCTACCGTTCCCAGACCAGGCGCCAGGCCCGCCGCTCGCGGCTGACCGGCCGGGCCGCGCTGCTCGCCCTGGTGATGTGCTCGCTGATCGTGGCCCTGGCCTACCCGATGCGGGAGTACGTCTCGCAGCGGGCCGAGATCGACGACCTGCAGCGCGAACAGCGGCAGGCCCGCGAGCGCGTCGAGCGGCTGCGCGACCTGAAGGCGCGCTGGCAGGACGACGCGTACGCCGAGCAGCAGATCCGGCAGCGGTTGCACTACGTGATGCCGGGGGAGACGGGCTTCATCGTCGTCGACCCGCACGCGGCGAAGCAGTCGCGCACCGACCTGGGGGCGGCCGACCGCCCCTGGTACTCCAACGTCTGGGACGGGGTCGACAAGGCCGACGCCTCCGACCGGTGACCCGAGCCCCAGCCAGTGACCTGAACCCAGAGAAAGACAGCCTGAAGACAGTCATGGAAACGCCCCCGCCGACCACCCCGCGCACCGAGCCGACCGACGCCGACGTCGAGGCCTTCAAGCAGCAGCTCGGTCGGCCCCCGCGCGGTCTGCGCGCGATCGCGCACCGCTGCCCGTGCGGACAGCCCGACGTCGTCGAGACGGCCCCCCGCCTGCCAGACGGCACGCCCTTCCCCACGCTGTACTACCTGACGTGCCCGAAGGCGAACTCGGCCATCGGCACGCTGGAGGCCAACGGCGTGATGAAGGAGATGACCGAGCGGCTGGCGTCGGACCCGGAGCTGGCCGCCGCCTACCGTGCCGCGCACGAGGACTACATCCGGCGCCGTGACGAGATCGAGGAGCTGAAGAACTTCCCGAGCGCGGGCGGCATGCCGGACCGGGTGAAGTGCCTGCACGTCCTGGTGGCGCACTCGCTGGCCGCGGGGCCGGGGGTGAACCCGCTGGGCGACGAGGCGCTGGCGATGCTGCCGGAGTGGTGGCGCAAGGGCACCTGTGTGACGACCGCCGAGGAGGCCGCCCAGTGACCCGTGTCGCCGCCGTGGACTGCGGTACGAACTCCATCCGGCTGCTGGTCGCCGAGGCCGACCCGGAGACCGGGGAGCTGACCGATCTGGACCGCCGGATGATGGTCGTGCGGCTCGGGCAGGGTGTCGACCGCACCGGCCGGCTCGCTCCCGAGGCGCTCGAGCGGACCTTCGCGGCGTGCCGCGAGTACGCCGGGATCATCAAGGAGCACGGCGCCGAGCGGCTGCGGTTCGTGGCGACGTCCGCGTCCCGGGACGCCGAGAACCGGGACGAGTTCGTGCGCGGCGTGCTGGACATCCTGGGCGTGGAGCCCGAGGTGATCACCGGGGACCAGGAGGCCGAGTTCTCCTTCACCGGCGCCACCAAGGAGCTCGCCGGGGACGACCGCCTGCCCAAGCCCTACCTGGTCGTCGACATCGGCGGCGGCTCGACCGAGTTCGTCGTGGGTGACGACCACGTCCGGGCGGCCCGCTCGGTGGACGTCGGCTGCGTCCGCATGACCGAGCGGCACCTGGTCCGGGACGGCGTGGTGAGCGACCCGCCGTCCGAGGAGCGGATCGCGGCGATGCGGGCCGACATCGAGGCCGCGCTGGACCTCGCCGAGCAGACGGTTCCGCTGCGCGAGGCGCGCACCCTGGTCGGCCTGGCCGGCTCCGTGACGACGGTGTCGGCGATCGCGCAGGGGCTGCCGGGGTACGACTCGGAGGCCATCCACCACTCCCGCGTCTCCTACGACCGGGTCCGCGAGATCACCGAGTGGCTGCTGCGCTCCACGCACGCCGAGCGGGCGGCCGTGCCCTCCATGCATCCGGGCCGGGTCGACGTGATCGGGGCGGGCGCCCTCGTCCTGCTGGCGATCATGGAGCGGATCGGGGCGCAGGAGGTCGTGGTGAGCGAGCACGACATCCTCGACGGCATCGCGTGGTCGGTGGCGTAGCCCGCTTCTGAGCAGGCATGGATCACGAATGAGCGTCGCCGGGCGGTCCCGACGGGCCCCCCGGCGACAGCCCGTCGGAAAAGTTCGTGAAGTTCTTCACAAGGAATTCGGCCCTCCCGGGCGACGAGAAGGGCCTCGTTGACCCGTCCGGGGGCTGAACGGCCCTTTGAACATGTTCAGAAGCATGGTATGGAGGTGTCCGGGAGGGTGCTCCGGGCAGTGCCCGCGGAGCACCTCACGGAGGCTTCCGCGGCACAGAGAGGCAGCTCACGCGGCATTGACAACGCTCCGGGGTGCATAAAGAAGCCCGGTTGTCACCATGACGTGGATCACGCGGGCCGCGGAGGATAGCACACACCCCACCCAAGCTTGTGAAGGGGCGCACGAGCCACCCCCCTGAGGCGGGTGGATACTCGATGCCATGAGCACCACGGAGCGTCCCAGGATCCTCGTAGTAGGCGGTGGGTACGTAGGCCTGTACGCAGCTCGGCGCATCCAGAAGAAGATGCGCTACGGCGAGGCGACCGTCACGGTCGTCGACCCCCGGTCGTACATGACCTACCAGCCCTTCCTCCCCGAAGCCGCCGCCGGCAACATCTCCCCGCGCCACGTCGTCGTCCCGCTGCGACGCGTGCTGCCAAAGGCGGAGGTGCTGACCGGCCGGGTCACCACCATCGACCAGGACCGCAAGGTCGCCACGGTCTCCCCGCTGGTCGGCGAGGCCTACGAGCTGCCCTTCGACTACCTGGTGATCGCGCTCGGCGCGGTCTCCCGCACCTTCCCGATCCCCGGCCTCGCCGAGCAGGGCATCGGCATGAAGGGCGTCGAGGAGGCCATCGGCCTGCGCAACCACGTCCTCGAGCAGCTCGACAAGGCCGACTCCACCACCGACGAGGAGATCCGCCGCAAGGCGCTCACCTTCGTCTTCGTGGGCGGCGGGTTCGCCGGTGCCGAGACCATCGGCGAGGTCGAGGACATGGCCCGCGACGCGGCGCAGTACTACAAGAACGTGTCCCGTGAGGACATGCGCTTCATCCTGGTCGACGCCGCCGACAAGATCCTCCCCGAGGTCGGCCCCAAGCTCGGCAAGTACGGCAAGGAGCACCTCGAGGGCCGCGGTGTCGAGGTCTACCTGTCCACCTCCATGGACTCCTGCGTCGACGGCCACGTGGTGCTGAAGAACGGCCTCGAGGTCGACTCCAACACCATCGTGTGGACCGCCGGCGTCAAGCCCAACCCGGCCCTGGCCCGCTACGGCCTGCCGCTGGGCCCCCGCGGTCACGTCGACTGCGAGCCGACCCTCCAGGTCAAGGGCACCGACTACATCTGGGCCGCCGGCGACAACGCCCAGGTCCCGGACCTCGTCGGCCGCAAGGCGGGCAACGAGAACGCCTGGTGCCCGCCGAACGCCCAGCACGCGCTGCGCCAGGCCAAGGTCCTCGGCGACAACGTGGTCTCCGGCATGCGGGGCTTCCCGCAGAAGGAGTACAGCCACGCCAACAAGGGCGCCGTGGCCGGCCTCGGCCTCCACAAGGGCGTCGCGATGATCGTCATGGGCAAGATGAAGATCAAGCTCAAGGGCCGTCTCGCCTGGTACATGCACCGTGGCTACCACGGTCTGGCGATGCCGACCTGGAACCGCAAGATCCGCGTCTTCGCCGACTGGACCCTCGGCATGTTCCTCAAGCGCGAGGTCGTCTCGCTCGGCGCCATCGAGACGCCGCGCGAGGAGTTCTACGAGGCCGCCAAGCCGGCCCCGGTCGCCGCCGCGCCGAAGGAGAAGACCGAGGAGAAGGCCAAGGCCTCCTGACCTCCCGTCGGTCATCCGTCTGACGAAGGGCCTCCCGCCATCCGTGGTGCGGGAGGCCCTTCGGCGTGCCCGGAACCCTTTCGGCGCCCCAAGGCCCTTCGACGTGCCGCCGGGCCCTTCGGTGTGCCGGGGTGTCCCCGGCTGTCCCCGCAGTCCTTCGACGCGTCAGGGCGCCGCGTCCGGCCGGGCGAAGGGGCGTTTTTGCCCAGACATGACGCGTGCCGGGGACTGCGCCTGAGCCCCGCAGGTGTTTACGTGGTGTCGGACATTCCGGGATTCCCCGTCACGGAGGTGTACACCATGGCAGACGCCGCGTCGCGGCTGCAGGGCCTGTTCACACAGTTGCTGGGAGCGCCGCTCCCGGTGCGCATCCGCGCCTGGGACGGTTCGCAGTCCGGCCCGCCGGGTGCGCCGACCCTGGTCGTACGCAACCGCCGCGCGCTGCGCCGCCTGCTGTGGAAGCCGGGCGAACTGGGCCTGGCCCGCGCCTGGGTGGCGGGAGACCTCGACATCGAGGGCGACCTCTACACGACCCTCGATCTGCTGGCCGGTCTCATCTGGGAGCGCGGCGAGGACGCCCGCACCCTCGTCCAGGCCCTGCGCGATCCCGAGGTCCGCGCCGCCGTCCGCGGACTGGTCAAGCTCGCCGGGCCCCCGCTGCCGCCCGCCCCGCCCCGCGAGGAGATCCGCAGCGCCCGCCGCCACCTGCACACCAAACGCACCGACCGACGCGCCATCAGCCACCACTACGACGTCGGCAACGACTTCTACGAGATCGTCCTCGGCCCGTCGATGGTGTACTCCTGCGCCTACTGGCCCAGCCCGGACAGCACCCTCGAACAGGCCCAGCGGGACAAGCTCGAACTCGTCTGCCGCAAGCTCGGCCTGAGACCCGGCGGGCGGCTGCTGGACGTCGGCTGCGGCTGGGGCTCCATGGCCGTCCACGCCGCCCGCGAGCACGGTGTGAGCGTCGTCGGCGTCACCCTCTCCCAGGAGCAGGCCGCCTACGCCCGCAAGCGCGTCGCCGACGAGGGCCTCACCGACAAGGTCGAGATCCGCGTCCAGGACTACCGCGACGTCCGGGACGGCCCCTATGACGCCATCTCCTCCATCGGCATGGCCGAACACGTCGGCGCCGAGCGGTACCTGGAGTACGCCGCCGACCTGTACGACCTCCTCATGCCCGGCGGGCGGCTGCTGAACCACCAGATCGCCCGCCGCCCGCAGCGCGACGAGACGGCGTACAGCGTCGACGCCTTCATCGACTCCTACGTTTTCCCCGACGGCGAGCTCCAGCCGATCGGCGCCACCGTGGCCCAACTGGAGCGCGCCGGGTTCGAGGTGCGCGACGTCGAGGCGATCCGCGAGCACTACGCCCTCACGCTGCGCCGGTGGGTGTCCCGCCTGGAAGCCGACTGGGAGCGGGCCGTGCGGCTGACCTCCCCCGGCCGCGCCCGCGTCTGGCGCCTGTACATGGCGGCCTCCGCCCTGGCCTTCGAACGCAACCGCATCGGCGTCAACCAGGTCCTGGCCGTCCGCACCCCGGAACCGGGCATCTCCGGGATGCCGTTGCGGGCCCGCACCTGGGGCGCGCCCGACCAGGACTGACCCGGGCACGACCGGAAGGGCCGGGCTCCCCGTGACGGGGAACCCGGCCCTTCGGCGTACCGCGCGGCGGCGAGGTCACTCCGCCTTGATCGCGTTCAGCATGTTCAGCCGCGCGGCGTTGCGGGCCGGCCACATCGCGGCCAGGACGCCGACCAGACCGGCCAGCACCAGGAAGATCCCGATCCGGTCCCAGGGCAGGACCAGCGCGTACCCCGGGATCTGGTCGGCGAAGGTCTCGCCGATCGCCCAGCCGAGGAACGCCCCGAGACCGATGCCGACCACCGCGCCGAACACCGAGATGACGACGGCCTCCAGCCGGACCATCCGCTTCACCCGGCGCCGGTCCAGGCCGATGGCCCGCAGCATGCCGATCTCCTGCTGCCGTTCGAAGACCGACATGGCGAGGGTGTTGACCACGCCCAGCACCGCGATGATCAGGGCCATCGCCAGCAGGCCGTACATGACGTTCAGCAGGGTGTTGATGGCGCCGCCGAACTCGTTGCGGATGTCCTGCCGGTCCATCACGGTGATCGCGGGGTTGTCGCCCAGCGCGTCGACGAGGACCTTCTCGTTCGCCGCCGACTGGCCGCCGTCGACCTTCACGAAGATCTGCCGGATGGACGGCTTCGTCTCGTGCCGGTCCACGATCTTCCGGTCCACGAGGACGGGGGAGAGGAACTCGGTGTCCTTGTAGACGGCGCCGACCGTCAGTTCGGCCTTCTTCTCGTCGCCGAAGGTGACGCGGACGGTGTCGCCGGTCTTCCAGCCCCTGCTCTTCGCCGTCTTCTCGGCGACCGCGATCCGGCCCTCGGCGAGGGAGTCCGCGCTGCCGCTGACGACGTCGACGGTCAGGACCTTCCCGATGTCGCCGGGGGTGACGGCCGAGGCGGAGACGAAGTCGTCGCCGTCGACCTGCAAGTAGGCGTCCTGCTGCGGCGAGACCGCGGACACGCCCTTGGCCTTCTCCAGCGCGGTCAGGGCCGAGCCGTCGAGGTCACCGCCGTTGGCCATCGAGACCATGTAGTCGGCCTTGATGTTGTCGGTGGTCATCTTGTCGATGGCCGTGCCGACCGTGATGCCGAGCACCGACAGGCCGGTCACCAGCGTCAGTCCGATGGCCAGCGCCGAGGCGGTGGCGCCGGTGCGGCGCGGGTTGCGGACCGCGTTCTGCCCGGCCAGTTTGCCGGCCACCCCGAAGGGGCCGACGAGCAGCGGACGGACGAGCGCGATCACGGGCCGGGACAGCAGCGGAATCAGGATGATCACGCCGATCAGCGCGAAGAAGGCGCCCGCCCCGATGTACATGCGGCCGTCGTCGCCGCCGGTCGAGGCGCCCGCCACGATCCCCATGGCACCGAGGGCGGTGACGACCGCGCCGATGGAGTTGCGCAGCACCAGCGACTTGGTGGTGGCCACCGCGTGGACGCTGTTCATGGCCGCCACCGGCGGGATCTTCGCGGCCCGGCGGCCGGGCAGCCAGGCGGCGAACGTCGTGATCAGCACGCCCACCGCGAGCGCCGCGATCACCGGCGTGGCGGACAGGATCAGCGGACCGTCCGGCATCTTCATGTCGAACGCGGCCATGCCGGAGCGCAGTCCGACGGCCAGGCCGATGCCGAGGACGAAACCGACGGCCGAGGCGACCAACCCCACCAGCGCGGCCTCGGCGAGCACCGAGCGGGTGATCTGCTTGCGGGACGCGCCGACGGCGCGCATCAGGGCGATCTCCTTGGTGCGCTGGGCGACCAGCATCGTGAACGTGTTGGAGATCAGGAAGATCCCCACGAAGAGCGCGATGCCCGCGAAGCCGAGCAGGACCTGCTTGAGGTTGCCCATGCCCTGCTCGATCTGCTCGGCCTGCTCGTCGGCGAGCGCCTTGCCGGTCCGCGCCTCGGCGGCCTCCGGCAGCAGCGGCTTGACCGCCTCCAGGATCCTCGTGTCGTTCGCCCCGGGGGCGGCGGTGACGGTGACGCTCTCGAAGTAGCCCGGCTCGAGGTACTGCTTCTGGGCGACGGCGGTGTCGAAGAGGACGAGGCTGCCGCCGGCGTTGACGGCACCGTCCTCGGTGGTGAACACACCGCTGAGGGTGTACTCCTTCACCGGCCCGTTGGTCGCGACGCGCACCCGGTCGCCGACCTTGTACTCGCCCTTGGCGGCGGACTCCTCGTCCAGGGCGATCTGGTCGTCCTTCACCGGGCCGGAGCCGTCGGTGAACGTGTAGGCGGCGTCCTTGCCGTCCTTGCCGGGGGCGAAGTTGGAGCCCTTGTTGGACCAGCCGACGCCGATCAGCTTCCCGTCGGGGTCGGCGACACCGGCGAAGCCCTCGACACGGCCGTACACCCCTGCCACGCCGTCCACCGCGGAGATCCTGTCGAGGACCTTGCCGGGCAGGCCCGGCTCCTGCTCGGGGTCGTCCGGGTCGGCGTACGAGGAGACGGAGACGGCGACGTCGTCGTAGCTCTTCGCCGACTGGCTGCGGAAGGCGTTGGAGAGGGTGTCGGCGAAGACCAGGGTGCCGGAGACGAATGCGACGCCGAGCATCACGGCGAGCACGGTCATCAGGAGCCGGGCCTTGTGTGCGAGCACATTGCGCAAGGCGGTACGGAACATGGGTTCTTCTTCTCAGTCCTGTCGGTCCTGACGGGGGATCAGCTGGTGCGGCCCTTGGCGTCGAACGCCTTCATGCGGTCGAGCACGGAGTCGGCCGTCGGCCCGTGCATCTCGTCGACGATCCGGCCGTCCGCCAGGAAGATCACCCGGTCCGCGTAGGCCGCGGCGACCGGGTCGTGCGTCACCATGACCACCGTCTGGCCCAGCTCCCGCACGGAGTTGCGCAGGAAGCCCAGCACCTCGGCGCCCGAGCGCGAGTCGAGGTTTCCGGTGGGCTCGTCCCCGAAGATGATCTCGGGCCGGGAGGCCAGTGCCCGGGCCACGGCGACGCGTTGCTGCTGACCGCCGGACAGCTGCGACGGCCGGTGGCCCAGCCGGTCCGCCAGGCCGATCATCTTGATGACGGAGTCCAGCCACTGCTTGTCCGGCTTGCGACCGGCGATGTCCATCGGAAGGGTGATGTTCTCCAGGGCCGTGAGGGTCGGCAGCAGGTTGAACGCCTGGAAGATGAAGCCGATCTTGTCCCGGCGCAGCTTGGTCAGCTGCTTGTCCTTCAGCGAGCCGAGCTCGGTGTCACCGATGCGCACCGACCCGGAGGAGAAGGTGTCGAGGCCGGCCACGCAGTGCATCAGGGTGGACTTGCCGGAGCCGGACGGGCCCATGATCGCGGTGAACTCGGCCTGCCGGAAGTCGACGGAGACGCGGTCCAGGGCGACCACCTGGGTCTCACCCTGCCCGTAGATCTTCGACAGATCCGTGGCGCGCGCGGCCGCTGCGGTGGCCCGGTCGGTGAGGGGGGCGGTGGTCACGGGATGGCTCTCCTGTCGGACGACGGTGAGGGGGAAGGACGTGTTCCATCGTCCGGGTCCCTCGCCGCCGTGTAGTCACCCGTTGTTCCGGTTCCGAAGGCCGACTCCAGTCTGACCGTACGGGGGCGTCTCATACCTGGGGATGACGAACACCCCTGAGGGGCCCCGGTGTCGGGAAGGGATGCGTCCGGGTGTCGAGAACAGGTGGAGTGCCCTTGTTCGGGCGGTGAAATTCCGTCATTCCGCATACGTGGCCGACCGCCGCACGCAAGGCTATTGGCAAGTGCGGATGGCGTGCTCCGTGTGCTGATGCACCCTCAGACGTCAATAAAATAAGACAACATCGGTCCACGCTTCCGCTGTTCGGGGGACCCGTCCGGATAGTCTCGGAACCTCGATGCGGAGCCCACGGCCTGCCCGGATGGTGGAATGCAGACACGGCGAGCTTAAACCTCGCTGCCCCTTCGCGGGCGTGCCGGTTCGAGTCCGGCTCCGGGCACCATCCGATCCCTGTGTGGTCCATTGAAGAGTTCACGACGCGCCCGTTGACGGCGGCACCGTGCCGTCGGAGACTCACACGCACCTGGTGAAAGAAATTTCACCTGACGAACGCACGGACAGGCGAACCTGCCGAGCATGACGGACACCGTCGAGCGTGGATGAGAAGAGGTCGTCCGATGCGCACCACCGTCGGCATCATCGGAGCGGGCCCCGCCGGCCTCCTCCTCGCCCGGCTGCTCCACAACGCCGGCATCGACTCGGTCGTCCTGGAGAGCCGCGACCGCTCCTACGTCGAACGGCGCCAGCGCGCCGGGATCCTGGAGCAGGGCACGGCGGACGTGCTGCGGGCGGCCGGTGCCGGGGAGCGCATGGACCGCGAGGGACTGCGCCACGACGGCATCGAGCTCCGCTTCGACCGCAGGCGCCACCGCGTCGACTTCCC
This sequence comes from [Streptosporangium] indianense, assembly GCF_021474405.1. Classification (GTDB taxonomy): domain Bacteria; phylum Actinomycetota; class Actinomycetes; order Streptomycetales; family Streptomycetaceae; genus Streptomyces; species Streptomyces indiaensis. The sequence goes on from NZ_JAKEIO010000035.1 coordinate 17,840, forward strand.
CGCCCTCACCGGCGGGCGGTCCGTGACGGTCTACGCCCAGACCGAGGTCTGCAAGGACCTCATCGCCCTCCAGTTGCGCCAGGGCGGACCCCTGCTCTTCGGGGCCGAGGCACTGGCCGTGGAGGACGCCGGCACCGACGCCCCGCGGGTCCGCTTCCGGCACGAGGGCCGCGAGGACGTCCTGGAGTGCTCCTACGTCGTCGGCTGCGACGGCTTCCGGGGCGTGGCCCGCAAGGCGATCCCCGCCGGGCTGAGCCGGGTCTTCGAGCGGACGTACCCCTTCGGATGGCTCGGCATCCTCGCCGACGTGCCGCCCTCCCACGATGAGCTCGTCTACGCCCGCCACGACCGCGGCTTCGCCCTGCTCTCCATGCGCCCACCCGTCACCCGTCGCCACCCTTCCGAGGAAGTCGCCGCGCTCCCCGTCGAATCCTTCGTCTCCCGCCTCTACCTCCAGGTGCCCGACGGCACCGACGCCGGGGCGTGGGCCGACGAGGAGATCTGGGACGAGCTGGAACGCCGGGTCGAAACCGCCGACGACTGGCGCCTGGAGCGCGGCCCGGTCATCCAGAAGTCGGTCACCCCCATGCGCTCCTACGTCCACGAGCCCATGCGTCACGGCCGTCTCTTCCTCGCCGGCGACGCGGCGCACATCGTCCCGCCGACCGGCGCCAAGGGCCTCAACCTCGCCGTCGGTGACGTCGTGACCTTCGCACGGGCCTTGACGCACCAGCAGGAGACCGGATCGGCGGAGCTGCTCGACGCCTACTCGGCGACCTGCCTGCGACGGGTCTGGCAGGCCGAGCGGTTCTCCTACGACATGACGACCCTGCTGCACCGCGCACCCGGCGCGACGCCCTTCGAGGACCGGCTCCAGCTCGCCCGGCTGGAGCGGATCGCGACCTCCCGCGCCGCCGGGACGGACCTGGCGGAGGCGTACACGGGCTTCCCGTTCGGCTGAACCCGCGACGCCCCCCTCCGGTGAGGGGAATCACCCCGCCACGTAGCGTGTTGCGCAGCATGACGAGGGAAAGATCCTCCCCAAGCAGTAGGGTCATTCCTTTGCCTACCTATTACTCTTGAGCCAAGGCCACGCCTGGTGGCCATGGAGGAGTGAAATGAGGAGCAGAAACCCGGTCTTCTCGCGACGGGGGTTCAGCCGCGACAACGGCTACGCGGGCTTCAACACCGCGCCGCAGGCCGGGGGTCCCGCTGTCGCCACCCAGGGCAACCCGTACGCCCAGCCGACGGGCAACCCGTACGCGCAGAACCCGTACGCGCAGAACCCTTACGCCCAGCAGCAGGACCTGCAGTACGGCGCGCCGCCGCAGGCCCCGGCCACCACCGGCCGGATGACCATCGACGACGTCGTCCTGCGCACGGCGAGCACGCTCGGTGTGCTCATCCTCACCGCGGCGCTCTCCTGGGCCCTGCTGCCGGTCGACGACGCCAACATCAGCCGTAGCTACGGCATCGGTATCGGCGCCGCCCTGATCGGCATGGTCCTGGCGTTCGTGCAGTCCTTCAAGCGCAAGGCCTCGCCGGCGCTGATCCTGACGTACGCCGCGTTCGAGGGTGTCTTCCTCGGCGTCGTCTCCAACATCGTCGACAACCGCATCGCCGACGGTGCGGCCATGCAGGCCGTGATCGGCACCATGGCGGTCTTCGCCGGTGTGCTGATCGCGTACAAGGCCGGCTGGATCCGCGTCAACCGCCGCTTCTACGGCTTCGTGATGGCGGCCGCGCTCGGCTTCATCCTGCTGATGACCGTGAACCTGCTGTTCGCGGTGTTCGGCGGCGGTGACGGCCTCGGCTTCCGCAGTGGTGCCCTCGGCGTCGTCTTCGGCGTCATCGGCATCATCCTCGGCGCCTGCTTCCTCGCCCTGGACTTCAAGCAGGTCGAGGACGGCATCGCCTACGGTGCCCCGCGCGAGGAGGCCTGGCTCGCGGCCTTCGGCCTCACGCTGACGCTGGTGTGGATCTACCTGGAGTTCCTGAGGCTCCTCTCGATCCTCAACAGCAGCGACTAGTTTTCGACGGTCGTAGCGCGAAGGGCCCCGGCTTCGGCCGGGGCCCTTCGTCGTCGGGGGGAGGACGCGCGCTAGACGAGTTTGCGCGCGGCCCTCCTCAGGTCGTACTCGTGGACGATCGCCTTGGCGTGACCGTAAGCGAGGTTGTGTTCGTGCCGGAGCCAGCTGACCTTTTCCTCGAAGCGGAAGAGCGCCGGGCCTTCGTCGACGGTGCGCAACCAGTCGGAGATCTCACGACCGGTGCAGTGCGGGATGCGGGCGAGCATGTTGCGATGGGTCTCTTCGGAGAAGACTTGGGACATCGGCGCCTCCGGACGCTGGGATGTAAGCCGGTCCTTGAGGTCACGGTGCCTGAGTGTTCGCCCGTTGGCAACAGTCCCGGTGCGACGCGTACGCTCGCGGCGTGGTTGATACGACGCCTCTGAGCCGTGCGGTGGAGCACTTCGCCGATCGATTGAGGGCCGCCCCCCAGAGCCGGTTGCAGCGGGGTGCTGCCGCCGAGGCCCTGGAGCTGGCCCGGGAGTTGGCCCGGAGGGCGCAGGCTCTCGAGGAGCCGGGCGTGGAGCCTCGGGAGATGCCGGATGCGGGGATGTTTGCGGCCGCAGATCAGATCACCGTGGCGGGGCACGATCTGGAGGTTGTGCTGTCCGGTGATGCGGACGTCGCTGAAGCGGTGCAGTTGGTGGAAGAAGCGCAGAAGCGGGCGGGTGTCTGAGCTTCCTGCCCGGGTGCGGGCCGTCATCGGTTGCTCGCGCCCACGCGGCGGAGCCGCATGTCGACACAGCCCCGCGCCCCTGGCGGGGCGTTCCACTACAGGGACGCGATGACCCGGTCCGCCAGGATGTAGACGTTCTCCTCGCCGCATTCGAACGTGAGGGTGTACGCGCCCGAGATGCCGGAGCCGCCCAGGAGGACCGGCGTGGCGCCGGCGCGGAGGGCCGCCGCGAGGTGCTCCGCCGTCTCCCGGTGGCCCGGGGTCATGCACAGGGTCGTGCCGTCGGCGAAGACGTAGACGTCCAGGGTGCCCAGCGGGCCGGGACGGACGTCCGTCAGCTCCACGCGGGCGGAGGCCAGCTCCTCCAGGGTGGCGACCGTGCGCTCGTGGTCGTTCACGGCCGGCGACTGGGCCGGCACGAAGTCCGGGTGGGAGGGGTGGCGACGGCGGGCCGCGGCCAGCTCCGGGGACTCCCCGAGCGGCTCCTCGGTGTCCGCACCGTGCTCGGACACCGGCTCCAGACCCGCGAAATCGGCCTGCCGGGGCAGGAACAGGTCGTGGTCGGGCAGGCCCAGCATCGGGGGCGCGTCGGAGGCGTCACGGGCCTCCTGGGCGGCCCAGAACGCCCGCGCCTCGGCGAGTTCGCGCTCCCGCTCCTCGGCGAGCGCCGCCGCCACGGCGGCACGTATCTCATCGGTGTCGGCAGTGGCGCGGGCGGCGGGCAGCAGCGCACGGGTGGTGGCGGCGCGGCTCTCGGCCAGCGCGGTGTGCAGGGCCGCCACCTGGCGGCGCAGCTGCAGGACGGTGCGCAGGACGGCGACGCCCACGGCTCCCGTGGCGGCCGTGGTGACCAGCAACGCGATCGGCATGGCGCTCACTGACGTACTCCCGGTTCAAAGTCGACCCCCGACTTCCTACATCAGCTTGAAGGGCGGACTAACCAGCTGTCAGTGCGTAACGTCACGAAACGGACAGGGCTTCGGTGTCGGGGGAGGTGGTGTGGCTACTGTGACCTGCTCTTCTTGCCTGGCGCAGGGAGATAGGTCACATCCTGGGGGAGATTGGATCACAAAGCAGCCCAGAACCCTGTTGTTTCCAGGGTTCTGGGCCGGGAGCTCACAGCGGGTGCTATGGCGGCTACGGCGTGCCGCTCAGCTGAGGCGCTCGATGACCATGGCCATGCCCTGGCCGCCGCCGACGCACATCGTCTCCAGACCGAACTGCTTGTCGTGGAACTGGAGGGAGTTGATGAGCGTGGTGGCGATGCGGGCGCCGGTCATGCCGAAGGGGTGGCCGACGGCGATGGCGCCGCCGTTGACGTTCAGCTTCTCCAGCGGGATGCCCAGGTCGCGGTAGGAGGGGATCACCTGCGCGGCGAAGGCCTCGTTGATCTCGACCAGGTCGATGTCGCCGATGGTCAGGCCGGCGCGCTTGAGGGCCTGGTTGCTCGCCTCGACCGGGCCGAGGCCCATGATCTCGGGGGAGAGGCCGGAGACTCCCGTCGACACGATGCGGGCGAGCGGGGTGAGGCCCAGCTCGCGGGCCTTGGTGTCGGACATGATCACGAGGGCGGCGGCGCCGTCGTTCAGCGGGCAGCAGTTGGCGGCCGTGACCATGCCGTCGGGGCGGAACACGGGCTTCAGGCCCTGCACGCCCTCCAGGGTGACGCCGGCGCGGGGGCCGTCGTCCTTGGTGACGACCGTGCCGTCGGGCAGGGTCACCGGGGTGATCTCGCGCTCCCAGAAGCCGTTCTTGATGGCTTCCTCGGCGAGGTTCTGCGAGCGGACGCCGAACTCGTCCATGTCCTGGCGGGTGACGCCCTTGAGGCGCGCCAGGTTCTCGGCGGTCTGGCCCATCGCGATGTACGGGTCGGGCAGCAGGCCGTCCTCGCGCGGGTCGTGCCAGGTCGAGCCCTCGGACTCGGCGACCGCGGCGGTACGGGCCTCGGCGTCCGCGAACAGCGGGTTGTGCGTGTCCGGGAGGCTGTCGGAGTTGCCCTTGACGTAACGGGAGACCGTCTCGACGCCGGCCGAGATGAAGACGTCGCCCTCACCGGCCTTGATGGCGTGCAGGGCCATCCGGGAGGTCTGGAGGGAGGAGGAGCAGTACCGGGTGACGGTGCAGCCCGGCAGGTGGTCCATGCCCATCTGCACGGCGACGACGCGGCCGAGGTTGTGGCCCTGCTCGCCGCCGGGCAGACCGCAGCCGAGCATCAGGTCGTCGATGTCCCTCGGGTCCAGCTCGGGGACCTTGGCCAGGGCGGCCTGGATGATCGTGGCGGTCAGGTCGTCCGGCCGCATGTCCTTCAGGGAGCCCTTGAAGGCGCGGCCGATGGGGGAGCGGGCGGCTGAGACGATCACGGCTTCGGGCATCACGGCTCCATTGACGTACCGGGTGGTCTGGCGGGCTCACTGGGAAGTTACCCGTACGTAGGGGCTGGGTCACGGGTGTCGCGGTGTGACCCTGACCGCAGTTTCCAAGCGCTTGCTTTTTCTCGCTGCCCGGCTCCCTCCTCAGCTCTTCTCGGCTCTCCTCAGCTCGACGGCGTCGCGGGGGCCGGCTCCTGCTCGGATACCCGCCGGCGCCGCCGCCGCTTCAGCAGGGCCCAGGGGCCGCGCGGCCCGCTCGGCATCGCCGCCGCGACCTCCGTGCCCGCCTCCGAGGCGGCCTCCGCCGCCGCCCGTGCCACCGGCAGGAAGCCCTCGCGGCGCGAGGCGTCCGGGCGCTCCTCCTCGGCGGGCCACAGCCCCAGGGAGGCGCAGACGGTCGGCAGGACCGCCATCGCCGCCGTCGCGTAGCCCTCGGCCGACGGGTGGTAGCTGTCCGGGCCGAACAGCTCGCGCGGGTTCTCGGCGAACTCCGGGCCCAGCAGGTCGCCCAGCGACACGGTGCGGCCGCCCTGCTCGACGACTCCGATCGTCTGGGCGGCCGCCAGCTGGCGTGAGGCCCGCCGGGCCAGCCAGCGCAACGGCTGCCGCACCGGCTCGATCGTGCCCAGGTCGGGGCAGGTGCCGACCACGACCTCCGCGCCGGCCGTGCGCAGCCGCCGGACCGCCGAGGACAGACAGCGCACCGAGCGGGTCGCCGGCATGCGGTGGGTGACGTCGTTCGCCCCGACCATGATCACGCAGATGTCGGGCACGGGGCCGGGACCGGCCAGCACCAGGGCCACCTGCCGGTCCAGGTCGTCCGAGCATGCCCCTGGGGTCGCCACCGTGCGCAGCTCCACCGGGCGCTCCGCCAGCGCCGCGAGCCCCGACGCCAGCAGCGCCCCCGGTGTCTGCCCGCCCCGGTGCACACCCTGGCCCGCGGCCGTGGAGTCACCCAGCATCGTCAGCCTCAGCGCGGTCCCGCCCGGACCGGCGTACGTACGGCCGTACAGCCCGTCCGCGTGCGGCACACGAGGGGACGTGCCGTTGCCCACCCGGCGCCGCGCCAGCTGCACCTCGGCCAGCACCAGCCCCAGTGCCGCCGCCCCGGCCAGACCGACCCCGCCGCCGCCATAAGCCGCGCCGGCCGCGATCCGCCGGGCCACCCTCGCCCTCGACATGCTCGTCATGCGTCGCCGCCACCTCCTCGAACCCGTACACCCAGTGCTTGCCCCGTACAGCCCGTCGTCCAATCGCAACCGGGAGTGAACGACCGTCACGGACCACGGGGAGGTCATAGGCTGGCGGCACCATCAGGATCACTTCTTTGCGGCATCCGGAGACAACGGTGCAATTCCACGACTCGATGATCAGCCTCGTCGGCAACACCCCGCTGGTGAAGCTCAACAGCGTGACCAAGGGCATCAGGGCGACCGTCCTGGCCAAGGTGGAGTACTTCAACCCCGGCGGTTCGGTGAAGGACCGCATCGCCCTGCGCATGATCGAGGCGGCGGAGGAGAGCGGCGCGCTCAAGCCCGGCGGCACGATCGTCGAGCCGACCAGCGGCAACACCGGCGTCGGGCTCGCCATCGTGGCGCAGCAGAAGGGGTACAAGTGCATCTTCGTGTGCCCCGACAAGGTGAGCACCGACAAGATCAACGTGCTGCGCGCCTACGGTGCCGAGGTCGTGGTCTGCCCGACGGCCGTCGACCCCGAGCACCCGGACTCGTACTACAACGTCTCCGACCGGCTGGTCCGTGAGACGCCGGGCGCCTGGAAGCCCGACCAGTACTCCAACCCCAACAACCCGCTCTCCCACTACCACTCGACCGGCCCGGAGCTGTGGGAGCAGACGGAGGGGAAGATCACCCACTTCGTGGCGGGCGTGGGCACCGGCGGCACCATCTCCGGGACCGGCCGCTACCTCAAGGAGATCAGCGACGGCTCCGTGAGGGTCGTCGGCGCGGACCCCGAGGGCTCCGTCTACTCCGGCGGCTCCGGCCGTCCGTACCTCGTCGAGGGCGTCGGTGAGGACTTCTGGCCGACCGCCTACGACCGCACCGTCGCGGACGAGATCGTCGCCGTGTCCGACAAGGACTCCTTCCAGATGACCCGCCGCCTCGCCAAGGAGGAGGGCCTGCTGGTCGGCGGCTCCTGCGGCATGGCGGTCGTCGCCGCGCTGGAGGTCGCCGAGCGGCTCGGCCCGGACGACGTCGTGGTGGTCCTGCTGCCGGACAGCGGCCGCGGCTACCTCAGCAAGATCTTCAACGACGAGTGGATGGCCGACTACGGCTTCCTGGAGGACACCGGACCGAGCGCCCGCGTCGCCGACGTCCTGAACGACAAGGAGGGCGACCGCATGCCCTCCCTCGTCCACATGCACCCGGAGGAGACGGTCGGTCAGGCCATCGACGTGCTGCGCGAGTACGGCGTCTCGCAGATGCCCGTCGTCAAGCCGGGCGCCGGCCACCCCGACGTGATGGCCGCCGAGGTCGTCGGCTCGGTCGTGGAACGCGAGCTGCTGGACGCGCTGTTCAGCAAGAACGCCTCGCTCGACGACCCGCTGGAGAAGCACATGTCCGCGCCGCTGCCCCAGGTCGGCTCCGGCGAGCCGGTCGCGGACCTGATGGCCGTGCTGGGCAAGGCGGACGCGGCGATCGTCCTCGTCGAGGGCAAGCCGACCGGTGTGGTCAGCCGGCAGGACCTGCTGTCCTTCCTCGCCCGCACGGGGAAGTGACGGCCGACCCCCGCTGAACCGCCCGTGAACCGGGCCGACTTGCGACGTCCGTGATCTTCGCGGACTTCGCGCAACCGGTACGCGGGTGTCACGTTCGCGCAGCACCCGCTTAACACGCGTCCTGCACATTGGTGGATGTCGGCAAGGGCGGGAGCGGCTCCCCGTCCGAACCGGCGCCGAACGGCGTCAAGGACCTCCGGAGCGGCTCCCGGACCTCCACGGACGCCATGGACGCGTACGCCCGGCCCTGACCGGGCCCGCGTCCTTCGCGGGGACCGCCGTCGTCCCGCCCCCCGTTCACGGGGGTGCGGCGGTCCCCGCGCACCTCACTCACACGGCTTCAGCCCGTCCCGCTCGTCGCCCAGCTCCCCAGCAGCGCCAGGCGCTCCGCCGTCTGCGAACCCGGCTCCGGCGTGTACGCCACGATCGTCTGGTCCGGGGCGGCCGGGATCGTCAGGGTCTCGTAGGGGAGGGTCAGCAGACCCGCGACCGGGTGCCGCAGGAGCTTCACGCCGTGGTCGCAGGGCTTGACCAGGTGGTCGGCCCACAGATGGCGGAACCGCTCGCTGGCCCGGGACAGTTCCGCGACGAGCTCCGCCGTGGCGGGGTCGCCCGGGTGGTGGCCCGCCTGCAGCCGCAGATGCGCGACCATCTGGGCGGTGACGTCGTCCCAGTCCGGGTAGAGCTCGCGCGCCTCCGGGTCGAGGAACAGACGCCGCGGCAGGCTGAGGTCGCCCGGGCCGCCGAAGCCGAGCACGGCGTCGGCGAGGGCGTTCCAGGCGAGCACCTCCATACGGTGGTCCAGGACGTAGGCCGGGCTGCGGTCCATGCCGTCCAGCAGCAGCCGCACACCCGGCCGCACCCGGGACGCGGCCGGCCCGGGCCCGTCCTGCCGCCGGGGCCGGGCCACCGCCCTCAGATACGCCTGCTCGGCCTCGTCCAGCCGCAGCACCCGCGCGATCGCGTCCAGCACGGCGTCCGACACGCCCCCGGACCTGGTCCGGGACGGGTCCCCGGGACCCCGGGACTGTTCGAGGCGGACGTAGTAGTCGACGCTGACCCCGGCCAGCTGCGCCACCTCCTCACGGCGCAGACCCGGGACGCGGCGGCGGCCGTACGACGGCAGCCCCACCTCCTCCGGCCGGATCCGGGCGCGGCGCGAGCGCAGGAAGTCTCCCAGTTGTCCGTCCATGGGCCCCGAGCCTAGGCCGTCCGGGCCCGGCGAACCTGGTACCGGCAGACCCAGGAAAAGCGCTGCCCTGGGTAGGGCGGCCGAAGCCGCCGAGGGTGGTGTCCGAGGCCGGGGAGACGCCCCGGCCGCCACCGAGGGGGTATCCCATGTCGTACGACAACCTGGCCGGCCGCACCGCCGTCGTCACCGGAGCCGCGAGCGGGATCGGCGAGGCCGTCGCCGTACTGCTGGCCGCTCGGGGAGCCCGGGTGGCGCTGGTGGCCCGGCGTGCGGAACGGCTGACGGCGATCGCCGGGAAGATCCGGGCCGACGGCGGACAGGCCCTGGCCGTCGCCGCCGACGTCACCGACGAGACGTCCGTCGCGGACGCCGCCGACCGCGTCCACGCCGAGTACGGGACCGTCGACCTCGTCGTGAACTGCGCCGGCGTGATGCTGCCGCACCCCGTCGACGCCCGGCGCGCCGACGAGTGGCAGCGGATGCTCGACACCAACGTCGCCGGGGTGCTGCGCATGATCGGCGCCTTCACCGGCGACCTGGTGGACGCCGCAGCGAGCGGCCGTACGGCCGACATCGTCAACATCTCGTCCATCGCCGCGCACGTCAGCTTCCCGAACTACGCGGTGTACGGCGCGACCAAGGCGGCCGTCACCTATCTGTCGGAAGCCCTGCGCGGGGAGTTCGGGCCCCGGGACGTCCGGGTCACCAACATCGAACCCGGCTTCGTCGAGAGCGAGCTGCGCACCCACATCGCCGACGCGGAACTGTCCCGGCAGGTCGAGGGCATGCTCGACGCGGTGGGCGCGCTGTCCGCCGAGGAGCTGGCCGACCTGGTGGCCTACGTGACGAGCCGGCCCCGCCGGGTCAATCTGCGCCAGATCGTCGCGCTGCCCACCCGGCAGGTCTGAGACGGGCGGGCCGGGGCGCTCAGTCCTCCCACTCACCGCTCCGGGAGGACGCACGCCGGCGTCCGAAGAGGTCCGGGTTGCTGCGGGCCGCCTGGACGAGGTTGACGCCGACGATGCCCGCCCAGGCGACCAGCATGCCGGGCAGCCGGGCCACGCCGCCGCCGATCGCGGACAGCGGCACCGCGAGGACCAGGGAGACGATCCCGAACCCGAACCGCTCGCCCCAGGAGTCGGTGGCCCGCGGCGCCCGCGAGTCCCGGGCCGTCTGCATCTGCTGCTCGGCGAGCTGGCGCCGCACCCGGCGTTCCACCGCGCTGTCGATGCGCTGGTCGACCTTCTCCAGGAACGACTCGACCAGCGCCGACTCGTACTCCTCGCCGAGGTCCCTGCGGGCGTGCAGGGTGGCGTCGAGTTCCTTCTTCAGTTCGGTGTCCCGCGCGTCCATTCCCGTCATGCGCCCCACCGTAGAAAGCGCCGCCGCGGGCCGCACTGGGGTTAGCCCCCCTGTTCCCCCAGGGGTCTGCCGGTCCGGGCCCCCGCCGCCCACCGGTCCGGCTTGCCGCTCTGCATATGCTCATGCAGAATCCTCAGCTACTGAATAGGCGAGGGGGAGCACGTCATGAGCGTGACCGACAGCCCTGCCGCGCGGCTGCAGGCCCTGTTCGAGGGCCACCGGCTGACGCCGACCCAGCGGCGCATCGCGCACAGCATGGTGCGGCGCGCCGCCGACGTGCCGTTCCTGTCGAGCGTGGAGCTCGCCGAACTGGCCGGGGTCAGCCAGCCGTCCGTCACCCGCTTCGCCGTCGCCCTCGGCTTCGACGGCTACCCCGCCCTGCGTCGCCACCTGCGCGAGGTCGCCCCCGCCGAACCGGCCGAGGAGGCCGGGGTCCACAACGAGTACCAGCAGGCCGTCGAGGCCGAGATCGCGAACCTGCGGCACCTGGCGGAGGCACTGGCCGACCCCGCGCCCGTGCAGCGCGCGGGACGCCTCCTGGCGGCCTCCCGCCCGCTCCTCGTCCTGGGCCTGCGGGCGGCCGCCGCCCAGGCACACGGCTTCGCCTACTTCGCCGCCAAGGTCCACCCCGACGTACGGCTGCTCGGCGAGGGCGGCACCATGCTCCAGGACCGCATCGACGCCGCCGTCCGGGCCGGGGCGAGCGCACTGCTCTGTTTCGCCCTGCCCCGGCACCCCCGCGAGGTCGTCGACACCCTCGGCTACGCCCGGGAGGCCGGGCTGACCGTCGTCACGGTCGCCGACTCCGCGTTCGCACCCGTCGCCAAGGTCTCCGACCTGCTGCTGCCCGCCGCCGTCGGCACCGGCCTCGCCTTCGACACGGCCTGTGCGCCGATGCTGCTCGGCCGGGTCCTGCTGGAGGCCATGTGCGACGACCTGCCCCAGGCGCAGTCCCGTCTGGAGGAGTTCGACGCGAAGGCGGCGGCGCGGGGCCTGTTCGTCGACTGACGGCGCGCCGCGCGGCTTCTCAGATTCGTCTCACATTGCGTCGCTACCCTACGGCTCCCCAAGGCTTCGGAGACCGGACGGAGGCTGGACGTGACGCGTGGAGGACAGGGGCTGGCCCGGGTGGCCGTCGTCGTACGGGCGGGGGCGGCCCCGCTGTGGTGGCTGGGCGTGCTCGCGACGGGCATCGGCCTGCTCGCACCGGGCCTGACGGGACGCCGGATCGGGGTCCTGGCCGGAGCGGCCCTCTTCGTCCTGGCGGTGGCCGTCGTGGGCGCCGTCCGTCGCAAGCGCTACGTGGCCCTGGCCGCCTCCGCGTCCCGGGCCGGGAAGCACGACGTACTCCAGGACCGCGCGGTCACCGTGCGCAACTGGCGTCGCGGACACCGCTGGTGGCTCCTCCTCGCCTTCCTCGCCGCCCTGGGCAGCGCCTTCGCCGCCCCCGCGGCCGGGGGGATGCTCCTGGCCGGCTGCGGCGTGGGCCTGTGGCTGAAGTCGGCCTGGCTGGGCCGCCGGGAGCGGGACGGCGACGCGCTGCTGTGGGTCCGCGTGGACTGGCTGCGCGGGGGAGCGGCCCACCCGGCCGGCAAGCAGGTGAAGGCGTACCGCAGCACGGGCATCGCGGCCGGCGACGCGGCACCGGGAGGCGCACGGAGGAAAACGCCGACGCTCGTGTGATCGAGCAGCGGCGCAATGCCCCAGAGGCGCGGAGAACCGCGCGACCGGCCGCGACGCACCGCGGCCGGCACCGTGGGCCAACCCTCTGCGCTGGTGTGAACCGGCAGTGGTGGGCCCGCCCAAGGGGTGCGGGGAACTGCGCGACCGGCCGCGACGCACCCGAGGCCGACACCGTGCGCCAAGCCCCTGTGCTGGTGTGAATCGGCAGTGGTGGGCCGACCCGAGGGGCGCGGGGAACTGCGCGACCGGCCGCGACGCACCGCGGCCGGCACCGTGCGCCAAGCCCCTGTGCTGGTGTGAATCGGCAGTGGGGGCCCACCCAAGGGGCGCGGGGAACTGCGCGACCGGCCGCGACGCACCCGAGGCCGGGAACCTACGGAACCTCCCACGGTGCTCGCGTCAGTGCATCGGCCTCCGCCCCACCCGACTCGGCTACGACCTCCTCCAGTGTCTGCGCCCGCCGCACCACCGCGAACCTCCCGCCCGGCCCGAACCCGTACACCCCTGGCCGGACCAGCGAGTTGTACCCGTAGTGGTGCGCGAAGTAGTACGCCCCGGTGTCCAGCGCCGCCGCGTAGTCCCCCTGCTCCAGCAGCGGCATGGACCGCCCCTGCGCCAGCAGGTCCCCCGCGAAACAGGCCGGCCCCGCGACGTCCTGCACCACCACCGGCCCGTCCTTCGGCCGCCCCTTCGCGTCGTACGCGGAGATCCGCAACGGCCAGCTCTCCGGCGCGTACACCGTCCGCGCGGCCACCTGCACCCCGGCGTGCGTCACCGCCACCGCCCGCCCGCCGGAGGCCTTCGCGTACTCGACCCGCGCCACCACCGTCCCGTGCTTCGCCAGCAGTGACCGCCCGAACTCGGTGACCAGCCCGTACCGTCCGTCGAACAGCCCCGGCACCTGATCGGCCAGCAGCCGCGCGTACCGCGCGTACGTCGGGGTCGTCTCCTCGGACGCGAAGTTCACCGGCAGGCCGCCGCCGATGTCGAGCGTGTCGACCTGCTGCCGCCCGGCCCGCCGGTTGATCTCCTCCGCCAGGGCGTAGATCTCCGCCACACCCCGTGCCATCAGGGCCGGCGGGACGCCCTGGGACCCGGTGTGCGCGTGCAGCCGGGTCAGCCACGGCCGGTCCAGATACGCCTGGACGACCCACTCCCGGGCGCCCTCGTCGCGCAGCGCCACCCCGAACTTCGAGGTGGCCGTCGCCGTGGACAACGCCTCGATGGAGCCGCCGCCCACCTGCGGATTCACCCGGATTCCCAGAGGCGAGCGGCTCGTCCCCGGCCCGAGCAGGGCGTCGATGCGGTTCAGCTCCTGCGGATTGTCCGCGTTGACGGCGATGCCCAGGGCCAGCGCCTCGCGCAGCTCGGCCGGCGTCTTCGCGGGCGAGTCCAGCACCGTCATGGCCGAGGGCACCCCCGCGGCCCGCGCCAGCGCCAGCTCACCCGGGCTCGCGACCTCCGCGCCCACGCCCTCCTCGCGCAGCAGCCGCAGGACCGGCACCAGCGGGGTCGCCTTCACCGCGAAGGCGTGCAGCACGGGCGTGCCCGGCGCCACCACCGCCTCGAACGCCGCCCGCAGCTCCGCCGCCGACTCCCGGATGCCGGTGACGTCCAGCAGTCCGACGACGGGACTGTCCGGCCCGAGCAGCCCCTGCTCGACGGCGGCCCGCACCGCCTCGTCCCGCCGGGCCGCCCGCCCGGCCCCGGTGTCGCCCGCCGCTGCCGCCTCGATGTGTGCGCCCATGCATCCAGCCAAACATCCCCGGCACCGCCGCGCCGAAGCCCCGACGTATTGACTAGCTCTATTCATCAGTCCAGGATGTGAATAGAAGCAGCAACATTCCGCCGGGAGCACCCACCAGGAGGCAGACCATGTCAGGACCCCGCCCCGTCCGAGCGCCGCGCGGCACGGAACCGAGCGCCCTGGGATGGCAGCAGGAAGCCGCCCTGCGGATGCTGCAGAACAACCTCGACCCCGAGGTCGCCGAGCACCCCGACAAGCTCGTCGTCTACGGCGGCACCGGCAAGGCCGCCCGCGACTGGCGCTCCTTCGACGCCATGGTGCGCACCCTGAAGGGCCTCAAGCAGGACGAGACCATGCTGGTCCAGTCCGGCCGCCCGGTCGGCGTCATGCAGACCCACGAGTGGGCCCCGCGCGTCCTCATCGCCAACTCCAACCTCGTCGGCGACTGGGCCAACTGGGAGGAGTTCCGCCGCCTGGAACACCTCGGCCTGACCATGTACGGCCAGATGACGGCCGGCTCCTGGATCTACATCGGCACCCAGGGCATCCTCCAGGGCACCTACGAGACCTTCGCCGCCGTCGCCGCGAAGAAGTTCGGCGGGACCCTGGCCGGCACCATCACCCTGACCGCCGGTCTCGGCGGCATGGGCGGCGCCCAGCCGCTCGCCGTCACCATGAACGACGGTGTGGCGATCTGCATCGACTGCGACCCGCGCGCCATCGAGCGCCGCATCGAGCACCGCTACCTCGACGTGAAGGCCGACTCCCTCGACCACGCCCTCAAGCTGGCGACCGAGGCGCGCGACGCCCGCCGCCCCCTGTCCATCGGCGTCCTCGGCAACGCCGCCGAACTGGTCCCGCAGCTGCTCGCCATGGGCGCGCCCATCGACATCGTCACCGACCAGACCTCCGCCCACGACCCGCTGGCCTACCTGCCGCTGGGCACCGCCTTCGAGGACATGGCCGACGCCGCCGCCAAGGACCCGGCCGGCTTCACCACCCGGGCGCGCGAGTCCATGGCCCGGCACGTGGAGGCCATGGTCGGCTTCATGGACGCCGGCGCCGAGGTCTTCGACTACGGCAACTCCATCCGCGGTGAGGCCCAGCTCGCCGGGTACGACCGGGCCTTCGCCTTCCCCGGCTTCGTCCCCGCCTACATCCGCCCGCTGTTCTGCGAGGGCAAGGGCCCCTTCCGCTGGGCCGCCCTGTCCGGCGAGGCCTCCGACATCGCCAAGACCGACAAGGCGATCCTCGACCTCTTCCCGGAGAACGAGTCCCTGGCCCGCTGGATCAAGATGGCCGGCGAACGGGTCCACTTCCAGGGCCTGCCCGCCCGCATCTGCTGGCTCGGCTACGGCGAGCGCGACAAGGCCGGTGAGCGGTTCAACGACATGGTCGCGAGCGGGGAGCTGGCCGCGCCGGTCGTCATCGGCCGCGACCACCTCGACTGCGGTTCCGTCGCGTCCCCCTACCGGGAGACCGAGGCCATGCTCGACGGATCCGACGCGATCGCCGACTGGCCGCTGCTGAACGCCATGGTGAACGTCGCCTCCGGCGCGTCCTGGGTGTCGATCCACCACGGCGGCGGCGTCGGCATGGGCCGCTCCATCCACGCCGGGCAGGTCACGGTGGCCGACGGCACGGCACTCGCGGGCGAGAAGATCCGCCGGGTGCTCACCAACGACCCCGGCATGGGCGTCATCCGGCACGTCGACGCCGGGTACGACATCGCCGAGTCGGTGGCGGGGGAGCGGGGCGTCCGCGTCCCCATGCGCGAGGGTGACCCGGCGTGACCCAGGACACCGGCGGCTCCTTCCACCAGATGTGGCGCGAGCTGCTCCCCCTCGGCCGGCACCCCGACTCCGGCGGCTACCGCCGGTTCGCCTGGAGCGGCGTCGACGGCGACTGCCGGGCCTGGTTCGAGGACCAGGCCACCGCCCGCGGGCTGCGCTACGAGCTCGACCGGAACGGCAACCAGTGGGCCTGGCTCGGGGACCCCGCCGAGGGCGACGCCGTCGTCACCGGATCACACCTGGACTCCGTGCCCGACGGCGGCGCCTTCGACGGCCCCCTCGGCGTCGTGTCCGCCTTCGCCGCCCTGGACGAGCTGCGCGGCAGGGACGCCCGCTTCGAGCGGCCCCTCGCCATCGTGAACTTCGGTGACGAGGAGGGTGCCCGGTTCGGGCTCGCCTGCGTCGGGTCCCGGCTCACCGCCGGCCAGCTCACCCGCGAACAGGCGCACCGGCTCACCGACGGCGACGGCGTGACCCTGCCCCGGGCCATGGAGGCGGCCGGATACGACCCGGACGCCATCGGCCCGGACCCCGAACGGCTCGCCCGCATCGGTGCCTTCGTCGAACTGCACGTCGAGCAGGGCCGCGCCCTCGACCTGTCCGGCGACCGGGTCGGCATCGCCAGCGCCATCTGGCCGCACGGCCGCTGGCGGTTCGACTTCCGCGGCGAGGCCAACCACGCCGGCACCACCCGTCTCGCCGACCGCCACGACCCCATGCTGTCCTACGCCGAGACCGTCCTCGCCGCCCGCCGCGAGGCCGAACTCGCCGGGGCCGTCGCCACCTTCGGCAAGATCGCCGTCGAGCCCAACGGCGTCAACGCCATCCCCTCCCTGGTGCGCGGCTGGCTCGACTCCCGGGCCGAGGACCAGGCGAGCCTCGACACCGTCGTCGGCGGTATCGAGAAGGCGGCCCGCAGCTACGCGGACGCGCACGGCGTCGACCTCGACATCGTCCGTGAGTCCTTCACGCCCGTCGTCGAGTTCGACCATGCCCTGCGCGACGAACTGGCCCGCATCCTCGGCACGGACACCGGCCTCAGGGTCCCCGTCCTCGGCACCGGCGCCGGCCACGACGCCGGGATCCTGTCCGGGAGCATCCCGACCGCCATGCTGTTCGTGCGCAACCCCACCGGCGTCTCCCACTCACCGGCCGAGTCCGCGAGCGAGGACGACTGCGTGGCCGGGGTACTCGCACTCGCCGACGTACTGGAAGGACTGGCGTGCAGGTGACGACAGCAGCCCCGCGGACGTACTGGCTGGAGCACGCCTGGCTCGGTACCCAGGTGGAACCGGGAGTGGCGCTGGAGGTCGCCGACGGCCGTATCACCGCCGTCCGCACCGGCGTCCCCGCCCCGCCGCCCGGCGCCGAGGTCCTGCGCGGACTTACCCTGCCCGGCCTGGCCAACGCCCACAGCCACGCCTTCCACCGCGCCCTGCGCGGCACCGTCCAGGTCGGCTCCGGCACCTTCTGGACCTGGCGCGAGGTCATGTACGCCACGGCCGCCCGCCTCACCCCGGACCGCTACCACGCCCTCGCCCGCGCGGTGTACGCCGAGATGGCCCTGGCCGGCATCACGGCCGTCGGCGAGTTCCACTACGTCCACCACGCCCCCGGCGGCACCCCCTACGCCGACCCCAACGCCATGGGCGAGGCCCTCATCGCCGCCGCCGCCGAAGCCGGGATCCGCATCACCCTTCTCGACACCGCCTACCTCTCCTCCGGCTTCGGGCAACCGCCCACCACCCACCAGCTCCGCTTCTCCGACGGGGACGCCGAGGCCTGGGCCGCACGCTCTTCACTTCTCAAGGAACGGGATCACGCACGGATCGGCGCGGCGATCCACTCCGTACGGGCCGTGCCCGCCGACCAGTTGGCGACCGTCGCGCAGTGGGCCGAGGAGCGGCGGGCACCGCTCCATGTGCACCTGTCCGAACAGACCGCGGAGAACGAGGCCTGCCGGGAGATCCACGGCTGCACCCCGGCCCAGCTCCTCGCCCTGCACGGCGTCCTCGGACCGCGCACCACCGGTGTCCACAACACCCACCTCACCGCCGAGGACATCTCCCTCATCGGCGGCAGCGGCACCGGCACCTGCATGTGCCCGACCACCGAGCGGGACCTCGCGGACGGCATCGGTCCGGCCGTCGCCCTGCAGAACGAAGGCTCGCCGCTCAGCCTCGGCTCCGACAGCCACGCCGTGATCGACCTGCTCGAAGAGGCCCGGGCCATGGAGCTGAACGAGCGGCTGCGCACCCGTACCCGAGGTCACTGGACGGCGGCGGCCCTCCTGCGGGCGGCCTCGGAGGACGGCCACTCAGCCCTCGGCTGGGACGAGGCGGGCACCCTGGAGGCCGGCGCGCTCGCCGACTTCACCACCCTCGCCCTCGACTCGGTCAGGACGGCAGGGCCGCTTCCGCGGCTCGGGGCCGAGACGGCCGTATTCGCCGCGTCGGCAGCGGACGTGTCGCATACGGTCGTGGCAGGGCGGCACGTCGTACGGGACGGGGCCCACCGCCTCGTGCCGGACGTGCCGCGAGCCCTCGCGGACGCCGTCGAAGACCTGCGCGGATGACCGCGGGCCGCCCGCACGGGCGGCCCGCCTCCGCCCCCGAACCCGCCCACACCGCCGACCAGGCCACCAAGGACGCCATGAGCAACGCGACGACCGTCAGCCCCGCCCACTCCGCGAGCACCGCCAGCACGCTCATCACCAACATCGCCAGCCTGGTCACCAACGACCCCTCCCTCGGTGACGGTTCCCCCCTCGGACTGGTCCGGGACGCGGCCGTCGTCATCGAAGGCGACCGCGTCGTGTGGACCGGTGATCAAAGCAAAGCACCCGCCACTGACAATCGGGTCGACGCCGAAGGCCGGGCGGTCCTGCCCGGCTTCGTGGACTCCCACTCCCACCTCGTCTTCGCGGGCGACCGGACGCAGGAGTTCAACGCCCGCATGTCCGGGCGTCCCTACAGCGCGGGCGGCATCCGCACCACGGTCGCGGCCACGCGGGCGGCGAGCGACGCGGAACTCGAGGCCAACGTCACCCGTTACCTCGCCGAAGCCCTCCGCCAGGGCACCACGACCTTCGAGACCAAGTCCGGCTACGGCCTGACCGTCGAGGACGAGGCCCGCGCCCTGCGCATCGCCGCCGCCCACACCGACGAGGTCACCTACCTCGGCGCCCACATCGTCCCGCCGGACCACACCGAGGACCCGGCCGGCTATGTCGCCCTCGTCACCGGCGAGATGCTCGACGCCTGCGCCCCGCACGCCCGCTGGATCGACGTCTTCTGCGAGAAGGGCGCCTTCGACGGCGACCAGGCCCGCGCGATCCTCACCGCGGGCAAGGCGAAGGGCCTGCACCCCCGCATCCACGCCAACCAGCTGTCCTACGGCCCCGGCGTGCAGCTCGCGGTCGAGCTCGACGCGGCCAGCGCCGACCACTGCACCCACCTCACCGACGCGGACGTGGACGCCCTGGCCGCCGGCCGCACGGTCGCCACCCTGCTGCCCGGCGCCGAGTTCTCCACGCGGGCCCAGTGGCCGGACGCGCGGCGGCTGCTGGACGCGGGCGTCACCGTCGCGCTGTCCACGGACTGCAACCCCGGCTCGTCCTTCACCTCGTCGGTCCCGTTCTGCGTCGCGCTGGCCGTACGGGACATGGGGATGACCCCGGACGAGGCCGTGTGGTCCGCGACGGCGGGCGGCGCGGCGGCCTTGCGTCGGGACGACGTCGGCCGCCTCACCCCGGGCGCGTACGCGGACCTGACGCTCCTCGACGCCCCGAGCCACGTCCACCTGGCCTACCGGCCCGGCGTCCCCCTGGTCAGCGGGGTGTGGCGACGCGGAGTACGCGTGGTGTGATCACCGTCCGGTGAGAACGGGGTGCCGCGCCGGCGGTCGACGGCGTCACCGGAGGGCGGGGCGGATGTTGAGGCACTGGCCGGCACCACTCGTGGTGAACGTGCTTCTCGGAATACCGGGCGTGGTGCCGTTCCGGCTGCTGTGGTACCTCGTGGTCGGCTGGGCGGCGCTGATCCTCAACTCCTGAGCCGGTCCTCAACTTTGTGAAGGACCGCCGCCGGTCACGGTGGCACGCGCCCGGGGGCGGGCCGTGCGGCCCGCCCCCGAGGGACACGTTCACCCGGGATCACTCCTCGACGGTCAGCCCCTTGCGCAGCCGTACCAGCGTCCGCGACAGCAGACGCGAGACGTGCATCTGCGAGATGCCGAGCTCCTCGCCGATCTCCGACTGGGTCATGCCCGCGACGAACCGCAGGGACAGGATCTTCCGGTCGCGCGGCGGCAGTTCGGCGATCAGCGGCTTCAACGACTCGACGTACTCGATGCCTTCGAGCCCGTGGTCCTCGTAGCCGATGCGGTCCGCGAGCGCGCCCTCGGAGTCGTCCTCCTCCGGCTGGGCGTCCAGCGAGGAGGCGGTGTAGGCGTTCGACGCCGCCATGCCCTCGACGACCTCGTCGTTGGAGATGCCGAGGCGCTCGGCCAGCTCGGCCACCGTGGGGGCGCGGTCGAGCTTCTGGGCCAGCTCGTCACCGGCCTTGGCCAGGTCGAGCCGCAGCTCCTGGAGCCGCCGCGGAACGCGCACGGACCACGAGGTGTCGCGGAAGAAGCGCTTGATCTCGCCGACGATGGTCGGCATCGCGAACGTGGGGAATTCCACACCGCGGGACAGCTCGAAGCGGTCGATCGCCTTGATCAGGCCGATGGTGCCGACCTGGATGATGTCCTCCATCGGCTCGCTGCGGGAGCGGAACCGGGAGGCGGCGAACTTGACCAGTGCGAGGTTCAGTTCGACGAGAGTGTTGCGGACGTACGAGTACTCGTGCGTGCCTTCCTCCAGCGTCTCCAGACGCTCGAAGAGGGTCCGGGACAGCGCCCGGGCGTCGACCGCGTCGACTTCCTCGTACGGGGGGATGTCCGGAAGTCCGGAGAGAAGGCCGTCCTGTGTGACGAGCATCTCGACCTGCTCGATGGGATCCAGATGTTCCGGAGGGGGTGTCGACGTCGCTTTGTGGGTACGCGATTCGTCGAGCCGGGGTGACATGATGTCCTCCATCGTTCTCGGCATAAGGCTGCCGGAGCCGTTAGGTGCACTGCGGTGTGCGGCGCCTCCAAAGCCGGCCGTGTCGGGTACGTGTCCTTACTAGGCCTACCCGCTTTCCGGAGCCCACCGCAAGTGCGTTCTGTGGTCATATGTCCGTTTGTGTGTAGTTGTTCGGGTGTCGGACCGTGTGGGGAAGGCGTAGTGTTCGAGTGCGTCAGCAACCACCTCGACGTCGGGAGAGAGAGACGGCATGGACCGCGGGACGGTCGGCAGCGCACAGTCTGGCCGGCTTCTGGTGGAGGTGCGGGAAGAGGGCTCTAGCGCCGTCGTGACCCCGGCGGGTGAGTTGGATCACCACACCGCCGATCTGTTGCGTGAGCCACTCGAGGACTGCCTCGCCAAGGGATTCAAGCGCCTGGTCATCGATTGCACGCGCCTGGAGTTCTGTGACTCCACGGGCCTCAACGTGCTCCTCGGGGCACGGCTGAAGGCGGAGGCCGCCGGTGGCGGCGTCGCCCTCGCCGGTATGCAGCCGGTGGTGGCGCGCGTGTTCGAGATCACGGGTGCGGATGCGGTCTTCAGCGTCCATGATTCGCTCGAGGCGGCCCTGGCCGACGAGTCGGGCTGACCGGCGGTGCGTCGGCGCGCGGTGCCTCGGCGGCCCCTCTGTGACCGGTGTCGCGGTTCCGTCACGTCTTTCGTGCGGAATGCATGGGTGTTCACCCGGTCCCCCAGGGCAGGAGACATCCTGAACCCGTCGGGCACCGCGGTGGCAGAGGTGCCGCGAAACCGACATGCCGCGCACTGCGTGACGGACGGTGTAGTGATTTCTTTGAATCGTGAACTGGTGAATCGGTGAGGTGAAGCGCTGATGAGCACCACCCGGCCCTACCCGCCGGGCGACCGCGGGCCGGAGCCCAGCGGCGCTTCCGGGGCGTCCGAGGGTGGCGTAGCGGCGGCCGGCGCGTCCGGTGAGGGCGCGGGAGCGTCGTCCGGGGCCGCGGCGCCGCCGGGGGGCCCGCAGGTGCGCCGGCTGAGCTTCGAGGACGAGAGCGGTGTCGTTCCGCTGGCCCGCGACTTCACCCGCCAGGCGCTGTACGCGTGGGGCTGGCTGCCCGCCGCCTCCGCCGATCAGCGGGCCGCCGCCGAGGACGTGCTCCTCGTCGTCTCCGAGCTGGTCACCAACGCCTGCCTGCATGCCGGGGGACCGGACCAGCTGCGGATCAGCTGCGACAACAAGGTCATCCGCGTGGAGGTCACCGACAAGGGCACCGGCCAGCCGGCACCCCGCAATCCGCACCGCGCGGGGCGTCCGGGCGGCCATGGCATGTTCATCGTCCAGCGGCTGTGTCTGGACTGGGGCGTCGTCCGCACGCCGGGACTCTCCGGCAAGACGGTGTGGGCGGAACTGGGCGCGCCTGCGTGATTCCGGGGGTCCGTGTGCGATCGGGGCGACCGGCCTGACCGCGGAGTACCCGGCCTGATCCGGGTGCACCCCGGGATCCGCGCGTACCGGTCTGATCTTGACGCGCCCCGGTGATCTCGGCGTGCTGATCTGACCTCGGCGTATCCGTCTTGTTCTTGACGCCCCCCGGTGATCTCGGTGTACTGCTGATCTTGGCGCGCCCGGATGATCTCGGCGTACCCGGCTCTGTTCGGCCGGTCCGGGATGCGTCCGAACGGGTGACGCCCTCCCTCGGGCTCCGCCCCGCGTCTTCCTTCCATGCCTCACTCGCCGCACGCCGGCTCCGCACAGATCCGGCGTGCGCCGTCTCTTCCCTCCTCAAGGCCCCGGGCGTACCTTGACGGCGCCCTATCTGATACGCCGTCAGGAACAGGAAGGGGAGCGGCACCGTGTCGTACCGGAAACGAACCGCCGCGCTCGCGTCCGCCGCGGCCCTGGCCGGCTCGGCGGTGTGGATGGCCGCCCCCGTCGCCCGGGCCGAGGTCGTCGACGTGAACTACCAGTGCAAGACGCCGATCGGCGACAAGAGTGCCGTCTCCCCCATCGACATCAAGAGCACCAAGCGCGGCGACGGCTACCGGATCACCATGTCCTGGCAGAAGGGCGTCTCCTCCAGCCCGGTCGAACTGGGCAAGGGCGCGATGACCCCGAGCGCCACCATCGCCCTGGGCGGCGCCGACAGCGGCACACTCTCGGTCACCGGCCCCGCCAACGACGCCGCGATCCCGGCCAACACGCCCATCAAGATCAGCGACCTGAGCGGCACCTACGTGCCGAAGAAGAGCGGCGAGGTCACCTTCACGGCCGGCGTGCTCACCATCAAGGCGCTCGGCACGACGACCACCTGCACCCCGACGAACGATCCGGGCCCGTCCCTCACCCTCGACGTCACGGCCGCGAGCGGCGGCGGCACCTCGGGATCCGCCCCGGGCGGCGGCAGCGGCGGTTCCGGCGCGGACACCGGCGGCGGCCTTCCGCAGACCGGCCCGGAGGACTCGGCCATCGCTCTCGGCACCCTCGGCGGCACGGTCCTGCTCGCCGGAGCGGCGGGCACTCTGTGGCTGACCCGGCGTCACCGGGCGACGCAGGCCGGCCGTTGACAGGAACGCGCGCCCCTCCTGGCAGGCACACAGCCGAGCGCGTGACCGCCAAAGCCGCCACGGAAGCGCCCCTTCCGGCACGCACACCGCCGAGCGCACGACCGCTGGAGCCGCCCATGCCGCTCGCCGTCCGCGTCCCGAATCCCTCTCTTCCCTCCGTCCGTCTCGCACTGCCGTTTCTGCTGGCGCTGCTGCTGGTCCTCGGGGGTTCCGGGCCCGCCGGGGCCGTGGACCGGCCCGTCGTCGAGCTGTCCAAGACCCAGGCGGGCACGGGCGGTTCGGTCACCGTCCGCGGCAGCGGCTGGCGGCCCCGGACCCTGCTGACCCTGCTCGTGTGCGGGCAGGCCGAGCCGAAGCGGGGGGTGACCGGCGGCACCAACACCTGCGCCAACGCCGACGGCCGGGCCGTCACCACCGGCGCCGACGGGCGTTTCCGCCGCGCACTGCCCGTCGTGGAGCCGCCCGTGCCGTGCCCCTGCGTGGTGCACGTGGCGACCGTGACGGGAGCCGCCGCCGAGGCCGACGCGGCCCTTCAGGTCGCCGGCCACGCGGTCGAGCCGCTCCCCGCGGAAGCGGCCGGCGGACGGCTGTCCCTGCTCGCCGACACGCGGCTGCGCGGCTCCGGCGGCCTGCTCACGTGGTTCGGCTCCCCGCCTGCCCGGACCCTCGTGGTCACCGTCGGCAACGTCGGCACGTCCCCGGTGAAGAACCC
This sequence comes from [Streptosporangium] indianense, assembly GCF_021474405.1. GTDB lineage: Bacteria > Actinomycetota > Actinomycetes > Streptomycetales > Streptomycetaceae > Streptomyces > Streptomyces indiaensis. The sequence continues at coordinate 41,813 of NZ_JAKEIO010000035.1, forward strand.
GGTCTTCCAGGTCGGCACCGCGCACGGTGTGTACGCCCCCGAGTGGCAGGACCAGCGCTGGCGCGGCACGATCCGGCCCGGCGGCACGGCCCACATCGAGCTGCCCGTGGAACTCGGGGCCGGGGCGCACGGCGACTACACGGTGTCCCTGAAGTACGGCGGCAAGGTGCTCGCCGAGCACCCCTGGGGCGTGGGCCGCCCCTGGGGCGTGACCCTGTTCTGGGGCCTCGTCCTGCTGGTCGTACCGGCGGCGCTGTTCCGCGCGGGGCTGGCTGTGATCGACCACGTACGGCCCCGCCGTCCCGGCCACGCGGCCCGCCCGGCCCGCCGGGTGCGGATGCCGGTGGCCCGCCGGGCCTCCGCCGAGCCCTGGTTCGCCCCGGACGCCGACCCTCCGCGATCGTCCGGGACATGAGGAAGGGCCGCCGCACCGGGGTGCGACGGCCCTCCTCCAGGAGTCAGGCGGCGGTGATCAGCGGACGTCGCCCATCATGGCCTTGACCTTCTTGCGGTACATGTACACCGCGAAGCCGGCGACCACGGCGAGCGCCGCCTCCAGCGCCACGAAGCCCGTCTTGTCGAGGTTGACCCCGCCGACGGCCGGGTTCGACAGCAGCGCGGTGACGGAGTCGCCCGCGGTGACCGCGAGGAACCAGACGCCCATCATCTGCGAGGCGTACTTCGCCGGCGCCATCTTCGTCGTCACGGACAGACCCACCGGGGACAGCGTCAGCTCGCCGACGGTCTGCACGAAGTAGATCGCGACCAGCCACATCGCCGCGGCCTTGTGACCGCCCTCGGCGATCGACAGCGGGGCGAGGAAGAGGAAGAAGGACGCACCCACCAGCACCAGACCGGAGGCGAACTTCACGATGGTGCTCGGCTCCTTGCCGCGCCGGTTCAGCCACAGCCACAGCCAGGCGAACACGGGTGCCAGGGCCATGATCAGGACCGGGTTGACCGACTGGTACCAGGAGACCGGGAACTCCCAGCCGAAGACGGTGTTGTCGGCCTTGTCGCTGGCGAAGAGCGACAGGGTCGAGCCGCCCTGGTCGTAGATCATCCAGAACACGGCGGCGGCGACGAAGAACCAGATGTACGCCGACACCTTCGACCGCTCGCCGGAGTCCAGGTCCTTGTCGCGCATGATGCGCGAGATGACCAGGATCGGCACGATCAGGCCGAGGAGCGTGAGCGGGATCAGCGCCCAGTTGAGGGTGAAGTGGCCGGTGCCGCCGACGAGGCCGTAGAAGACCACGGCGATGGCCAGCCAGATCAGGCCCTTGCGCAGGGTGGACGCCTTCTCGGCGGGCGTCAGCGGGGTCGGGACCACGTTGCTCTTCGCGTCCAGGTGGCGGCTGCCGAGCAGGAACTGGACGAGGCCCAGTGCCATGCCGAGCGCGGCCAGGGCGAAGCCCAGGTGCCAGTTGACGTTCTCACCGACGGTGCCGATGACCAGCGGCGCGATGAAGGCGCCGAGGTTGATGCCGATGTAGAAGACCGTGAAGCCACCGTCGCGGCGCGGGTCCTCCGGGCCGTCGTAGAGGTGGCCGACCATCGTGGAGATGTTGGCCTTCAGCAGACCGGAGCCGACGGCGACCAGACCCAGGCCGACGTAGAAGCTCGCGGCGGCGGGCAGCGCCAGGCACAGGTGGCCGATCATGATGACCACGCCGGCGGCGGCGACCGTCTTGCGGGGGCCGAGCACACGGTCGGCGAACCAGCCGCCGGGCAGGGTGAGCAGGTACACCAGCGACACGTACACGGCGTAGATCGCCGTCGCCGTGCCCGCGGGCAGATGCAGGCCACCCGGGGCCACCAGGTACAGCGGGAGCAGGGCCCTCATGCCGTAGTAGGAGAAGCGCTCCCACATCTCGGTCATGAACAGAGTGGCCAGTCCGCGGGGGTGGCCGAAGAAGGTCTTCTCGGAACCGGGGGTTACCGGTCGGGCCGAGTCCTTCGTCAGGCTGGACGCCATGGTCGTTCCTTGCTGCTCGGGACGCGCCCCGCGAGCAGCGGTGGTGCGCCCGGTGGGGGCTGCCGGCACCGGCGGGTACGGCCGTCCGCCCGACGCCTACGGGGGTTCGCTCCGGGTCACGAAGCGGTGGGCGGTCGCCACCGGGATCCACGCCTCTACGCGCGTCACCACACGTATGAGGCCCGGCCACAGGTCGTTACACATCGGGGGCCGGCGGGAACCGGCCCGCACACAAAAGAGACCTCCAGGGCAAAAGCCTCCGAAGGTCGCCGCGGTGCTACAGGCGTTGATTCACCATACGGCAGGACACCGACCCATATGGAAGGACTTGAGACACGGATCACAGGCTACAACGGAACCGCACGCCCGTTTCCAAGGTCCTTACCAGGATCCCACCCCGGAGGCAGAGGTCTGTATCCATACACGTGACACGTAAGAGCCGCCTCTGCCGACGGTAAGAATCAAGGACTCCGGTCACACCCCAGCTCAGGGCGTCGCCGGTCTACCATCACCTCATGACCCGTGTACTGCTCGCCGAGGACGATGCGTCCATCTCGGAGCCGCTGGCCCGTGCTCTGCGCCGGGAGGGCTACGAGGTCGAGGTCCGTGAGGACGGGCCCACCGCTCTCGACGCCGGACTGCAGGGTGGCGTGGACCTGGTCGTGCTCGACCTCGGGCTGCCCGGCATGGACGGTCTGGAGGTGGCCCGCCGCCTGCGGGGCGAGGGGCACGCCATCCCGATCCTCATCCTGACCGCGCGCGCAGACGAGGTGGACACCGTCGTCGGGCTCGACGCGGGCGCCGACGACTACGTCACCAAGCCGTTCCGGCTCGCCGAGCTGCTCGCCCGGGTGCGGGCGCTGCTCCGGCGCGGTGCCTCCGAGCCGCAGCAGCCGCCCGCCACGCACGGCGTGCGCATCGACGTCGAGTCGCACCGCGCCTGGATGGGCGAGGAGGAGCTCCAGCTCACCGCCAAGGAGTTCGACCTGCTGCGGGTGCTGGTGCGCGACGCGGGCCGGGTCGTCACCCGCGACCAGCTGATGCGCGAGGTCTGGGACACGACGTGGTGGTCGTCGACCAAGACCCTCGACATGCACATCTCCTGGCTGCGCAAGAAGCTCGGCGACGACGCGGCCAACCCCCGCTACATCGCCACCGTGCGCGGTGTGGGTTTCCGTTTCGAGAAGAGCTGAGCCGCGAGGCGGGCTCGGGTAACAGGACATGCGTCGCCGACTGATCCAGTCCACGCTCGCCGTGGTGCTCGTCGTGATCGCCGTCTTCGGCGTCTCCCTCGTCATCGTCGAGACCCGGACGATCAGCAACAGCGCCCAGGAGCGGGTCGAGTCCGAGGCGGTCCGGCTGGCCAGCATCGTCGACAGCCGGCTCTTCGGTGCCCAGCAGGTCGACGCGGAGGTGCTGCGCGAGCAGGTCACGCAGGACCGCTACTACGCGATGATCCGCATCCCCGGCGAGGCGCCCATCGAGGTCGGCGACAGGCCGGACGGTGACGTCATCAGCGCGACCGCGCCCGGCGAGGAGGGCGAGACGGTCACCGTCCAGGAACCGCGCTCCTCGGTCACCCGTGAGGTCGGCCGGACGCTGCTGATCATCGGGCTGGTCGCGCTGCTGGCGGTGGTGGCAGCGGTCCTGCTGGCCGTCCGCCAGGCGAACCGGCTGGCGTCCCCGCTGACCGACCTCGCGGAGACGGCCGAGCGGCTCGGCTCGGGCGACCCGCGGCCCCGGCACAAGCGGTACGGGGTGCCCGAGCTGGACCGGGTGGCGGACGTGCTGGACGGCTCCGCCGAGCGCATCGCCCGCATGCTGACCGCCGAACGCCGGCTGGCCGCGGACGCCTCCCACCAGCTGCGCACCCCGCTCACGGCGCTGTCGATGCGGCTGGAGGAGATCACCCTCACCGACGACCCGGACACGGTGAAGGAGGAGGCGACGATCGCGCTGACGCAGGTCGAGCGGCTCACGGACGTCGTGGAGCGGCTGCTGACGAACTCCCGCGATCCGCGCACCGGCTCCGCCGTCTCCTTCGACCTCGACGAGGTCATCCAGCAGCAGCTCGCCGAGTGGCGGCCGGCGTACCGCAGCGCGGGCCGGGCGATCGTCAGCTCCGGCAAGCGGCATCTGCGGGCGGTCGGCACACCCGGCGCGGTCGCGCAGGTCCTGGCCGCCCTGATCGAGAACTCCCTCATGCACGGCGGCGGCACGGTCGCCCTGCGCACCCGCGTCACCGGCAACCAGGCGGTCATCGAGGTCACCGACGAGGGGCCCGGCATCCCCGCCGACCTGGGCGCCCGCATCTTCGAAAGGGCGATCAGCGGCCGCAACTCCACCGGCATCGGCCTGGCGGTCGCCCGCGACCTCGCGGAGGCCGACGGCGGCCGTCTGGAGATGCTCCAGACCAAGCCCCCGGTCTTCGGCCTGTTCCTGTCCCGCACCCCGCTGCAGAAGCCCGCGGACGACGACGGGGAGCCGACGGTCCGCTAGACCGTGTCGCGCCGCGTGCGGGCTACGGCACCTGCTGCCTGGTCTTCGGGAGGGCGGCGGGCTCCGACCGCGGGGCCCGGTCCGGTGCGGGCTCGCGGGCGGGCAGCGCGCGGAAGACCCAGGAGCGGTAGGACCAGAAGCGGAACAGGGTCGCGATGCCGATGCCCAGGAACTTGAAGACGTTGTTCTGGAGCGGGGTGTTCCAGCCGAAGCCGTACGTGGCCGCGTACAGGACGCCGTTCTCGATGACCAGGCCGATCGCGCTGAACAGCAGGAAGAGAGTCATCTCACGCGTACGGCGGCTCTTGTCGCGGTCGCGGTACGTGAAGTAGCGGAAGCCGACGTAGTTGAACACGATCGCGACGACGGTCGCGATGACGCTCGCCCGGACCACCTGGAGGTCGGTGGTGTGGCGTACGAGGTTGAAGACGGCGAGGTTGACCAGCACCCCGGCACCGCCCACCGCGCCGAACTTGGCGACTTCGCGTACGACCCGTCGGAGCCGGGAGGCACCATGTCCCATGGTCGTGCAGGCCCCCGTCCGTTCGTCGGCGTCGATCCAGCCATGCTAACCACCCTCCCGTGCGATCTTCCTGCGGATACCGGTCGACGCCCGGAGATGCTCCGGGCGGGGCAGGTGGGGGACAGGAAACCGGCCACCCTGGCGCGGCCGATACCCTGGGGGCGTGACGTTCCCGGTAGTCGGCATGGTCGGCGGTGGCCAGCTCGCTCGTATGACACACGAGGCGGGCATCCCGCTGGGCATCAGGTTCAAGCTCCTCAGTGACACCCCGCAGGACTCCGCTGCGCAGGTCGTGAGCGATGTCGTCATCGGCGACTATCGCGACCTCGACACGCTGCGCGAGTTCGCCCGGGGGTGCGATGTGATCACCTTCGATCACGAACACGTACCCACCGAGCACCTCAGGGCCCTCGAAGCGGACGGCATCCCCGTCCGCCCCGGCCCGGACGCGCTCGTGCACGCCCAGGACAAGGGGGTGATGCGCGCGAAGCTCGACGCGATCGGCGTGCCGTGCCCCCGGCACCGGATCGTGAGCGACCCGCAGGACGTGGCCGCCTTCGCGGCCGAGGGTGAGGGATTCCCGGTCGTCCTCAAGACCGTCCGCGGCGGCTACGACGGCAAGGGCGTGTGGGTCGTCGACTCCGTCGAGGAGGCCGCCGACCCGTTCAAGGCCGGTGTCCCCGTGCTCGCCGAGGAGAAGGTCGACTACGTCCGTGAGCTGGCCGCCAACGTCGTCCGCTCGCCGCACGGCCAGGCCGTGGCCTACCCGGTGGTGGAGTCGCAGCAGGTGAACGGCGTCTGCGACACGGTCGTCGCCCCCGCGCCCGACCTCGACGAGGCCCTCGCCCTGGAGGCCTCCGAGATGGCGCTGAACATCGCCAAGGAGCTCGGCGTCGTCGGGCACCTCGCGGTCGAGCTGTTCCAGACCCGCGACGGCCGCATCCTCGTCAACGAACTGGCGATGCGCCCGCACAACTCCGGCCACTGGTCCATGGACGGTGCCGTCACCAGCCAGTTCGCCAACCATGTCCGCGCGGTCCTGGACCTGCCCCTGGGCGACCCGCGCCCGCGCGCGAAGTGGACCGTGATGGTCAACGTCCTCGGCGGCGACTTCCCGGACATGTACTCCGCGTACCTGCACTGCATGGCCCGCGACCCCCAGCTCAAGATCCACATGTACGGCAAGGACGTGAAGCCCGGCCGCAAGGTCGGACACGTCAACACCTACGGCGACGACCTGGACGACGTGCTGGAGCGCGCGCGTCACGCAGCCGGCTACCTGAGAGGCACCATCACCGAATGAGCCCTGTTGTTGGCATCGTCATGGGGTCGGACTCCGACTGGCCCGTCATGGAGGCCGCCGCCAAGGCCCTCGACGAGTTCGAGATCGCCTACGAGGTCGACGTCGTCTCCGCGCACCGCATGCCGCGCGAGATGGTCGCCTACGGCGAGCAGGCCGACGCCCGCGGGCTCAAGGTGATCATCGCCGGTGCGGGCGGCGCCGCCCACCTGCCCGGCATGCTCGCCTCCGTGACCCCGCTGCCGGTCATCGGCGTGCCGGTGCCGCTGAAGTACCTCGACGGCATGGACAGCCTCCTGTCGATCGTGCAGATGCCGGCCGGTGTCCCGGTCGCCACGGTCTCCGTCGCCGGCGCCCGCAACGCCGGGCTGCTCGCGGCCCGCATCCTCGCCGCGCACGACGAGGAACTGCGCGGCCGGATGCGCGACTTCCAGCAGGAGCTGAACGACCAGGCCACCGAGAAGGGCAAGCGGTTGCGCTCCAAGGTCGAGGGCGCGGGCGGCTTCGGCTTCGGCGCGAGGAAGTGACGGCGGTGACGTCCCAGGAGGCGGTCCGGGAGCTCCTGCGCGAGTTCCCGGTCGTCGACGGCCACAACGACCTGCCCTGGGCGCTGCGCGAACAGGTCCGCTACGACCTCGACGCCCGTGACATCGCCACCGACCAGAGCGCCCATCTGCATACCGACATCCCCCGGCTGCGCGCGGGCGGGGTCGGCGCCCAGTACTGGTCGGTGTACGTCCGCACGGACGCGCCCGACCCGGTGGCCGCCACCCTCGAACAGATCGACTGCGTACGGCAGTTGCTGACCCGCCACCCCGAGGACCTGCGCCCCGCGCTCACCGCCGCCGACATGGAGGCCGCGCGCGGGGAGGGACGTATCGCCTCGCTCATGGGGGCGGAGGGCGGCCACTCCATCGCCAACTCCCTGGGCACCCTGCGCGGCCTGTACGGCCTCGGCGTGCGGTACATGACCCTCACCCACAACGACAATGTCGACTGGGCGGACTCCGCGACCGACCAACCGAGGGCCGGCGGCCTGACCGCGTTCGGCCGCGAGGTCGTCCGGGAGATGAACCGGCTCGGCATGCTCGTCGACCTCTCCCACGTGGCGGCGACGACCATGCGGGACGCGCTCGACGCGAGCTCCGCTCCGGTGATCTTCTCCCACTCCTCCGCCCGGGCCGTCTGCGACCACCCGCGCAACGTCCCCGACGACGTCCTGGAGCGGCTGCCCGCCAACGGCGGCATGGCGATGGTGACGTTCGTGCCGAAGTTCGTGCTCCAGGCGGCCGTCGACTGGACCGCGGCGGCCGACGAGAACATGCGCGTCCACGGCTTCCACCCCCTCGACACCACCGCGGAGGCCATGAAGGTGCACCGCGCCTTCGAGGAGCGGCACCCGCGCCCGGTCGCGACGGTGTCGACGGTCGCCGACCACCTGGACCACATGCGCGAGGCGGCCGGCATCGACCACCTCGGCATCGGCGGCGACTACGACGGCACGGCCTTCACCCCCGACGGCCTCGCCGACGTCTCCGGCTACCCGAACCTCCTCGCGGAGCTGCTCGACCGCGGCTGGTCGAAGGCCGACCTGGCCAAGCTGACCTGGAAGAACGCAGTCCGGGTGCTGGACGCGGCGGAGGACGTGGCCCGGGGTCTCCAGGCGACGCGCTCGCCGTCCAACGCCACGATCGGGTCCCTGGACACACCCGCCGGCTGAGCGTCGAGGGCGGGGTAGCCGGTGTAGCCGGTCGCCCCGCCGACGAGGCCCGCGTCGTACTCCGAACGCCCCGCCCACCAGGAACCACGTCCCGCTCCGTGCGACGGTGACCGTACCTCACGAACGACCGTACGGAGCCGCCATGGCAGACCTCCAGGACGACCTGCGTACCGACGCCGCGGCCGCCGGCGAGTTCGACGAGCGGACCGAGCCGTACCCCGACGAGGGCGTCGTCACGGCGGAGTCCTACGAGCCCGTCTCCGACCCGGACGACGCGCCCATGACCCGGGCCCGCGCCATCCTCGCGGCACACCCCGTCGCCGACGGCTACAACGGGCTGCCCTGGGCGCTCAAGCGCCTGCCCTGGTACGACCTGGAGGACGGCGAGAGCACCGTGGACACCGACGTGCCCCGGCTGCGCAGCGGTCATGTGGGCGCGCTCTTCTGGTCCTTGCACCTGCCCGAGGGCCTCGACGGCGACCGGGCCGTGGGCGCCACCCTGGAGCAGCTCGACCTGGCGAAGACCGTCGCCCGGGCCTGCGAGGAGGGCCTGCGGCCGGCCTGCACGGCCGGGCAGGTCGCGGACGCCCGCAACCGCGGCCGGGTCGCCGTGCTCCTCGGTCCCGCCGGAGCCCCGGCCCTGGGGGACTCGCTCGGCATCCTGCGCCAGCTGCACCTGCTCGGCCTGCGGGTGCTGACGCTGACCGGGGTGTCCTGGGCGAGCGAGGAGGGACTGACCCGGTTCGGCGAGGAGGTCGTGCGCGAGATGAACCGCCTCGGCGTCATCGCGGACCTCTCGGGTGCCTCAACGCAGACTCTGCGGCGGGTCCTGAGCCTCTCCCGGGCACCCGTGCTGTGCAGCCGCTCCGCGGCCCGGAGCCTGCGCCCCCACCCCGCCAACCTGCCCGACGACCTGCTGGCGGAGCTGGGCGCGGCCAAGGGGCTGTGCCTGGTGCCGCTGACCGCCGAGCAGACCGGCCCGACCGTGCGCGACGTCGCCGACCACCTCGACCACATCCGTGCCGTGGCCGGAGCCCACTGCGTCGGCCTGTCCGGCACGTACGACTCCGGGGCCGCCCACCCGCAGGAGCTCGGCGACACCTCCTGCTATCCGCGGCTGGTGGCCGAGCTGCTGCGGCGCGGCTGGGACGAGCCGGACGTGGCCCTGCTGACCTGGGGCAACGTCCAGCGCGTCCTGCGCGGCGCCGACTTCACGGCCCGGGCCGCCCAGCAGCGCCGGGAGCCGTCGACGGCGACGATCTCGGAGCTGGACGGGTAGCCGCGGGCCCGGCCGTGCCGGTCCGGCCGGGCCCCGAGGCTCAGCCGTGTTCGATCCGGCACAGGCAGAACGGGTGTCCCGCCGGGTCGGCGTAGACGCGGAAGTCCTTCTTCTCGTAGTCCTCCTTGTCCAGCACCCGGGCGCCCAGCGCCAGCACCCGCTCCTCGGCCGCGTCGATCTCGTCCCACGTCGAGCCGCCGTCGAAGTCCAGGTGGAACTGCTGGGCGTTGCGGTCGGCCCGCGGCCACTCCGGCGGGGTGTGGTCCGGGGAGCGCTGGAAGGCGAGCCGGGGACCGCCGGGGACGCGCAGCACCACCCAGTCGGGGTCGTCGTCCTCCGGAGTTCCTCCACCGACCTGCGCGTAGAAACGGGCCAGCGCGCGGGGGTCGGGGCAGTCGACGACCACGGAACGCAAACGTGCCACGCCGGACATGGGGCCTCCAGAGATCAGCTGGCGCAGAGGCAGAACGGGTGCCCGGCCGGATCGGCGTAAACCCGGAACGTGCGCTCCCGGTCGTCGGCGTCCAGCGGCTTCGCGCCGAGCGCCAGCACGCCCTTCTCCGCCGTGTCCAGGTCGTCCACCACCAGGTCGAGGTGGAACTGCTGCGAGCCGTCGGCGGACGGCCACTGCGGCGCCACGTACCCGGGCGAGGCCTGGAAGGCCAGTGGGGTGCCGCCCGGCACCTTCAGGTCGACCCACTCGTCCTCCCCGTCGGTCTCCACCGTCGGTGTGCCGCCGAGCACCTCGGCGTAGAAACCGGCCAGTGCGCGCGGGTCGGGACAGTCCAGGACGACGACACCCAGCTTGGCGAGAGCCATGACTTCCTCCTCGAAGTCGGCGTTACCCGCAAAGGCGGGTAACCAGTAACCGTTACTGCATGCTCCCCCATGGGCGGTAACCTCGCAAGGGGATGCGCGAGAGGTACGGTCCAGCCATGACGGAGAGAGCGCCCGCGCCCGGCGGCCTGGCCCTGGTCGAGGCCCTGGTGAACACGCTGGACATCGAGTCCGGCGCCGACGCGCTGGACAGGCCCGAGGTCCGCGAGCGCCTCGGCATCACCGCGGACGAGGCCGACCGGGCCCGCACCCTGCGCGAGTCGCTGCGCGCGATCCTCCTGGCCCACGCCGGGCACCCGCCGCACCGCGCGGTCGTCCCGCTCGGCGAGCTCCTGGCCGAGGCCCCGCTCCTCGTCACCGTCGACGCGGCGGACGGCTCGGCCGCCCTCGCCCCCGCCCGCGACGGCTCCCTGCACGCACGTGTGGCCGCCGCCGTCGCCGAGGCCCTGGTCGCCGGCACCTGGATCCGCCTCAAGGCCTGCGAGGCCGCCGACTGCCACTGGGCCTACTACGACCGCAGCCCGGCCGGCCGCGGCCGCTGGTGCTCCATGCAGGTCTGCGGGGCGCGCGCGAAGATGCGCCGCTACCGGGCCAAGGAGGCGTAGCGGGCCTGTGGCGGCTCTCCGCGGCGTCGCGACGCCCGGCCCGCTCCGCCCAGAAGCCCGCTAGCCGCCCCGCCGCCCGTCCGGGTGGGGCAGAATGCACGAAGACGCCGGTTCGGCCGACTGAGCCTCGGCCGAACCGGCGTCACCTTCGTCGCGCGGTGAGGTCTCCCCCACTCAGGCCCTGGGCCGCCCCATCGCCCGGTACGTCCAGCCGGCCTTGCGCCAGCGCTCCGGGTCCAGGGCGTTGCGCCCGTCCAGGATGACCCGCGCCGCCGCGACCTCGCCGAGGGCCTCGGCGTCCAGCTCCCGGAACTCCCGCCACTCCGTCAGATGCAGCACGATGTCGGCACCGCGCACGGCCTCCAGCGCCGAGTCGGCGTAGCCGAGCGTCGGGAACACCCCGCGGGCGTTGTCCATGCCCTTCGGGTCGTAGACCGTCACCTGCCCGCCCTGGAGGTGGATCTGCCCGGCCACGTTCAGCGCGGGGGAGTCCCGGACGTCGTCCGAGTCGGGCTTGAAGGTCGCGCCCAGCACGGCCACCCGCTTGCCCAGGAACGGCCCGCCGCCCAGCGCCTGCCGGGCCAGCTCCACCATCTGCCCCCGCTGGCGCATGTTGATCGAGTCGATCTCCCGCAGGAACGTCAGCGCCTGGTCCGCGCCCAGCTCACCCGCGCGCGCCATGAACGCCCGGATGTCCTTCGGCAGGCACCCGCCGCCGAAACCGATCCCGGCCCGCAGGAACTTCTTGCCGATCCGGTCGTCGTAGCCGATGGCCTCCGCCAGCTTGGCGACGTCCCCGCCCGCGGCCTCGCAGACCTCCGCCATCGCGTTGATGAACGAGATCTTCGTGGCGAGGAAGGAGTTCGCGGAGGTCTTCACCAGCTCCGAGGTCGGGAAGTCCGTCACCACGAACGGCGAGCCCTCGGCGATCGGCGCCGCGTAGACCTCCCGCAGCAGCTTCTCGGCCCGCTCGCTGCGCACGCCCACCACGAGACGGTCGGGGTGCAGCGTGTCGTCGACGGCGAAGCCCTCGCGCAGGAACTCCGGGTTCCATGCCAGCTCGGCGTCCTGACCGGCGGGCGCGTGCGCGGCCAGGTAGGCCGCGAGGCGGTCCGCGGAGCCGACCGGCACGGTCGACTTGCCGACCACCAACGCCGGGCCGTGCAGATGCGGCGCGAGCGAAGCGATCGCGGAGTCGACGTAACTCATGTCGCAGGCGTACTCGCCGTGCCGCTGCGGGGTGTTCACACAGACGAAGTGCACATCGCCGAACGCGCCGACCTCGGCCCAGTCCTGGGTGAAGCGCAGCCGGCCGCTGGAGCCCTCGATGCCGGCGACGTGCTTGCGCAGCAGCTCCTCGAGACCCGGCTCGTACATCGGGGCCTCGGCGCGCTCCAGCTTCTCGATCTTCTCGCGCACGACGTCGAGGGCGAGCACCTCGAAGCCCAGCTCGGCCATGGCCGCCGCGTGTGTCGCGCCGAGATAACCGGTGCCGATCACGGTGATCTTCAGGGCCATGGGGTGCTCCAGGGGTCTACGGCATGCGGTGCGCGCCCGAGCATAGCCGGGGCATGACGGGGCGCCTTCACGGGCAACTTCTCCGCTGTCGCCTAGCTCACGTATCACTCGGGTGGGCGACCCCATAAACTTTTGATTACTTAACGGTAGTTAGCGCCACCATCGCAGCGTTTTGGAGCGTGAGAGACCTTGGCCGGATCGGCTGACTTCGACCTGTACCGCCCGTCCGAGGAGCACGACATGCTCCGTGACGCCGTCCGCTCGCTGGCCGAGGCGAAGATCGCGCCGCACGCCGCTGCGGTGGACGAGGAGGCCCGCTTCCCCCGCGAGGCCCTCCAGGCGCTCGTCGCGAACGACCTGCACGCCGTGCACGTACCCGAGGAGTACGGCGGCTCCGGCGCGGACGCGCTCGCCACCGTCATAGTGATCGAGGAGGTCGCCCGCGTGTGCGCCTCCTCCTCCCTCATCCCCGCGGTGAACAAGCTGGGCTCGCTCCCGGTGATCCTCTCCGGCTCCGAGGACCTGAAGAAGAAGTACATGACCCCGCTGGCCAAGGGCGAGGGCATGTTCTCCTACTGCCTCTCCGAGCCGGACGCCGGCTCCGACGCCGCCGGCATGAAGACCAAGGCCGTCCGCGACGGCGACTACTGGGTCCTCAACGGCGTGAAGCGCTGGATCACCAACGCCGGCGAGTCCGAGTACTACACGGTGATGGCCGTCACCGACCCGGCCAAGCGCTCCAAGGGCATCTCGGCCTTCGTCGTCGAGAAGTCGGACGAGGGCGTCTCCTTCGGCGCCCCCGAGAAGAAGCTCGGCATCAAGGGCTCCCCGACCCGCGAGGTGTACCTCGACAACGTCCGCATCCCCGCCGACCGCATGATCGGCGAGGAGGGCACCGGCTTCGCCACGGCGATGAAGACCCTGGACCACACCCGCATCACCATCGCCGCGCAGGCGCTCGGCATCGCCCAGGGCGCCCTCGACTACGCCAAGGGCTACGTCCAGGAGCGCAAGCAGTTCGGCAAGCCGATCGCCGACTTCCAGGGCATCCAGTTCATGCTCGCCGACATGTCCATGAAGATCTCGGCCGCCCGCGCCCTGACCTACCAGGCCGCCGCCGCCTCCCAGCGCGTCGACGCCGACCTCACCTACCTGGGCGCCGCCGCCAAGTGCTTCGCCTCGGACGTGGCGATGGAGGTCACCACCGACGCCGTCCAGCTCCTCGGCGGCTACGGCTACACGCGCGACTACCCGGTGGAGCGCATGATGCGCGACGCCAAGATCACGCAGATTTATGAAGGCACGAATCAGGTCCAGCGCATCGTCATGGCGCGCAACCTGCCGTGACCCGTCCCCCGGGGGCCGGGCACCACCGGCCCCCGGATGCGCTCACAGGAACCGCCGGATCGGGGTGACCGCCGCCTCGGCCAGGCGCTCGGTGAAGGGGCGGCGCTTCCAGCGGGTGGCGTCGATGGGCTCACTGCGCTCGCGGTCGGCCTCGAAGTCGGCGTCGAGCCGGGCGGTGAAGTCCTCGTCGAGGACCGCCAGGACGACCTCCTCGTCGTGCTCCATGGAGCGGCGGTTGAAGTTCGTGGAGCCGATGAGGGAACAGACCCCGTCCACCGTCATGATCTTCGTGTGGAGCATCGTCGGCTGGTACTCCCGCACCTCCACACCCGCGTCGACGAGCGTCTGGTAGTGCTGCCGCCCGGCCAGCAGACAGGCCCGCTGGTCGGTGTGGGGTCCGGGCAGCAGGATCTCTACCGTCACCCCGCGCCGGGCCGCCGCCGCCAGCAGGTCGACGAAGTAGGCGTCCGGGGCGAAGTAGGCCGTGGCCAGCCGCAGGCGCTCCTGCGCCGAGGTGATCAGGACCCGCAGGATCGTCTGCATGTCCTGCCAGCCGAAGGAGGCCGAGCCCCGCACGACCTGGACCGTGGCCTGTCCCGGCTGCTCCTGGGCGGTGAAGCGGTCGTGCTCGTCGTAGAGGTCGTCGTGGCACTCGGCCCAGTTCTGGGCGAAGGCCGCGGCGATGCCGTCCACGGCGGGCCCGCGGACCTGTACGTGGGTGTCGCGCCACTCGTCCGGGTTCCGCGCGGAGCCGCACCACTCCTGCGCGATGCCCACGCCGCCGGTGAAGGCCGTGTGCTCGTCGGTGACCAGCACCTTGCGGTGGCAGCGGTGGTTCTGCCGCATCGGGGACTGGCGCGTGGGTCTGCGGAACCAGGCCACCTGGACGCCTGCCTCGTCCATGGCGTCCAGCAGGTCCTGCTCTATCTCCTTGGCGCCGAACCCGTCCAGCAGCAGCCGCACCCGGACACCCGCCCGGGCCCGCTCCGCCAGGGCGGCGGCGAACTCGTGGGCGACGTCACCGCGCCAGTACACGAACGTCATCATGTCGACGGTGTGCTCGGCGGCCCGGATGGCGGCCAGCATGGCGGGGAAGATCTCGTCGCCGTTGCGCAGCGGCACCAGTTCGTTGCCCTCGGTCGCGGCGATGCCGATCAGCCGCTCCAGCCGTCTGCGCAGCCGCAGCTTCTGTTCCTCCGGCCCTCTGGCCTTCGGCTCGCGCTCCGGCTCCTGCGCCCGCCGCTCGTCGTACGTCTGCTGTGTCATGTGTGGGTCTCCCCCCTGCACGGTTGCTCGCCGCCCCGCCCTCGCCGTGCCGGGCCCCGGCACGCCTGGAAACCCTTTTTGCCGCTGCCGGCGCTTTCACGCAGAGCCCGCTGAGTCGTGCCTCACAGGCGGAGCCGGTCACAGCCGGGAGGCCCCGCCCTGTGGTGCTCATGGGGCCGAAGGCGTAGGACGAGAGGTGCGGGCGTCGATCCGCGGCTCCCGCCACCCCCTGGGAGGACGTCATGACCCAGCAGCCCGCTACCACCACCCCGCTCAGCAAGGAGATGCAGGACTGCGTCCAGACCTGCATGACCTGCCACAGCGTGTGCGAGGAGACCATGAGCTCCTGCCTGCAGATGGGCGGCCAGGCCCAGATGCAGATCATGCGCGCGGTCATGGACTGTGCCGAGATGACGCGCATGTGCGCCGACATGATGATGCGTCGTTCGCCCCTGATGGCCGAGATGTGCGCGATGTGTGCCCGGGCCTGTGACATGTGCGCCGAGGCGTGTATGTCCATGCCGGAGGACGCGCAGATGATGCGCTGCGCCGAGGCCTGTCACCGCTGCGCCGAGTCGTGCCGCTCCATGGCGGGCGCCTCGATGTGAGAACCGCCGCACGGCGAAGGGGGCACCCGCCCGGGTGCCCCCTTCGCCTCGCCTGCCCGCTCAGTTGCCGGAGACGGTGACCTTCTCGTCGTTCTTCAGCTGGCTCACCAGCGTCTTCACCTTCGCGGAGTCCCACTGGAGGTTGCCGTTGGGGGTGTTGCCGGAGATCGGCATGTTCATCGACTTGCCCTCGCCGCCGCTGACGCCCTTCATCGCCCAGAACATGGACGCCAGGTCGAACAGGCTCATGTCCTTGTCGACCACGAGGGTGTCGAGGCCGGCGCTCATGGTCGGGTACAGCTTGAAGGGGTTCAGGACCGTGCCCGGGGTGGCGACCTGGTTGGCCAGGGCCGAGAGGAACTTCTGCTGGTTCTTCGTGCGGTCCAGGTCGGAGCCGGCGAGCGCGTAGCGGGTGCGGACGAAGGCGAGGGCCTGCTCGCCGTTGAGCGTCTGCTTGCCCTTCTTGAAGTCGGCGCCCGACTTGGTGTCCTTGATGTCCTGCGGGATGTCCATCTCCACGCCGCCGACCGCGTCCACGATGTTCGCGAAGCCGGCGAAGCCGATCTCCACGTAGTGGTCGATGTGCAGGCCCGTGTTGGCCTCCACGGTGCGGACCAGCAGCTCCGGGCCGTCCTCGGCGTAGGCGGCGTTCAGCTTCGTCTGGCGGCCCGTGGCCGGGTAGAGCTTGCCGGACTCGGAGCCCTTGTACGAGGGGATGGTGACGTTCGAGTCGCGGGGCAGCGAGATCAGTGTCGGGGCGCCGTCGCCGGTGTGCAGGATCATCATCGAGTCCGTGCGCTTGCCCTCGGCGGAGCCGGTGTGCAGCTTCTTCTTCTCCTCGGCCGACATGCCCTTGCGGCTGTCGGAGCCGACGATCAGGAAGTTCGTGCCCTCGCCCCCCTCCGGCCGGTCGATGACCTTCGACAGGTCGACGTCGCGGTTGAGTTTGGAGTCGGCCCAGAAGTACGTGCCGACGCTCGTGACCACCAGCAGGGTCACCAGCGTGATGGTCGTCACCTTGATGCGGCGGCGCCAGTTCGGCGCGGGACGCGGCTCGTACATGCCGTCGCCCGGGCCACCGGGGCCCCGGCAACCGGGGGAGCCGTACACCTGGCCGGTGTTGTAGCCGCTGTCGTATCCGTCACCGGGGCCGTGGCCGCCGCCGTCCACGTAGGACGGCTGCTGCGGCACGCCGCCGCCGTACGGCGGGGCGCCGCCGTATGCCGCCTGCCCGGGCGATGCCGCCGGGCCGCGGCGGACCTGCCGCATGACACGGGCGCTCTCGGGCTGTGCGCTCGAGCTGCCGCGTCCGTAGCGGTTGCCGCGGTTGTCGGCGGAGAATCCCTCGGGCCAGTCATTCATGCGCCCCAGTGTGCAGGTCCCGGTGGTGCGCCATACAAGAGTCGTCGGAAAATCAGAGCACGGCTGTGGCGAAGCTGACACAAAACCCCCACGCGCGGGCTCGGCATAAGGTGGGGGCCATGACAGACCAGGCCCCAGCTGCGGATTCCGGTAGTCCGGACATCCCGGGCAAGCCGACTTCGGCGTCCCGCACCACCCTCAGCCACATCATGACCCACAACGACACGAACCTTCTGGGGACCGTGCACGGTGGGGTGATCATGAAGCTGGTCGACGACGCGGCGGGGGCCGTGGCCGGGCGGCACTCCGGCGGTCCGGCGGTCACCGCGTCCATGGACGAGATGGCGTTCTTGGAGCCGGTGCGTGTCGGCGACCTGGTGCACGTGAAGGCGCAGGTCAACTGGACCGGCCGGACGTCCATGGAGGTCGGTGTCCGGGTCCTGGCCGAACGCTGGAACGAGTCCGCCCCGGCCACGCAGGTCGGCTCCGCGTACCTCGTCTTCGCCGCGGTCGACGCCGACGGCAAGCCCCGCCGGGTCCCGCCGGTCCTGCCGGAGACGGAGCGGGACAAGCGCCGCTACCAGGAGGCCCAGATCCGCCGCACCCACCGCCTGGCCCGCCGCCGCGCGATCATGGACCTGCGCGAGAAGCGAGCGGCAGAGGGCTTCGAGGACTGACGGGCCCAGGCCGGGCGCCGAGCCTCACGCCCCGCCCCGCCCCGCCTCGCCGCGCCGGGACCGTGGGCGGCGCGGGTCGGGCCGGAGAGCCATGTGCCACGCCGCCCAGGC